>DJAN01000288.1 GCA_002429615.1 Lysobacteraceae bacterium UBA6001
CCGCCGCCGCCGCGCAGGCCGCGCGCACGCCCGGTGCCCGCTTCATCGCCGGCGGCACCAATCTGCTCGACCTGATGAAGCTGCAGATCGAAGCGCCGGTACATCTGATCGACGTCAACGGCCTGGCGCTGGATCGCGTGGAGGATATGCCCGATGGCGGGCTGCGCATCGGCGCGCTGGTGCGCAACGCCGACCTCGCCGCGCATCCGCGCGTGCGGCGCGATTACGCGCTGCTCTCGCGCGCGCTGTTGGCCGGTGCCTCGGCGCAGCTGCGCAATCGCGCCACCACCGCCGGCAACCTGCTGCAGCGAACGCGCTGTCCGTACTTCTACGATCCACAGCAGGCCTGCAACAAACGCCTGCCCGGCAGCGGGTGTGCCGCGATGGGCGGCTTCAGCCGCAACCTCGCGGTGGTGGGCGCCAGCGAACACTGCATCGCCACCCATCCCAGCGACATGGCGGTGGCCATGCGCGCGCTGGACGCGCAGGTCGAGACGGTGCGCGGCGATGGCCGCACCCGGCAGATTCCGCTGGCGCAGTTCTATCGCGCGCCGGGCGACACGCCGCACCAGGAAACGGTGCTGGAACGTGGCGAACTCATCACGGGCGTCGTGCTGCCGCCGCCGCTGGGCGGGCATCACGTCTATCACAAGGTGCGCGACCGGGCGTCGTATGCGTTCGCCATCGTGTCGGTGGGCGTGGTGGTGCGCGATGACGGCGCGCTGCGCGTGGCACTCGGTGGCGTGGCGCCCCAGCCCTGGCGGGTGGAGGCGGCCGAGCAGGGCCGTGATGCCCGTCGCATCGCCGCGCAACTGCTGGAGGGTGCACGCACCACGCCGCAGAATGCCTTCAAGCTGCCGCTGGTGGAACGCACGCTGGCCGCCGTACTCGACGAAGCGAGGGCCTGAGATGAAATTCGATACCCCCGCCGGCACCAATCCCATCGACCGCCTGAAGGTGGTCGGCCAGCCGCTGGACCGCATCGACGGCCCGCGCAAGACCACCGGCACCGCGCCGTATGCCTACGAGCAGCACGAGGCGGTGCCGGACGCGGTGTATGGCTATGTCCTCGGTGCCGGCATCGCCAAGGGCGCGATCCGCGGCATGGACCTGGCCGCCGCGCGCCAATCACCCGGCGTGCTCGGCATCGTCACCGCGCAGACCGCCGGCAAGCTTGGCAAGGGCAAGTTCAATACCGCCAACCTGCTCGGCGGTCCGCGCATCGAGCATTACCACCAGGCCATCGCGCTGGTGGTGGCCGGGACGTTCGAGCAGGCGCGCGCGGCCGCGCAGCGCATCAAGGTCGATTACCAGCGCGAAAACGGCGCCTTCGACCTGCACGCCGCCAAGGGCAGCGCGACCAAGCCCAAGGCCGACCAGGGCCCACCGGATACCGCCGTCGGTGATTTCGCCGGCGCCTTTGCCGCCGCGCCGGCCAAGTTCGACCAGACCTACACCACGCCCGACCAGGCACACGCGATGATGGAGCCGCATGCCTCCATCGCACGCTGGGACGGCGACGCGCTCACGCTGTGGACGTCCAACCAGATGATCGACTGGGGCGTGGGCGATGTCGCCAGGACGCTGGGCATTCCCAAGGAGAAGGTGCGCCTGGTCTCGCCGTATATCGGCGGCGGCTTCGGCGGCAAGCTGTTCGTGCGCGCCGACGCGCTGCTGGCCGCGCTTGGGGCCAGGCAGGTGGGACGCCCGGTGAAGGTGATGCTGCCGCGCCCGCTGATGTTCAACAACACCACGCATCGACCGGCGACGATCCAGCGCATCCGCCTCGGCGCCACGCCGGATGGCCGCTTCCAGGCCATCGGCCATGAGAGCTGGTCGGGCGACCTGCCTGGCGGTGGACCGGAAACCGCGGTGAACCAGACCCGCCTGCTCTACGCCGGTGCCGACCGCATGACCGCCACGCGCCTGGCCGTGCTCGACCTGCCCGAAGGCAACGCGATGCGTGCACCCGGCGAGGCGCCCGGCCTGATGGCGCTGGAGATCGCGGTGGACGAGTTCGCCGAACAACTCGGCATCGATCCGATCGAACTGCGCATCCGCAACGACACCCAGGTCGATCCCGAGCATCCTTCGCGGCCGTTCTCGCAACGGCAGCTGGTGCGCTGCCTGCAGGACGGCGCCGAGCGCTTCGGCTGGGCCAGGCGCAACCCGAAGCCGGCGAGCACGCGTGAGGGCCGTTGGTGGATCGGACAGGGCGTGGCCGCCGCGTTCCGCAACAACCTGGTGATGGCCTCGGCCGCGCGCGTGGCGCTGGAAGCCGATGGCACGGTGCGGGTGGAGACCGACATGACCGACATCGGCACCGGCTCCTACACGATCATCGCGCAGACCGCCGCCGAGATGCTCGGCGTGCCGGTCTCGCGCGTGGACGTGCGGCTGGGCGATTCGCGCTTCCCTGTCTCGGCGGGCTCGGGCGGGCAGTGGGGTGGCAATAGCTCCACCGCCGGCGTGTACGCCGCCTGCGTGAAGCTGCGGCAGCTGCTGGCCGAGCGTGCCGGCATCGCGGCGGACACCGCTGATTTCAGCGATGGCCGCGTGCACGGTGGCGGCCGCGACGTCGCGCTGGAAGCGTTGGCCAAGCAGGGCCGTGTCGTGGCCGAAGATCGCATCGAATACGGTGACCTTGGCGAGAAGTTCCAGCAGTCCACCTTCGGCGCGCACTTCGTCGAAGTGGCGGTGGATGCGGCGACGGCCGAGATCCGCGTGCGGCGCATGCTGGCGGTGTGCGCGGCCGGGCGCATCCTCAATCCGAAATCGGCGCGCAGCCAGGTGATCGGCGCGATGACGATGGGCGTCGGCGCGGCCTTGATGGAGGAACTGGTGGTGGATCGCCGCCTGGGCTTCTTCGTCAACCACGACCTGGCCGGCTATGAGGTGCCGGTGCATGCGGATATCCCGCACCAGGAGGTCGTGTTCCTCGACGAGACCGACCCGGTGTCTTCACCGATGAAGGCCAAGGGCGTCGGCGAACTGGGCATCTGCGGTGTCGGTGCGGCGGTGGCCAACGCGATCCACCATGCCACCGGCGTGCGCGTGCGCGACTACCCGATCACCCTGGACAAGCTGCTGGCGAAAATGCCGGCAGCCTGAGGTTCGTATTCGCAGCCGGCTTCCCTGCCGGCCGCGATCCCCGATGGGGTGGGAGCCCCCCCGGTCCTCCCGCACTTCCCTGTGCCGCACATCCGTGTGCTTGCGACTTACGCCGACAACGTCCTGCCGTCGGCGATGTCGCCAGGCGCCTGTCGTCCCCTCCCGGACGCCAGGCGCAATGCTGTCAAGCCGCCGCGGCGACCGCGGCGCGGATCGCGCGGCGGATGTCCGGCTCGCTGGACAGGCGGAACATGCTCACCGCCTGGGTCAGCTCGCCCGCCTGTTCTTCCATCGCGCGCGCCGCGGCGGTGGCTTCCTCCACCAGCGCGGCGTTCTGCTGCGTCGTCTCGTCCATCTGGGTGACGGTCTGGTTGACCTGCTCGATACCGGCCGACTGTTCCTGCGAGGCGGCGGAGATCTCGGCCATGATGTCGGTCACGCGCCGCACCGAGGCGACGATCTCGCCCATGGTCGCGCCGGCCTTGTGCACCAGCGCCGAGCCATCGGCGACCTTCTGCACCGAGTCGTCGATCAGGTGCTTGATCTCCTTGGCTGCATTGGCCGAGCGCTGCGCCAGCGTGCGCACCTCGCTGGCGACCACCGCGAAGCCGCGGCCCTGTTCGCCGGCGCGCGCCGCTTCCACCGCGGCATTGAGCGCCAGGATGTTGGTCTGGAACGAAATGCCGTCGATGACCGAGATGATCTCGGCGATCTTCTTCGACGAGGCCTCGATGTCGCCCATCGTGGTGACCACCTGGCCGACCACGTCGCCGCCCTGCGAGGCCACCGTGGCCGCGCCCTGCGCGAGCTGGTTGGCCTGGCGCGCATGATCGGCGTTCTGCTTCACGGTGGAGGTCAGTTCCTCCATCGAGGCGGCGGTCTCTTCCAGGTTGGCGGCCTGCTGCTCGGTGCGGCGCGACAGGTCGCTGTTGCCCTGCGCGATTTCGCCGGCGGCCAGGTTGATGCTGCCGCTGGCGTTCTGGATGCGGCCGACGATGCTGGTCAGCTGGGTGACGGTGGCATTGGCGTCGTCGCGCATCTGCGCGAACACGCCGTGGAAGTCACCGTCCATGCGCTGGGTCAGGTCGCCATCGGCGATGCCGCGCAGCAGCGTCGACAAGGCCTGCAGGCTGCTCTCGGTGGTGCCCATCAAGCCGTTGAGGCTGCCGATCATCTCGCGGAAATCGTACTGGTAGCGGCTCTCATCGCCCCGGCGCGAGAAGTCGCCCCGACCGGCGGCCTGGGTCAGCTGGCGGATCTCGCCGTTGATGTCCGACAGGCTGCGCTTGACCGCATCCATCGCATTGGTGATCGCGGCCTTCTCGCCGGGCAGGCGGTCCATGTCCACCGACAGATCGCCGATCGCATAGTGCTGGATCACGTCCACCACGCGCATCTTCACCCCGATGTGCTGGGCCACGCACACGTTGGCCTGGTGGACCATCTGCGCGTACTCGCCGGTAAACGCCTTCTCATCCATGCGGAAGCTGATCTCACCGATGTCGTGGCGATGGGTCAGCTCGCGCTGCTCGGCGATCAGCCGCTGCAGGGTACCGGTGACGCTTTGCAGGGCCTGGGCAAGCTCACCGACTTCATCGCGGGTGGTGACGCGGATCTGGCGCGACAGGTCGCCTTCGGCAACGGCCTGCGCGGCGGCGGCGGCTTCGAGGATCGGACGGATCACCGAGCGGCGCAGCCAGAAGGTGAGCACGCCCACCAGCAGCAGCGCGGTGCCGATCATCAGGCTGCCGGCGAGCACCAGGGTGTGGCGAGCTTCCTGCGCCTTCGCTTCCAGCGCGGTGCCGGAGAGCTGCTGGCTGCGCGCGATCACCTGGCCGAGCGTGGCATCGAGCGGGCGATCCAGGCCGCGCACCAGCGCGTCACCCGTCTCGGCGTCGTAGTGGGCGGCCTCGAAGGCAGCCAGTGCGTCGTGGTACTTGGCGCCGAGCGTGCGGTGCTGTTCGCTGAACTGCTTGGCCAGCGCCTGAATTTCCGCGTCGGCCGAGGCGCCGATGTGCGTAACCATCGCTTGCACCTCGGCGCCCTTCTCGTCGAAGGCGGCCAGGTGCTTGACCCGCAGCTCGGCGTCATGGCCCCGCAGCAGCACGTTCTTCCATTCCTGCACCTGCATGCGGAATGCATCGCGCAGGTCTTCGGATTTGGAAAGCTGCTCCACTTCCGGCGGCAGGTCCTTGCCGAGGTTGGACCAGGCCGAGCCCAGTCCGATCACGCCACACGTAAGCACGATCGCCAGGCCGACGCCCAACGCACCGAGCAGCTTGGTCTGGATACCGACGGACGATGATGAAGTGCGAATGGGAGCGCGCATGGCAGGGCTCGTTTGGCTGGCAAGGTTTCCAGCTATCGGCGAACCGTGCATTGGCTTGAGATGGGTTTGTGCATGAATGCGGACAATATGGCGGAAAACTGCGGGTTGATGCACAAAACCCCCGCAACAATCGATACGCGTTTTCGGCAAAACGGAACAGTTCATCGGGCGGCGGCACCTGCGGGTGTCGCCGCCCGATGTTCGTTTAGCTGGCGGACTCGCGGCCGATGCCCGAGGACACGCGCCAGATATCGACCTGGCCATCGCCGGCATGGCGGTCGATGGCGGTGCGCTCCTCGGCGCTGAAGTCCAGTCGCGCGACCGCGTTCAGCGAGTCGTCGAGCTGGGCGACGGTGCGCGCGCCGATCAGTGCCGAGGTCACCCGCGGATCACGCAGTACCCAGGCGATGGCCATCTGCGCCAACGACTGGCCGCGCGCGGCGGCGATGTCGTTCAGTGCGCGGATCCTGTCCAGGTTGTCGGCAGTGAGCATGCGTTGCTTGAGCGAGCCATCGCGGTGCGCGCGTGCATCATCCGGCACGCCCTTGAGGTATTTGTCGCTGAGCATGCCCTGGGCCAGCGGCGAGAACGCGATGCAGCCGACGCCGAGCGCGCCCAGCGTATCGAGCAGGCCGTGCTCGATATCGCGGTTAAGCATCGAGTAGTTCGGCTGGTGGATCAGCAGCGGCACGCCCTCGGCGCGCAGGATCGCTTCGGCCTGCAGCGTCAGCTCCGGCGAATACGACGAGATGCCCACGTACAGCGCCTTGCCCTGGCGGTGCAGCTGCGCGAGCGCGCCCATGGTCTCTTCCAGCGGCGTGTCGGCATCCACGCGGTGCGAATAGAAGATGTCCACGTAGTCCAGCCCCATGCGGCGCAGGCTCTGCTCGCAGCTGGCCAGCACGTGCTTGCGCGAGCCGCTCGGGCCGCCATACGGGCCGGGCCACATGTCCCAGCCCGCCTTGGTGGAGATCACCAGCTCATCGCGGTGCGTGGCGAAGTCGCTGGCATACCAGCGGCCGAAATTCTCCTCCGCCGAGCCGTAGGGCGGGCCGTAGTTGTTGGCCAGGTCGAAATGGGTGACGCCGCGGTCGAAGGCGCGGCGCAGCATCGCCCGCCCGGTCTCGAACACGTCCACGCCACCGAAGTTCTGCCACAGGCCCAGCGACACCGCGGGCAGTACCAGCCCGCTGCGGCCGACGCGGCGATAGGGCATGCGTCCGTCATAGCGGGCGGGGTCGGCGATATAGGACATGCGGTGCTCCAGCGATCGGGGGGCACTACTTTAGTGCCTGCGCGCATCACCGCGTGATCCATCGCCCGGCGCTGCCCGGGCGATGGAGGGCGCTCACCAGTTCCAGCGCAGGCCGGCCTTGGCATCCCAGGCGTCGAAGTCGCGGTCGAAGCTCTTCTGGTAACCGAGATTGGCGTAGAGCGTGGTCGAGGCGCCCCACTGCCAGGTCATGCCGGCGTTGAGTTGCCACCACGTGCCCTTCAGGTCCGCCTCGAACGGCACATAGCCATCAGCCGACGAGAACTCGGTGATGGGTTGGCCGCGGAATTCGTGCCAGCCATTGAGGCGCAGCCAGCCGGTGAACAGGCGCGGGATGCCTTCGTGGGTGGGCTCCAGCGTCCAGGTGTTGGCCCAGCGCAGGCCCAGGCGCGCGGCCAGCGAGTCCATGTCGCGGAAGCGCACGCTGGCGGCGGGGTCGCGGCTCTCGTCGCGGTTGATGCGCTGGTAGATCAGCTGCACCTGGGGTTCCAGCAGTTCGCGTTCGTCCTCGTGCATCAGCACCGGCCAGCCGCCTTCCAGCGAGGCCGCCCAGCCGAAGCTGTCGCGATCGAGCAGGATGCCGTTGCTGGAGCGCGACTTGGCCTTGCCCCAGGTGCCCTGCCAGACCGCGTCCAGGTACTGGCCTTCCTCGCCGTAGCGTGTCCAGTACAGGCCCAGCGAGGTCCCGCGCACTTCGTTGCGTCCAGCGAGGTTGCCGTCGTAGTTGACCACGTCGCTGCGTATGCGGCCCTGGCCGACGTAGGCGCCGGCGTGGTCACGCCTGCCATCGTCGTGTTCCCCCGCGTACAGGTCGGCACCGGCCTGCACCGCGAGGATGTCGTAGTCGTAGCGTGGGCCGCCCTGGTCGTAGATGCCACGGCGGCTGCCTTCGACATCGCCGTTCTCGCCGATCACGCGCACCCACGCGCCGTTGAACCAAGAGTCTTCGCGCAGGTCCGAACGCGCGCGCAGTTGCTCCTGCTCGCCCACACGTTCGTGCAGGTTGCCCAGCGTGGCCCAGCCGTAGCGCAGTGCCATCGCCGGCAACGCGGTGTACAGCGAGACTTCGGCGCGGTAGTCCGGCGTCGGTTCGGGGCCGGGCTCGGGCGGATCCGGCGGCGTGGGCGGCGTGACCTCCGGCTCGGGCACCACCGGCGGCGGCTCCGGGTCCGGTCCGGGTTGCGGATCGGGCGGGTCCGGTGGCGGTGGCGAAGGCGGGTCCGGAGGCGGAGGAGGCGGTGGAGGAGGCGGTGGTGGTGGAGGCGGGGGCGGCGGAGGAGGCGGAGGAGGCGGAGGAGGCGTTGGCGGCACCGGTGGGCAGATGTGCTCCGGCGCGCCCGGCGTGCTGCAGTCCAGCGTCGAGCGCAGGAACCATTCCTGCTCGCTGCCGGCGGAAGTGCCGCCGCGATACAGGTGGTAGTTGTAAGGGCCCGCCAGCAGCAGCTGGTTGTTGCTGAAGGTGCCGGGGTCGGTGGTGCCGCCGTTGAGCACGGCGACGACACGGATGCCGTCGCCCAGCGTCAGCGCACCCCCGCCGCCCGGGTTATGGATTTCCAGCGTGGTCTGCCCGGTGGCGCTGCCGCCGTCGATGATCAGCTGGTCGGTGGGGGAGTCATCCTCGGCCAGCCAGGTGTTCATCGCGATGACGCTGCCGGCGGTGCCGAGATACGACTGCGTGTAGAGGTGCTTGTAGACATCGTTGACCGGCGCGGTGAACTCGATGCGCCCCTGGTTGTCGACCAGGCCGGAGAGGTTGGAGATCTCCGGAATCGTCCACACGCTGCTCGCATCGAGAGTCGCGTTGCTCAGGTCCCAGGCCTGGCCCGTCCAGTGCGAATGGTCCAGCAGCGTGATGTTGGTGGTGGCGTTGGTCGCCCCGCCGGCCATGCCGGTGAGCGTGCTGCGTGTGGCTACCAGCGTGGCCAGCGTGGGGTCGCCGGTGCTGTTCATCGCCCCGCCGAACAGCAGCGCCTGCGTGCCATCGACGGTGGTGTCGGTCAGCGTGGCGCTGAACGGTCCATACGCATAGAAGGCCGCGCCGCTGGCCTGCATCGAGCCGCCCTGCATGGTGAAGATGTTCTGGTAGCCGGGTGCCTGGTTCACCGCGTAGACGCCATCGGCGTTGCCGGTCGTGGTGATGGTGCTGTCGATCAGGTGGACTTCGTTGTTCCCGGTCACCTGCGTCGCGCTGCCGTAGTTCCACATGTAGAACGCCTCGTAGCCACCCTCGTTGCGGAAGGTGGTACCGGTGGCGTTGACAATGGCGCGGGCGTAGGTGGTGACGGTCGCCGATTGCGCGCCGGTGGTGGTGACGCTGTCGCCATCGAGATTGGCGATGCTGGTGGTGCCGTTCTGGCCCAGGTACAGGCCGTGGCCGGCGGTGGTGCTGTTGGTCCAGGTGGTGCCGCTGCTGTTGAGCGTGCCCCCCAGCACCAGCCCGGCGGCACGCCAGCTGGGCGCGCCGGCACCGCTGAAGATCGCGCCGGACGCCATCGAGGTGGTCGGCGAGAAGATGTAGCGCTGGCCGTTGCGGGTGGAGGTGACGCCGATGCGGCTGGCGCCGCTGACGTTGACGGTCGAGTTGGGCTGCACCCAGATGCCGAGTCCCACCCCCGCACCCTGCACGACGAAATTCTCCACGCTGATCTGCCCGCCGTTCTGCGCCACCAGCCCGGTGCCCGATACGGTGCCGGCGGTGTCGTTGAAAGTGGCGGTGACGTTGCGCAGCACCGAATCGGTGGCCGCGCCATCGACGGTGACGCCCACCGAGTTGGCGCCGCTGAAGATCAGCGAGATGGCTGCATTGGTGTCGATGTGGCCACCGCCATACAGATACATGCCCAGCGCGCCGTTGCCCTGGAAGGTGAGTGGCAGCGCACTGTTGACCACGATGCGCGCACCGGTGCCCTGCACGCCGAGGCCGATGGGGTTGGCGGCCGCGCCGGCACGGCCGATATACAGGCGGTTGGTGCCGGACAGGGTCACCAGGCCGGTGCCATCCACGCCGATGCCGCTGCCTTGGGTGCCGCTGGTCAATGTCGGATCGTTGTAGCGGGTATTGCTGATGGTGATGCTGCCGGCGGTGGCTCCGGCCAGCAGGCCCACGCCGGTGATGGCGACGTTGCCGCCGGCGAGGGTGATGGCGCCGCCGTCGGCGAACATCGCCCGGCCCCCGGTGGTGCGCAGGTTGAGGCCATTGAGCGCGGTGATGCTGCCGTTGGTGGCATGCAGCGCGGCGCCATTGGCGGTCTGCACGGTGATCGGCCCGCTGGGCGCAGCCGCGGCCTGCATGTCGAGCGTGACGTTGCCGCCGTTGGCGCGCACGCCGTCGTTGGTGCCGGTGGTTGTCACCGTCGTATTGCCTACGACCAGAGTCTCGCCCGTGGTGGCGGTGACCGTCGACGTCAACGCGCCTGGGCCAGCCTGGGTCTGCGCATGCACGCGGGACAAGGGAAGCATCGCGATCTGGACGAGCGCCAGGGCGATGCCCGTGGACAACACGGTTTGCCGGTATCTCATCGCAGCGCTCCATCGCTGGTGCTGGCTTGCGACGTTGGGCGCCTTGAAACGGCACCTCAACCGAGCATGTACCGGAATTGCCTAAGTAAAATTACTTAGATGCCGCGCCAGCGCAGCGCCTCCACCAGCAGCGCGAACGCCTGCGATGGCTGGCGCCGGCTCGGGTAATAGAGGTGGTAGCCGGGGAACAGCGGGCACCAGTCGTCGAGCACCTGCAGCAGGCGGCCGTCGGTCAGGTGGGGCGCGGCGAGATCCTGCGGGATGTAGCCCAGGCCGAAGCCGGCAAGCGCGGCGTCGAGGATGCGGTCGATGCTGTTGAACACCAGCCGCCCTTCCACCCGCACGTTCAGCGCATGCGCGTCCTTCTCGAACTCCCAGGCATACAGGCCGCCGTGGGTGAGGAAGCGCAGGTTGATGCAGTCGTGCGCCACCAGGTCGCGCGGCGTGGTGATCGCCGGGCGGCCACGCAGATACTCGGCCGTACCCACCACCACCAGCCGCGTCGGCGGCCCGATCGGCGTGGCGATCATGTCCTGCGCCACCTGCTCACCCAGGCGGATGCCGGCATCGAAGCGCTCGGCGACGATGTCGGTAAGCGAGGAGTCGCTGCTGATCTCGGCCTTCACTTCCGGATATTTCGCCAGGAACGGCCGCAGCACCGGCCACAGCACCGTGCGCGCGGCGTGCTCGCTGGTGGTGATGCGGATCGTGCCGCTCGGCGTATCGCGGAACTCGCCCAGCCCGAGCAGGGCCGCGTCGATGTTGTCGAAGTTGGGCGCCAGCGCCTGCAGCAAGCGTTCGCCGGCCTCGGTCGGCGAGACGCTGCGGGTGGTGCGGGTCAGCAGGCGCACGCCGAGGCGAGTTTCGAGCTGACGCATCGTGTGGCTGAGCGCCGATTGCGACACCCCCAGCCGGGCCGCGGCGCGGGTGAAGCTGCGTTCCTGCGCCACCAGCAGGAAGGACTGCAGGTCGTTGTAGTTCTCGCGATTCACGACCGTCTCCCGGGATTGGTGAGGAATGATCATAAGTCTATTCGGATTCTGCGGGCTTATCGCCGGCGGAGCTCGGCGCGAGACTGGCGCTCCTTTCTCCCCCGAGGAACTCCCCGATGAAGATGCGTACCCTTGGCACCCACGGGCCGCAGGTCTCCGCACTCGGCTTCGGCTGCATGGGCCTGAGCTTCGGCTACGGCCCGGGCGTGGACCGTGCCGCCGGCATCGACCTCATCCGCGCCGCGTTCGAGCGTGGCGTGACCTTCTTCGACACGGCCGAGGCCTATGGCGCCCTCAACGAACAGATGCTCGGCGAAGCCGTGGCGCCGTTCCGCGACCAGGTGGTGATCGCCACCAAGTTCGGCTTCAAGGACGGCAACGCGCAGACTGGCGTGGACAGCAGGCCCGAGCGCATCCGCGCCGTGGCCGAGGCCTCGCTGCGCCATCTGCGCACCGATCGCATCGACCTGTTCTACCAGCACCGCGTGGACCCGGACGTGCCGATGGAAGACGTGGCCGGTACCGTGCGCGACCTGGTGGCCGAGGGCAAGGTGGCGCACTTCGGCCTGTCCGAAGCCGGCGCCGGCTCGATCCGCCGCGCGCATGCGGTGCTGCCGGTGGCCGCGCTGCAGAGCGAATACTCGCTTTGGTGGCGCGAGCCGGAGCGCGAGATCCTGCCGCTGTGCGCCGAACTGGGCATCGGCTTCGTGCCGTTCAGTCCGCTCGGCAAGGGCTTTCTCACCGGCAAGATCGATGCGGATACCACGTTCGACGCGAACGATTTCCGCAACGTGGTGCCGCGCTTCTCGCCGGAGGCACGCCGGGCCAACCAGGCGCTGGTTGATGCGCTCGGTCGCATCGCCACGGCGCGCGGGGCCACGCCGGCACAGATCGCGCTGGCCTGGCTGCTGGCGCAGCAGCCGTGGATCGTGCCGATTCCCGGCACCACCAAGCTGCACCGGCTGGAGGAAAACCTCGCCTCCGCCGACCTGCAGCTGGGCGAGGGCGAACGCGACGAGGTCGGTCGCGCGCTGGCCGCGATCGAAGTGCAGGGCGAACGCTATCCGGCCCATCTGGCCGCGCGTTCGGGCCGTTGAGCGTTCGCGCGTTCCTGTTGGCGCCGTGCCTGCTGGCGTTCGGCGCCGTCTCCCTTTCCGCTTCTCCCGGAGCTTCCATGAAACTCATCCGCAACGGCAGCGTGCCGTCCGTGCAGGGCTCGCCTGATTACTTCACCGGCAAGGTGCGCATCGACATGCCCTTCAGCGGCAGCGGCGAGGCGCGCGTCAGTGGTGCCATCGTCACCTTCGAGCCCGGCGCGCGCACCGCCTGGCATACGCATCCACTCGGGCAGACGCTGATCGTCACCGCCGGCAAGGGCTGGACGCAGTGCGAGGGCGAGCCGGTGGTCGAGCTGCGTCCCGGTGACATCGTCTGGTGCCCGCCGGGTCATCGCCACTGGCATGGCGCCACGCCGGACACCGCGATGACCCACGTCGCCATCGCCGAAGCACTCGATGGCAAGGTCGTCGACTGGCAGGAGCATGTCAGCGACGCCCAATACCTTGCTGGCCCGGCCGCCGACTGAGCCGATCACTTTTCCCAGGAGATTTGCCCCATGCTCGCCACCGTCATGCATGCCCCCGGCGACGTCCGTTACGAGGAGCGTCCTGAACCGAAGATCCTCGCCCCGACCGACGCCATCATCCGCCTCACCGCCACCTGCATCTGTGGTTCCGACCTGTGGCCCTACTGCGGCCACAACGCCATCGCCGAACCGCTGGCGATGGGCCACGAATACTGCGGCGTGGTGATGGAGGTCGGCAGCGCGGTGAAGACCGTCAAGCCCGGCCAGTTCGTGGTGGGTTCGTTCTGCCTTTCCGACAACACCTGTCCGCACTGCCGCTTCGGCTTCCAGTCCTCCTGCGAGCAGCGCGAGTTCATGACCGGTGCGCAGGCGCCGCTGGCGCGGGTGCCGTTGGCCGACGGCACGCTGGTCGCCACGGCCGGCATGCCGGCGGACGACCTCATCCCCAGCCTGCTCGCCGCCTCCGACGTGCTTGGCACCGGTTGGTATGCCGCCGACGCGGCGCGCGTGCGGCCGGGATCGACCGTTGCCGTGGTGGGCGATGGCGCGGTTGGCCTGATGGGCGTGCTGGCGGCCAAGCAGATGGGCGCCGAACGCATCATCGCGATGAGCCGGCACAAGCCGCGCCAGGAACTGGCGTTGGAATATGGCGCCACCGACATCGTGATCCAGCGTGGCGAGGAAGGTGCGGCGGAGATCAAGAAGCTGACCCGTGGCGTCGGCGCTGACTCGGTGCTGGAGTGCGTGGGCACGCGCGAGTCGATGCAGCAGGCGATCCACGCCACCCGTCCGGGCGGCATGATCGGCTACGTGGGCGTGCCGCACGGCGTGGAGCTGGACGGCCAGTCGCTGTTCTTCTCGCAGACCGGCATGCTGGGCGGGCCGGCGCCGGTGCGGCGCTTCCTGCCGCATCTGATGGATCTGATCATGACCCGCCAGATCAACCCCGGAAAGGTGTTCGACCTCTCGCTGCCGTTGGCCGACGTGGCCGAAGGCTATCGCGCGATGGACGAGCGGCGGGCGATCAAGGTGCTGCTGCGGCCGTAGAGGGCACCAGCGGTTGTGTGGCCCAACGGGGCCGCACAACCCCCGCTCAAGGCGCGCTCGCGGGCAACTCCGGCGGGGTCGTCCGGCGCAGACGATGCCAGGCGAACGTGCCGATGACGCCCTGCGTGTAGAGGTAGATGAAGATCAGTGCCATCGGAATGCCGCTGACGACGCTGATGCGGCCGGTGGCGCTGGCCGAGACCACCATGTACTGAAGCACCTTCGACAGCAGGAAATACGCCAGCAGGATCACCGCGCAGGTCCGGCTGCGGCGATGCATGCCGAAGGCCAGGCCCAGCAGCAGCAATACATCGAGGATGCTGAAGGCGGTCACGCCGGCCAAGGATTTGCCCAGCATCGCGACGACGCTGAACACCGCGGTGATGCCTGCCGAGGCCAGCGCGGCGCCCCAGCCCATGCGGATCTTCTTCTCCGCCGCGGCCTGCTCGGGCGTGGTGCGCGTACGGAATACGAGTGCGGCCGCATCTTGCGGCGATTCGGTGTTCATCGTCCTTTCCCCTGTGTGCGCCGCGGGCGGAAGCCGGTGGCGCATCGAGTATGGCATGGCCGCCACGGCCGGCGGCCATGCCCGGGGGGCTCATGCGGCGGTGAGCAGTTCGACCTGGCGGTCGCGCAGCAGTGGCACGATGCGCGCGGCGACCAGCTCGCGGTAATGCGCCGAGTCGCGATGGGCATCGATCGCCGCGCGGTCGCGGTAGCGTTCGACAATCGTGATGCGCTGGCCGTCGTCGAGGCCGCGCAGCACCTCGTAGCCCAGGCAGCCCGGCTCTTCGAGCGTGCGCTGGCGCAGTGCCGGCAACAGCGCCAGCACCTCGTCGATGGCCTCCTCCGCTACCTGCCAACGTGCGATCACCACGATCGGCGTGCTCATGCCTGCTTCTCCAGCGCTTCGACGATCACCCGCGCCAGCGGGCCGGCGGAGGCGGGGTTCTGGCCGGTCATCAGGCGCCCGTCCACGACCACGCGCGACTGCCAGTCGGCGGTGGATTCGTACAGCGCACCTTCCTCGCGCAGCGCGGTTTCCAGGTCGAACGGCACGTCGGCCCGCGCATAGCCATCCTCTTCCGAACGCGAGAAGGACGTGAGGTGGCGGCCTTCGACCAGCGGCGTGCCATCGGCGAGCTTGACCCCGAGCAGCGCGGACGGCCCGTGGCACACCGCGGCCACTATCATGCCGGCGTCCCAGGCCTGGCGGATCGTCGCCTGCACGTCGGCATTGCCGGTGACATCGACCATCGGGCCCAGGCCGCCGGGCACGAACACCGCGTCGTAGTCGCGCACATCCACTTCGGACAGCTTGCGGCTGTGCGCCATGCGCCGGATCGACTTGCTGTCGCGGAACGCGCGCTGCGCCGGGTCGTTGTCGTCGTAGCCATCCGAGGAGGGCGCGCCGCCGAGGGGCGAGGCGTACTCGACGGCGATGCCGGCGGCATCGAAGACTTCGAACGGGTGCGCCACCTCGGGGAAGAAGTAGCCGGTGGGGCGATGCTTCGGGCCGATCTCGTGCGCGTTTGTCAGGATAAACAGGACATGCTTGACGCTCATGACACTCTCCTTGGCTTGGCTGGGTCCGCGAAACTGCGGACAGGAGAGACGATAGGCCGCGGAAAGGCGGGCCAGTAGACGCGCGGAGACTGACGGATTGTAAAATCCACTCATACAATCATGAGGCCGCGGCGATGCCCCTGCTGGACGAATTGCGCGCCATGGCGGTGTTCGCCACGGTGGTTCGCTGTGGCAGCTTCGCCGCCGCCGCGCGCGAGCTCGGCTTGACCCGTGCGGTGGTCAGTCACCATGTCGGTGCGCTGGAAGCACGTCTCGGGGTGCCGTTGGCGCAGCGCAGCACCCGCAGTTTCAGCCTGACGCCGGCGGGTGAGGCATTCCGCGTGCACTGCGAGCGGTTGCTCGACGAGGCGCACGACGGCCTGCGCGGCATGGAACTGCTGCGTGCCGAGCCACGCGGCGAAGTGCGGCTGACCTGCTCGCACCATTTCGGCAACAAGCGCATCCTGCCCGCGCTGCTGGCATTCCGCCGGCGCTATCCGGCGATCCGCCTGCATATCGCGATGGGCGATGCCAACATCGACCTGGTGCAACAGGGCGTGGATCTCGCGGTGCGCGCGGGGCCGTTGCCGGATTCCAACCTGTATGCCCGGCCGCTGGTACACGAGGCGACGATGCTGTGCGCCTCGCCGGCCTACGTGCGCCGCTTCGGCATGCCGGCCAGCGTGGAGGAACTGCGGCAGCATCGCTGGGTGGTGTATCCGCCCAGCCAGCGTTCGCTGCAGGTGCGCGATGCCGGGCGGCCGGTGGACGTACCGGTACACGGTGACGTCGTCACCGATAGCGCGGTGTCGCGCCTGGCCTTCGTGCTCGCCGGCGAGGGCATCGCCCGACTGCCGGCCTATGATGCCGCGGCACCGTTGGCGGCTGGCGAACTGGTGCGGGTGCTGCCGGAGGTGGCGACGGCGCCGCTGGACATCTTCCTGGTGCACTCGCGGCGGATCGGGCCGAGCGCGCGTCTGCTGCGTGATTTCCTGCTCGACACGGTGAGCGAGAACGCCGCCGCCTGACGCATGGCGTCAGTGCGAGGACACGTAGCGCGCGTCCGCCTGCGCCGGGGGCAGGGCGAACTGGTCGCGCATGCGCCGTACTTCCTGCAGCGGCGACAGGCCGAACAGCCGCTTGAATTCGCGGCTGAACTGAGAGGGGCTCCCATAGCCCACCGCATGGCAGGCCGCGTCGGCGGTCATCCCTTCGCGCACCATCAGCAGCCGCCCCTGGTGCAGGCGGATCGACTTGAGGTACTGCATCGGCGAGGTGCAGGTCACCGCCTTGAAGTGTGCGTGGAAGGACGGTGTGCTCATGCCCGCCTCGTGCGCGAGTTGCGCCACGTCCAGCGCATGCGCGTAGGTGGCATGGATGCGCTGCAAGGCGCGCCCGATCCGGCCGAAATGGCCCTGCATCGCCAGCGCCGCGCGCAGCGTGGGCCCTTGCGGGCCGGTGAGCACGCGGAAGTAGAGCTCGCGCAGCAGCTGTGGGCCGAGGATTGCGGCCTCCGCTGGCCGTGCGAGTGACTGCAGCAGCCGCCGCACCGACAGCCGCATGTCATCGTCCATCGGGCTGGACACCATGCTGCGTGCCGCCTCGGCCGATGTCGCGCCCTGCTGGCGGTCGATCTCCAGCATCAGCGCCGCCGCCAGCGCGAAGTCCAGGTGCAGGTAGAGCGCCAGCAGCGGATGCGCGGGCGAAGCCTCGGTCTCCATCGTGAAAGGCACCGGCACCGAGACCGCCAGGTACTGGTCCGCGTCGTACACGTAGGTGTGCTGGCCAAAGTGGCCGCGCTTGCTGCCCTGGCAGACGATCACGATGCCGGGATCGTAGAGCACCGGCGTCTGCGCCAGCGGCCGGTCCGAGCGCAGCAGGCGCACACCGGGCAGGGCGGTCAGGGTGTAGCCCTCGCGGGGCGCGAGCGCCTGGACCAGGGCGGCGAGCGGGAGGCTGGGGCTCATAGGAATGGGCAAGAATGTGAGGGTTATCGGCCTGTTGTCGCGTCGGCCGCCTTTCTATTGTGCACCTCCCCCTTTCAAGCAGGTGCCCCATGGCGAAGACCAAGCTCCTTCTCATCACCGGTGTCAGCAGTGGCTTCGGCCGCGCACTGGCGCAGGTGGCGCTGGCCACCGGACACCGCGTGGTGGGCACGCTGCGCGATGCCGGCGCGGTCGCGGCGTTCGAAGCGCTGGCGCCTGGCCGCGCGTTCGGCCGCGTGCTCGATGTCACCGACTTCGACGCCATCGCGCCGATGGTGGATGCCGTCGATGCCACCGTCGGGCCGATCGACGTGCTGGTCAACAACGCCGGCTATGGCCACGAAGGCGTGCTGGAGGAATCTCCGCTGGCGGAAATGCGCCAACAATTCGACGTCAACGTGTTCGGCGCGGTAGCGATGATGCGCGCGGTGTTGCCGCATATGCGCGCGCGCCGCGCCGGGCACATCATCAACATCACCTCGATGGGCGGCTTCATCACCCTGCCGGGCATCGCGTACTACTGCGGCAGCAAGTTCGCGCTGGAAGGCATCAGCGAGGCGCTGGGCCTGGAGGTGCGGCATCTGGGCATCCATGTCACCGCGGTGGCGCCGGGCTCGTTCCGTACCGACTGGGCGGGGCGCTCGATGGTGCGCACGCCACGCGCGATTGCCGACTACGACAGCGTGTTCGACCCGGTCCGCGCGCGGCGGCAGGCGGTGAGCGGCCAGCAGCTGGGCGACCCGGCGAAGGCCGCACTGGCGATGCTGCAGCTGATCGACAGTGACGCGCCACCCGCGCATCTGCTGCTGGGGAGTGATGCGCTGGCGTTGGTGCGGACCAAGCTGGAGGCGCTGGCGGAGGGCTTCACCCAGTGGGAGGCATTGACCCGCTCGACCGATGGTTGATGGCGGATATATGAATCGTATACGATTCATATACACCCACTTGAGCGCCTCGACATGGGCATCGTGAACATCGATGACGAGCTGCACGACCAGCTGCGTCGCGCCTGCACCGTGACCAGCCGGTCGATCAACGCGCAGGCCAACTTCTGGATCAAGGTTGGCATGCTGTGCGAGATGCACCCGGACCTGAGCTTCCAGGAGATCGTCGCCAACGAGCTGCGGATGGCGGGCGTGCAGCCGCAACCGATACGGGCGGGGCGGGCGTGATCAAGGACGCCGCCGCGCTGGCGCGGATGGCGGAAGCCGGCGCGTTGCTGGCGCAGGTGTTCGATGCGCTCGGCCGGCTGAAGCTGGAAGGCATGAGCACGCTGGAGATCAACGACTTCGTCGAGCGGATGATCGTGGAGGAGCTGCAGGCACGTCCGGCCAGCAAGGGGCAGTATGGCTTTGGCTACGTGCTC
This sequence comes from Lysobacteraceae bacterium UBA6001, assembly GCA_002429615.1. GTDB lineage: Bacteria > Pseudomonadota > Gammaproteobacteria > Xanthomonadales > Xanthomonadaceae > Stenotrophomonas_A. The sequence continues at coordinate 18,774 of DJAN01000288.1, forward strand.
AACAGCTCGATCGACGATGTGGTGTGCCATGGCGTGCCGTCGCGCGATGACGTGCTGCGCGGCGGCCAGATCGTCAACCTCGACATCACGCTGGAAAAGCACGGCTACATCGCCGATTCCAGCACCACCTACCTGGTGGGCGAGGTGGACTACGCCGCCCGCCGGCTGGTGTCGGCCACCTACCAGGCGATGTGGAAAGGCATCGCCGCGGTGCGGCCCGGCGCACGGCTGGGCGATATCGGCCATGCCATCTCGCATTACGCACGCGCGCAGGGCTACAGCGTGGTCAAGGAGTACTGCGGCCATGGCATTGGCCGCGAGATGCACGAAGACCCGCAGGTGCTGCATTACGGCCGCCCCGGCACCGGGCAGGTGCTGCAGGAAGGTATGACCTTCACCATCGAGCCGATGATCAACCAGGGCCGCGCGGCGATCCGCGCGCATCCGGACGAATGGCCGGTGTATACCCGCGACGGCAAGTTGTCCGCGCAGTTCGAACACACCGTGGCGGTGACGCGCACGGGCGTGCAGGTGCTGACGCTGCGCGCCGGTGAGAAGCCGCTGTGCCGGTTGGGGTGAGTGGGTGGTTGCGGGAGAAAATTCGGCGGGGCGTTAGACGATCCGCGTTTCGTCATGGCTCCAGATCAATTTGTATTGATGCAGTTTCTCCGTTGACGCGTACAGCGTAGTTCCTCGAAATGTTCCGAGCCCGATGACACGTGATGTTGTCGGGGATAGACGGCAAGCCCTTGCTCGCAGCGCTGTCGCGAGTGTGCCGTTCTTTCAATCGGACGGAGGAATTGTGCGATATGAAGAGAGGAAACGCCCTTCGGCTCGTGATAGCCACGGTTCTCGTCTCAGGGGGTGCGGCGGCTACCGTCGCCTACGCGGGCGGATACTGCACGTTGAGCGCATGCTATGTCTGGGGAACGGCGCCGCCTGGATGGGGTAGTGGTGGAGGTGGCTCAGGCAGCTTCGACAACACTCAGACGTATGGCCAGCCGGATGCGCAGGCGGTATGCGAAGACCTTTCGGGCCATCCCGAGCCAAACTGCAATATCAATAATCCGCCGCCATTGGTCCAGAACGGGTGCGGATCGGCCTCAATCGATGTGCCGGACTTCCTTGTCTCCTTCACCAATGCCGCTGCAGCAGCCTCATATGGCGGTATTTTCAGGGCTGCCTGTAATAAGCATGATGTTTGCTATGGAACGTCATGGCAAACAAAGGCTTGGTGTGACGCCGACCTGAAGAACGACATGATCAGATCTGCAAAGGATCGGCTTCCTAACGACGTATATCTGTTCTTTAAGGCCGATGTGGAGAGGCAGGCAAGCACGTACTCTTCGGGCCTGCAGTGGGGACCTATCGAAGCATTTGTATCGGGTCCGGCTTGGAGTCGCGCACAGATCGACGCCCGCTGCCGCACTTGGTCGGATGCGATGAAGTACTACTGCCGTTGACATGCAAGGGACAGGAAATGAATAACAGGGCGGCCGCTCGTGGCGCGATAGGCGCGGTGCTACTCCTTGGTCTCGGGATGTACGGCTGCGGGCGTGAGGCGCCTAAGCTTGCCGCGGATGATGCCGAAAGCCCTGAAACGCACTCCCTTGAGGAATATGCGGCTCGAGCAAGGGAGGTTTCACGTTCTGACGCGAGCACGCCGCAGGGCGCACCCAGGATGGTGCCTGTCGGCGTGATCCTATCCGGAGACACCACTGCTGTGGCGCTGTCGAAGGATGAGCGCAGGTGGCTGGACAGCCACCAGTTTCTTACTCAGGAAGAAGTGGATGACGCCAGGTCGATTCCCGATGAGGTGCTGAAATCCGCGCGGAGAGACCCGCGTTCGCTGACCATCTGGGGGCTGCGGCTACTGGAGAGGGGGTCGGTGACCTCCGCTGCATCTGTTCTGGAGAATGCTGCTTCGCAGGGCTCCATCTACGCATACGAGCAGGCGGCTGTTGCCCAGCTCAAGCAATCGATGCGGGAAAATGGCGGTCAGGTCGATACGAACGCCGCGAATGCATTTCGCGCCCGTATGGAGGTGGCGAAGATTCTAGGGGATCACCGGGCGGATGCGCTGTTCGCGATGTACGTTCCGGACTACGACACCCAAGGCGGTGCTCGGACCGTCCAGGAACAGACAACGGAATTCCTCCGTCAACTCGGAGAGGAAGCCCAACTTCAGGGCTTCTCTGCCGCGGGTCCCGATCCGAGGCCTAATGCGGATCTGTGGGTCAAGCTGCAGAAGTTGCAAGAGGCGGGCGGGGCATCGGAGCCGATCTCGGTCTACTGATGGCTATATCGGCTCGGGCACTCCCGCAGTTCTCGGCGAGCTCCGACTGGCTCCAGCTTGCGTTTACCCAAATGGGTGAATTGGTGTGTGACGGAGAGGGAATCGAGCTCAACGGATCCGCATTGGCGTGGGTTGCGGCGCTTCTGATGCACGGAAGTACATTGAGCATTGCTCAATACGTTTCGAATCATCAGGCGCTTGTTCGCAGATACGAGACTGCGCAGGGATTGAAGCGAGCGCTGTGGTTTCTTCGTCACTCGGGAACTTTCGAAACGTGCCTGGAGAGGGCGATTCCGATGACGGGAAGCCTGGCAAAGATTAGAGCCAGTGCTAATTGGGTAATGACGCCGAACCCTTATAGTCGCGACTATGCACCGCCGAGTCATGCGGTGGTGAAGGATGCTATGCGACATATTTTTCGCCTGCGTTCGCCTTGGACCTCGCGGCCGGATCGTACGATGGCACTTTCTTTGTCGACATACCTAACGTTTTTGACGGTCCATCCGTTGGTCGACGGTAACGGGCGAACATCAAGAATGCTGCTTTCCGCGGATGCGATGGGTGGGCGTCATTGTGATCCAATTGGGGCGCTTGCCATTCTGTTGTTGAAGGCTCAGCAATCGCAGCCATTTCACCTGTCGGCAAGATGTGCGAGGGCGGGGGACTTCAATATGCTCGCGAGCTGCTATCGCGAGTCCTTGCGCTTTTCACAGGATCGCCTATCGCCTTTGCTTGTGTCCCTGGACCGGGTGCCGAGCGATGAGTATGAGCATCAGCTTGAGTGGGTGGGGAGGATTTTTTCGCTTGTCTTTGAAGCCTTCAATCAGGGGGAGTCTCGAAGCAGCTCGTTCTTCTGCGAGGCATCCTAAACTCGTGCGGCAGCATGTCGCCACCACCGGCGTTGGCGAAGAGGATGTCCAGCTTGCCGGCCTGGCGCGCCATCTACGCGTAGACCGCATCCAGGTCCGCGGCGCCGGGGCGTCCGCACGGATGCCGGTCGCGCGCGGACCAGTCGCCGCAACCGCTGCGTCCAGCCCGGCCTGCCGGCGGCCCGATCACTTCTGCGCGGGCGCAGGTTCCCGAAAGCTGATGGACGCTGCTTCAAGCTGATGTGGTGAGCCCACGGAGCATGTACGCTTCGAGCCTCCAAGGAGGGCGATGGAAGCCTTCCTATCGCATGCCAGGGAATTGCCATGAACAACAGGGTTGCTGCGGTAACTGCGTTGGTCGCGATGCTGCTTGTCGGCCTGGGGATGTATGCCTTCAAGCGAGAGGTGAGTGAGCCAGGCGCGGATCGCGCCGACCTGGCCGGGTCGCATGCGCTTGCGGCGTCCGACGCTGGCGAAGCAGGGGCTCTAACGCCCCCCGCAAGCAGGCTGCCGAGCGGGCCCAGTAATGTGCCGGTGGGCGTGATTCTCTCTGGAGATACGCGAACCGTCGCCTTGTCCGCGGAGGAACGGGTGTGGCTGGAAAATCATCAGTTTCTCTCCCAGGAAGACATCGATGCGGCGAGGTCGATTCCTGACGAAGTGCTGCAGGCGGCACGAACAGATCCGCGCGCGCAGACCCTGTGGGGGCTGCGCTTGCTGGAGCGGGGAGAGATCATCCCTGCCGCGACCATCCTGGCGAATGCAGCGTCGCACGGTTCCATCTATGGCTACGAACAGGCGGCGGTTGCACTGCTCAAACAATCCATGGAGGCCAGTAACGGTGTCTCCTACACGGATGCCGCGAACCAGTTTCGCGCACGTATGGAGGTGGCAAAAATCCTGGGCGATCACCGGGCGGACGCATTGTTCGCGACGTACTTTCCGGACTACGACAGCCAAGGTGGTGCGCGGACGGTGCAGGTGCAGACGACGGAATTCCTGCGCCAGCTTGGAGCGAACGCTCAACTCCAGGGCACCGCTACGGCCGGCCCTGATCCGAGGCCCAATGCACAGCTGTGGGCCGACCTGCAGCAATTGCAGCAAGCGGGCAATGCATCGGAACTGATCCCGGTTTACTGAGGGCCGCGCCTTGGCGGCGTAGCGCGTTGCGGGCGCGCGAGCGCCCCCGCGCCGCCCTCAAACCTGCGCCATGCCACCATCGACGAACAGCTCGATGCCATTGATGAAGCTGGCGTCGTCGGAGGCAAGGAACGCCACCGCGTTCGCCACTTCCTGCGCTTCACCCAGGCGCGCAAGCGGCACCTGCGACGCCAGATGGTCGTACAGGCCCTGGCGCGCCTCGTCCGGCACCAGGCCACCGAGCCCCGGCGTGCGGATCGGGCCCGGGCTCACCACGTTGACGCGGATGTGGCGATCTTTCAGGTCCAGCGCCCAGGAGCGCGCGAAGTTGCGTACCGCGGCCTTGCTCGCACTGTAGACGCTGAAGTTCGCCGTGCCCTGGATGGACACGGTGGAGCCGGTGAGGATGACCGAGGCGCCATCCACCAGCAGCGGCAGCGCCTTCTGCACGGTGAACAGTACGCCGCGCACGTTGGTGGCGAAGATGCGGTCGAAGTGTTCCTCGGTGATCGCGCCGAGCGGCAGCATGTCGCCGCCACCGGCGTTGGCGAACAGGATGTCCAGCTTGCCGGCCTGGCGCGAGATCTGGGCGTAGACGGCGTCCAGGTCAGCCGGAACCGACGCATCCGCACGGATGCCGGTGGCCTGCGGGCCGATTGCCGCGACCGCGGCATCCAGCTCGGCCTGCCGGCGACCGGTGAGGAAGACCTTGGCGCCGAGGGTGGCGAGGTGCTGCGCGGTGGCCAGGCCGATGCCGGTGGTGCCGCCGGTGACCAGGGCGATCTTGCCGTTGAAACGAGTGCTCATGACGTTCTCCTTGTGGGGCGCTGGGGGAGGTTTCCCGCAGCGGGTGGAAGAACGATAGGACGTTCGCATTACCCGATAAATCGGGCAAAATGATAAACACCATGCACAGCAGTGGATAATCCATGGCGGCAGTCAACCAGCTGGCGGCGATCCGTGCGTTCGTCCGGGTCGTCGAGACCGGCAGCTTTACCCGTGCGGCTGACTCGCTGGACATGCCGAACGCGACCTTGAGCAAGCTGGTCCGCGAACTGGAGGCGCATCTGGGGGTACGCCTGCTGCAGCGGACCACGCGCCGGGTGTCGGTGACCGCCGAGGGGCGCCTGTACTACGAAAAGGCCGGGCGCCTGCTGCGCGACCTTGAAGACGTGGACGCATCGTTCAGTGCCGCGCGCGGCACGCCGCGTGGCCTGTTGCGGGTGGATGTGGGCGGCTCGACCGCGCGCGATGTGCTCGTGCCCGCGTTGCCGGATTTCCTGGCGCGCTATCCGGACATCCGCATCGAGCTCGGGGTGTCGGACCGCTCGGTGAACCTGATCAGCGAGAACGTCGACTGCGTGATCCGCGGCGGCCCGCTCGATGACTCCTCGCTGGTCGCCCGCCATCTGGGTGATGCGCCCCTGATCACCTGTGCCAGCCCCGCCTACCTCAAGGCGTTTGGCGTGCCCGCCTATCCCGAAGAGTTGCGCAATGGCCATCGGCTGGTCAGCTACGTGTTGTCTTCCAGCGGACGCGCGGTGCCGTTCCGCTTCCGTGGCGAAGCGGGACTTGTCGAGATCAAGCCGGAGCATCGGGTCGGCATCAATGAAAGCAATGCGCACCTGGCGGCGGCGATTACGGGGCTCGGGCTGGTGCAGACCTTCACCTATGCGGCGGATGACGCGTTGCGCGACAAGCGACTGGTCGAGGTACTGAAGGCCTGGCGGCCGCCGCCGTATCCCTTCCATGTGGTCTATCCCGAAAGCCGGCATGTGACCCACCGGCTGCGGGTGTTCATCGACTGGTTGGTGGAGACGTTGCCGCCGCGGCTGGCGGGCAGGGGCTGAGCTGTCACGGCAGTGGCGCTGGGCCCGCCACTGCGGATTTCCCCGCAGCGCCGAAGGCTGGCCTTGTGAGCCAAGGCGCAATGCGGTATCCAATGGCCCGTTGCCATCAGGCCGAGGTAATCATGGACGATTCGGAGGACGCGACATGCGAACCCCCGCTGTAGTGGGACGCTCGCCATGAAGATACTGCTCGTGCTGATCATCATGGTCGCCAACTGCGCGGGGCTGTTCTTCGTGTCGTTGCTGGCGGCAGGCGGCGACGGCAGCTCCGACGGCATCAGGAAGGTGCTTGCCTTTGGCGGGGTTTGGCTTCTGGTGGCTACGCTGCTCTCGCTGATGCTGGCGATCAGGGGGCGCGGAACGGCGTCGATCCTGGTCGCCGTCCTGACGCTGCCGGCCGGCTGCGCCATCAGTCTTGTCGTCGCTGCCGCCATGCATACGCATGCGCTCGCCAAGCCCAGTTCGCCGGCGTTCCTGGCGTTGTGCAGGACGGCGGGGGTCACCCTGCATGCCGCACCCGCAGCGCCAGTGACTTCGATCGCCTATAGCTGGGATGACCCGTATCCGCCGAAGTTCAATTTCTTCGCCGTGGACAAGCGGGGCAATGCCCGGCAGCTTGCTGCGGGGCTGCTCTATAAGGAGCCTCGCCCCCTTGAGTTCACGGAGACCCGGAATGCAGCGGCGGCAAGTGATGGCGCTCGTGGCTACGCACAGCGGCATCTGCGCGACGGCGCCACCACCTGGACCGCGGTGATGACTGCTGAGGCACAGGTGGCGTACAAATCGACACCATTGACACAGGTGGGCCTGGAGCCTGGGACCATCCAATACGACATTGTCGTGAGCGATCGCCGCGATGGGCGTCTATTGGGCTCACTGCGTTACTTCATCAACGAAGACCGACGGCGAGCCTGTGGCACCACCTCGGAGGGTGTCATGAGTGAGGTCGCATTCGTTTCCCGGGCCATCGGGTTGAAGCCGATGCCCTCGCCGAGCCCCTAGGCGGCAGTCGTGTATCGCCCGGCGGCGATGTGACGATGTGCCGTCGATTCCGGGCTGGCGCGTTCGTCGTCTCTGTACTCCACACCGCAGGATCGTTGATGAAATACCTGGGACTTGCCTACTTCACCCCTGAAAAGATGGCTGCCATGACACCGGAGCAGGTGAAGGCGCTGGTCAGCCAATGCCCCGCCCTGGACGAGAAGATGCGCGCCACCGGCAAGGTGAGGGTGTCCGCCTCGCTGGGCGACCTGGAGGGATGGCGCACACTGCTGCCGCGCGGCGGCGGGACGCAGGTCGTCGACGGCCCCTATACGGAATCGAAGGAGCTGGTGGGCGGGCTCTTCATCATCGAGGCCGACAGCCATGAAGAGGCGCTGCATATCGCCTCCCTGCATCCGGCCGCGACGCTGGGCGAAACGAGCGGCTGGGCGGTGGAGCTCATTCCGATTGAGTTCTATCTCGGCGGGTAGAGCCGCGGAAGCCCATCGGCAGCCCTCAATAATTCACGCGAACTGCCGATAAGGCAGATATCGCGTGGAACGTCAGTGGCTGTTGCTTGCTCTGATGTCGCATCCGCTGAGATCGCACTCGGCGAGCATGGCGCACCGTCAACAGGGAAGTGGGCATGCAGCACAGGGATGACGTTGGTTTCGGGCAGAGGGAAGAAGGGCAGGCAAGTCCGGTAGATCAGATCGACGCACTGCTGGTGGAGGCGTTTGACAGGGCCGCCTTTTCGCAGGGGCTGCAGGAAGATGCCTCGTCCCTGCCGGCGAGCACTTCGCGGCACGCGCTGCGTCAGCAGCGTTTCCAGGAGCTGCTGGACAGCAGCCGCCAGCAGGTGCTGCAGCAGATCATCGGGCCGTTCGGCCTGACCACGTTGATGTTCGACGACAAGCAGGGTGGCAACGTCACCACCCAGTTCAACGCGGAAAAGGACATCTACGCCCGCGAGTCCGAGCAGTACCGCCGCAAGGAGTACGCCTACGAGACCGCCAGGCGGAAAAAGATGCGCGAGGCGGTACGCAGCGGGCAGATGAACTCCAATGAGTTCACCGATACCTACACCGGCGAAAAGGCCGCCACCAAGCGCGATAACGGCAACGGCAAGCTGGTGATGAACGCTGAGCTGGATCACACCATCCCGCTCAAGCAGGCGCACCGGGAAGGTGGCTGGATGCTGGACAAGGCCGAGCGCACCGCGCTCAGCTCCGATCCGGGCAATCTCAATTACACGACGATGGAGAACAACCGCGAGAAGGGCCACAGGTCCGCGGAGTCGTCGCTGTCCAGCGAGAAGGGCTACGACGAGAACCTGACCAAACCGGTCATCGAGAAGGCGCGTTCGGCGGTCGACAACCACCTGCCGACCTTGGGCGAGCGCGCGCAATACCACGCGGGACGGCTGGTGGTTACCGGCGCGGAGCAGGCTGGCCGCAATGCGTTGCGCAAGGCCATGGGCGTGGTGATGCACGAGTTCGTCAACGGCTCGTTCGTGGAGGTGGTGCGGATCGTGCGCGAGCCCGAGGCCAAGGTAAGCCTGGTCGACCAGATTCTTGCCGCCCTGAAGCGGGTGATGACGCGGGTGCTGGGCAAGCTGCGCGCGGCATTGAAAGCGCTGCTGGTCGGTGGCGTCGAAGGCTTCGTGTCGAACCTGATGACCTTCATCATCAATACCTTCGTGACGACGTCGGCGAAGGTGGTCACGGTGATCCGCGAAGGGGCGGGGAGCCTGTTCCAGGCCGTCAAGATGCTGGTGGCGCCGGCCGAAGGCCGCTCGTCGATGGATATCGCACGCGACGTGACCAAGGTGTTGGCCGGTGTGGTCACCACCAGCCTGGGCCTGTTGCTGGAGCAGTCCGTCAACGGCTTCTTGATCGGTATCCCGCTGCTGGCACCGCTGGCGGGCATTCTCTCGCCGGTGATCACCGCGATCCTCACCGGCCTGATGGCGGCGTTGGTGGTGTACGGCATCGATCGCTTGTTCGATGTGCTGTCCTCGCCGGGAACCGAGCAGCTGCAGGCGCAGCTGGAGGGCCTAGAGGCCGATGCGCGGCTTGGCGAGATCCTGGCGGGGCTGGTGGCCAGCCAGGCGGAGATGGTCGCCGCCAACCTGGAGCTGTCGCGGATGAATGCCGCATTGGCGGAGACGTTCTCGGCGAACTCACGGGCGTTGGACCAGGCGCACGACGCTACGCAGCAGGCCGGTGACGCCTATCTGCGTTCGGGTGCCGCGCTGGAGTCGGCCGGTGCTTCGACGCTGATGCTGGAGGCGGAGATGACTGCATTTTTCACGGATATGGAACTGGAAGGAAAGGAATGAGCGACATCATCGAAAAAATGGCCCTGGTGCAGGTGCCGGAAGATTTCCTGCATCGGATCGATGTCGATGCGGTGGTCGCGCGGATGCACAGGAATTTCCGCAAGCTGGATTCGCTGAAGAACTTCCGTAACGAACACGAGCAGCGCAATGCGTTCATGCGCTGGTGGGACAACGACAAGCTGGAAGGCGCGCAGCTGGATGCGCAGGAGCTGCAGGCCGAGTTCTCCAAGTCGCTATCGCAGCTGATGATGATCGTGCTGCTGCATTCGCAGCGGATCGCCTCGCAGCAGCGCCAGATCGGCGTGCAGCAGACGGCGCTGGCGGGGCAGGCGGACGCGCTGGCGGAGCAGACCGGGGCCCTGGCCGCGCAGCAAGTGGCGCTGAAGGAACAGGCCGAGGCGCTGGAGACGCTGGTGGTGGACTACGTGGCGCTGCGTGGGCTCACGGAAGACGGTGCGCGTGAGCTGATGCGGGTGGCGACGGAAGTGAAGAATGCGCGGGAGAGCCTGCTGCAGCGGTTCGATACGGCGCTGGCGCGGGTGGAGGCGACCGTGGCGGTTGTGGGTGAGCGCCATGTGGCGCTGGAGCGGGCGCAGGTGCGGTTGGATGAGGTGCAGGTGGAGATGGGGGTTGGGGTGGATGAGGCCCGGGTGGCGGTGCGAAAGTTGCAGCAGCAGGTTCGGGGGATGAAGATTGCGGTGATTGGATTAGGGGTTGCGGTAGTGGGATTGCTGGGGTGGCAGGTGTTTTCCTGAAGTGAGTGGATAGTCAACGAGACATTTATGCGCCATTTCCGTATCACTATGGTTTTCGTATTGGCCTATGCGGCCCTTCTTTCGGCCTGTGCTACGCGACCCACACCGGTGGCCGAAGTCCAGCCGATACCCGCAGATCGCGTTGTGGCGTTCGAGGCGGCTGATGCCGGTGCGGATTCTGCGCGGCTGACCTTCATCCGCGACAAGGGGATGATCAACTCCGGCTGCTATGCCGGCCTCTATATCAACGGCACCTTGGCCGGCCGCGTCGGTACCAGCGAGACAGCCACGTTTACTGTGCCGTCGGGCGAGGTGCAGATTCGAGTGGCTCGTGATCCCCAGGGTCGCGGCCTGTGCGCCACCCTCAAAGACCACTGGACCCAGCGCGAGACGGTCCTCAAGCCTGGGCAGCACAAGACCATGCGCATCGCGTACAGCTCCGAAGGCGTGGCCGACGTCATGCCGATGGACTGATCTAACCTGGCCAGATAGGCCTTAGCACGGGCCGGCTTACCGCGACTGATAACAGGCTCTCCATTGTCGCGTGAATGGTCGGGCCATGGGGGCGGCGAGTCGCGCGCCTCATCCGGTAGGCTGTCCGTAAACTGGCCCGGCCTTGCCGTAAGGCAAAGGTTGTGCCTCGGGTGCAGCATTTGCCTATCCGCACATTGCTGATCGGATAGGCAAAGTATGTTCCGGTCTGTAGGCACTGCTTGTTCTAAGCGGCTCGCGTGCGAACGAACTATGACGACAGCTGGAGCCATAGTTTGTGTGATGTGGGGGAAATAAAATGCTTACATACCCCGCGCGCGCTGCATGCGACGCCTCCGTGAGGCGAAGCCGCTGCCGCCCGCGACCAGAGGCCAGCCCGCGTTCTCACAATCAGTACCAGTAGCTCGCCGGAGGCGCTACACTAAACCCACGACTCTCCCCTTGTCGCGCCATTAGGTTGGTTCTACGGCTTGGGGCGAAAAAGCCGCCGGAGGGCGGCTTTTTCATGCGTGATTTCAGGGGGTCGTATCGGAGGGATAAATCACTGCTGCACACCACTCGTGCCTCATGCCACCTTGGTCTTGCCGCAGAACTCCTTTCCTTTGTCTGTTCGGATCATCTGTGGCAGACGGGGGTGAACGCCACCCGTCCTACTGAATTGGCGGGGCATGGGGTGATTTAGGCCCCCGACTTATGGCGGACCGACGAGCGTGGCCTCGCGAAGTGGCGATCGCGAACGCCGTTGGCGACAACCCAAGGTGGATTCGACTTGGAGAAGATCAACATGCAGGCCGATGACTCATTGACTAGTATGTGTGCCGCAAGCGCAAGTGGCGGATTGCCATGCGGAGATTAGAGAGGGGGGTGCGATTGGAAGTCTGGCGCATTCCTCTTGTCTTCGTGATCTGTGCGACGATGTCGTGCAGTAGCGAGAAGCAGGGTTTTCGAGCTGTTTCTGTCGAAGATCTGCTGGCTTCCCAAGCTCAGTTTGCAGGAGAGGATCTGGCGGTGCATGGGTGCTTGAAGGCAAATCCTCATGGATTGCTACTCAAGAAGTGCGATTTGAGTGGGCATGGCGTTTCCGTTGTTTTTTCAGAAGATGCTCAGGGAAAGCTGGAGACGTTCTTGCTGGGTAGTGCCATGAGGTCAGAAATTGAAGCGGGGCATCCTCTGGTCGGCACGGTGTGCGGAAGGTATTCCCAAACCGGCGATGGAGAGGATCGCTGGATTGACGTTGATTCGTTCTCGATCAACGGTCGATCGTATGGCGAAAGTTCCTACTGCGGCGCGGCAGGTGCCCGCTAAGCTGTTGCTTTTTGGTGCCTGGATTTTCGTCTTGCGCTTCTACTCGGAGTCGAGCTATTCCATATGGGCGCAGAGGCAGGCGCTTCTGCGGTGTGCTGGAGCCGGGGGCTTGGGGTGGAGTTGTTTGAGACAGACCAGGCGGGAGCACTATCGCTGGCCACGTTTAACGGGAGCCGATAGCACCTCGTATGTCGCGAAGGGCCGCTTTTGGCTGATTGCTGGGATTGACGAAGGGGCGGGCCGCTCTATGTTGATGCTTCAGCGCCAAGGTAAGTTGCTCGAATCTTAGGCCCCATGGCGTAAGTCGCCTTCGACACTCAACCGAATAGGGTCGATGGATGGCTTCTACTTTGACGTGAGGCAAAGGTCGTGCCCGTCGAAATAGGCAAAGGTTGTACCTCAGCCACAACCTTTGCCTATCCGCTCACAGGCATCCCCACGCTTGCCATTCCCCGCCCAGCCAATATACTGCCCCCCAGTATCTGGCAGGCCCTCCCACCCATGCCCCATTCCCCCGAAGAAAAAAAGCGCGTGCTCACCCGCGTGCGGCGCATCCGTGGCCAGTGCGACGGCCTGGAGCGCGCGCTTGAAGCCGGCGCGGACTGCGGCCCGGTACTGCAGCAGATCGCCGCCCTCCGCGGCGCGGTCAACGGCCTGATGTCCGAAGTCCTCGAAGCCCACATCCGCGAAGACTTCGGCCAGCCCGCGCAGTCCGATGCCCAGCGCTCCGAGCGCGTGCAGGAACTGCTCGGCCTGGTCCGCTCCTATCTCAAATAAGCCGCCGCGATCCCCCGCGCCGCGCCCCCACCTCATCGCATCCCCAGGAGATATCCCATGAAATCCCGTGCCGCCGTCGCGTTCGGTCCCGGCCAGCCGCTCAAGATCGTCGAGATCGACGTCGCCCCGCCCAAGGCCGGTGAAGTCCTGATCAAGATCACCCACACCGGCGTCTGCCACACCGATGCGTTCACCCTCTCCGGCGATGACCCGGAAGGGCTGTTCCCGGTCGTGCTCGGCCACGAGGGCGCGGGCGTGGTGGTCGAGGTGGGCGAGGGCGTCACCAGCGTCAAGCCGGGCGACCACGTCATTCCGCTCTACACCGCCGAGTGCGGCGAGTGCCTGTTCTGCAAGTCGGGCAAGACCAACCTGTGCGTCGCCGTGCGCGCCACCCAGGGCAAGGGCGTGATGCCGGATGGCACCAGCCGCTTCTCCTACAACGGCGAGCCGATCTACCACTACATGGGCTGCTCGACCTTCAGCGAATACACCGTGGTCGCCGAAGTCTCGCTGGCCAAGGTCAATCCGCAGGCCAACCCGGAGCACGTCTGCCTGCTCGGCTGCGGCGTCACCACCGGCATCGGCGCGGTGCACAACACCGCCAAGGTCGCCGAAGGCGACAGCGTGGCCGTGTTCGGCCTCGGCGGCATCGGCCTGGCGGTGATCCAGGGCGCGCGCCAGGCCAAGGCCGGCCGCATCATCGCCGTCGATACCAACCCGTCGAAGTTCGAGCTGGCCAAGCAGTTCGGCGCCACCGACTGCGTCAACCCGAAGGATCATGACAAGCCGATCCAGCAGGTCATCGTCGAGATGACCGGTTGGGGTGTGGACCATTCCTTCGAGTGCATCGGCAACGTCAACGTGATGCGCGCGGCGCTGGAATGCGCGCATCGCGGCTGGGGCCAGAGCGTCATCATCGGCGTCGCCGGTGCGGGCCAGGAAATCTCCACCCGTCCGTTCCAGCTGGTCACCGGTCGCACCTGGAAGGGCACCGCCTTCGGTGGCGTGAAGGGCCGCTCTCAGCTGCCGGGCATGGTCGAGGACGCGATGAAGGGCGATATCGAACTGGCGCCGTTCGTCACCCACACCATGCCGCTGGATGACATCAACGAAGCCTTCGACCTGATGCACGAGGGCAAGTCGATCCGCTCGGTCATCCACTACTGAGCCGCCGCCATGCAACGCATCGAACAACACGCCTGCTTCGGCGGCCAGCAGGAAGTCTGGCAGCATCGCTCCGAGCTGCTCAGCTGCGACATGCGCTTCAGCGTCTACCTGCCGCCGCAGGCGGCGCAGGGCGCGAAGCTGCCGGTGCTGTACTGGCTGTCCGGCCTCACCTGCACCGAGCAGAACTTCATCACCAAGGCCGGCGCACAGCGCTATGCGGCCGAGCACGGCGTCATCCTGGTCGGGCCGGATACCAGCCCACGGGGCGATGACGTGGCCGATGCCGAGGGTTACGACCTCGGCAAGGGCGCGGGCTTCTACGTCAATGCGACGCAGGCGCCGTGGGCGGCGCATTACCGCATGTACGACTACGTGGTGGACGAGCTGCCGACGCTGGTGGAAGCGAACTTCCCGGCCAGCGACGCGCGCGGCATCTTCGGCCATTCGATGGGCGGGCATGGCGCGCTGGTGATCGGCCTGCGCAATCCGTCGCGTTATCGCAGCGTGTCGGCGTTCTCGCCGATCGTGTCGCCGTCGCAGGTGCCGTGGGGCGAGAAGGCGTTGACCGCGTATCTGGGCGAGGATCGTGCAACGTGGCAGGAATACGATGCCACCGCGCTGGTGGCGCACGGCTATGCGCGCACGCCGCTGCTGGTGGACCAGGGCGGGGCGGATGAGTTCCTGGAAGGCCAGCTACGCCCACAGCTGTTGCAGGCAGCGGCGGAGGCGTCGAATCATCCGCTGACGCTGCGGATGCAGCCGGGCTATGACCACAGCTATTACTTCATCGCCAGTTTCATTGGCGAGCACGTGGCGTGGCACGCAAAGGCTCTGAAGGCCTGAGCCAACCTCCTGTAGGAGCGGCTTCAGCCGCGACCGGAAGTCGTCGGCGCCTGGGCCTATCCTGCCGCCTCAAACCGTCGGGGCTGAAGCCCCTCCCACAATAGGCCTTCCTTGCAGGAGCGGCTTTCTTTGTGGGAGGGGCTTCAGCCCCGACTTCATCCGCAGCCAGCGGCTGCCCAGCTCAGCGAACGTTCCGCAGTTCCCAATGCTTCCCGGCCAGCACATGCATGCGGTGCTTGAGGATGTCACCCGGAATGGAGGTCGTCGCCACCAGGTTGATGCGCAGATCCGCCTGCTGCCCGGTCACGGTCGCGGCCGGGTCGGTAATGCCCATGCTCGGGTCGACCTCATCCGGATCGGGCTGCAGCGCCAGCCAGCGCTGGAACCAGGCCGGGTCGGCCAAGGCATCGCGCAGCTGCTCGGCGAACGCGTCGGCGCCGTGCGCGGTAAAGCTCACGCTGGGTTCGCCGCCACGCGCCTGGGCCGGATCGGGAAGGCTGATCGAATAACTCACGGACATTGCAGATTCCTCTTTGGACGACACAGCGTAGCGCCGCCGCCCGCGTGGGCGGCGTGACGATACGCCATCAGGCGCTGAACGAATGCGGGTCGGCGGCGAAGCCGACGGCCACGGCGCCCTTGCCGACATTGACCATGCCGGTCAGGCTCATCACGCTTTCCAGCATCAGCACGTTCTTCTCCGTGCAGGCGTCCTTGAGCGCGTTGTAGCCGGGCAGCGCACGCAGCTCGGCCAGCTCGCCGCCGTAGCCCAGGCACACCGTCGGCGTCATCAGGCCCTCGCGCACCTTGCGCGCGGCGAACTCGAACAGCTTCTGCACCGACGGCTCGAACCCCTTTAGCTTGGCCACCGGCTCGGTATTGCCGCGATACGCGCGCAGCACCGGCTTGATGTCCAGCGCGCTACCCAGCGCGGCGCTGATCAGGCCGACGCTGCGGTCGCCCTTGGCGCGCGCACGGTTGCGCAGGTAGTACAGGTCGCGCGGAATCATGTAGCCGTAGGTGTTCTCGGCCAGCTGCTCCAGCCGTGCGCGGATCTGCGCCACGTTGGCGCCTTCATCGCGCATGCGCACCGCTTCCACCGCGGTGATGCCCTGGCCGGCGAACAGGTTGAGCGTGTCGATCACCCGCAGCGCGAACGGCGAGTTGTGTCCCGCCGCCTGCCGTACCGGCTTGTAGTCGTTGAGGATCGCGAAGCTGGCCTGCATCGCGTTCTCGTGGATCTGGCTGCGCAGCTTGGAGATGGTCAGGCAGAACACGTGGTCGTAGTCGATCACCAGCCGGTCCAGGAACAGGTCGCGGATCTGGTTGACCGAGAACGGCGTGGTCTCCGCCTCATGGCCGCGCTCGGCCACGTGGGCCTGCAGGAAGCTCAGCGTGGCCTCCTCGTCGCGATGATCGGCCAGTACCGCCTCGCCGATCCTGACGCTGATCGGAAGCAGCACGATATTGTGCTTTTCGATGTAGTCCACGGGCAGATCGCAAGCCGAATCCACCACGATGCCAATACGCATTGCCCCCTCCGGCTGTTGCGTGTGTTGATGCTGGTTTGTGAAAGCTATCCCAAAAATGGGGTCGGGCGTAAGCGGGGAACCCTGACGGGACCGTCAGGCGCCGCCCCGGCGGATGCCCACCGGCAGGTCGGCCAGGCGCCCGGCCTCGCCGCGCCGCAGCCAGTCCGGGTCGGCCAGCACGGTCTCCATCAGGCCGTGGGCATCGTTGCCCCAGAACAGTTCGCCGCCGATTTCCAGGGTCGGCACGCCGAATACCCCGGCCGCCAGCGCCTGCTCGGTGTTGGCGCGCAGCTGGGCCTTCACCGCCGGGTCGGCCAGCGCTTCCTCGGCGTCCAGGCCCAGTGCCTGCGCCAGCAGCTGCAGGGCCTGCGCGGTGTCGCCCGCCAGCCCGTCGCGCCACAGCCAGTCGAAGATCGCGTCGATGGCGTGTACCGTGGTGCCGGCGGCGATGCACAGCCGCAGCGCCGGCAGCGGGTTGAACGGATGCGTCGGCGGGAAGCGCAGCGGTACGCCTTCGTGCTCGGCCTGCCACTGCACCTTGCGGTAGGTGAAAAGCCGCTTGCCGTCGATCTCGGCCGGGCCGCGGATGCCGAGCTGGTCCAGCACCGCGCCGAACAGGATCGGCACCGGCACGATGTCGCGGGCCTGCGGCAGGCGCCGCAGCTTCTGCCAGTGCAGGTAGGAGAACGGCGAGACGAAGTCGAAATACCAGTGCGGGTGCGAGGCAGCCATGCGTGGTTCCGGTCAGGGTTTGGCCGGTAGGGTAGCGGGCTTGTCGTCGTCCTTCACCGCGCGGATCTTGCCCTGCTCGATGGCCCAGATGCCGGAGCCGGTGGTGACGAATATCGGCTTTCCGGACCACAGCGACCAGAACACGTGGATTTCCGTGGGGATCTGGTCCAGTACATGGCTCACGATGAAGGCCCGGTTGCTGTCCTCGCCGTGGTTGTCCAGCGCGATGCAGCCGTTGGTGAAGGCGCGGCGCGAGACGATCTGGCCGTCGCGCACGTCAAACCGCCACGCGCCGCCCACGGGCAAGATGCCGGCGTCCTGCGTGCCGGGGATCACATAGACGATCCAGTCGCCTTCCGCCTCGCCCGGTACCAGGACG
>DJAN01000309.1 GCA_002429615.1 Lysobacteraceae bacterium UBA6001
CCGCGGGCTTGCCTGCGGCCGTGGTCTTGGCGGGAGACGCCGGCTGGGCGCAGGCGGACAGGCTGGCCGCGCAGAGCAGCGTGGAAAGGACGTAACGGAACATCGACACTTCCAGAAGCGGATTTGCCTGGATTCTCGCACAGCCGATCTGAAGCGGCCGCGACGCGGCTGGAACTCAGCCGCGCGGGTGGTGTCGCTGGTGCAGTTGCTGCAGGTGTTCGCGGGCGACCAGGGTGTAGATCTGCGTGGTCGACAGCGAGCTGTGGCCCAGCAGCATCTGCAGCGCGCGCAGGTCCGCGCCGTGGTTGAGCAGATGGGTGGCGAAACTGTGGCGCAGTCCGTGCGGGCTCACCAGCGCCGGGTCGATGCCGGCCACCGCCGCGTAGCGCTTCACCAGCCCCCAGAACTGCTGGCGGCTCAAAGGCTTGCGGTCGATGCCGATGAACATCGGCACCTGGCCGTCCGCGCCGGCAGGCACGCTTTTGCCGCCCGCCAGGGTCGCCCGGGCCGCGTCCAGATAACGCTGCAACCAGTGCTGCGACTCCTCGCCCAGCGGCACGAGGCGCTCCTTGCTGCCTTTGCCGGTCACCCGCAGCACGCCCTGGCGCAGATTCACCGCGTTGGCGGGCAGGCCGACCAGCTCGCTGACACGCAGGCCGGCGGCATACATCAATTCCAGCATCGCGCGATCGCGCAGGCCGGCTGGATCATCCAGCAGAGGCGCGGCCAGCAGGGCGTCGATCTGGCGCTCCGCCAGCGCCTTCGGCAGCGAGCGCGGCAGGCGCGGCGGGTCGATCAGCGCGGTGGGGTCGTCGGCGCGCTCGCCCCGCACCACCGCCAGCCCGAAGAAGGCCCGCAGGCTCGACAGCAACCGCGCGTTGCTGCGCGGCGAATAACGCTCCCCGGTACGCCAGGCGAGGTAGTCGAACAGACCCGCCCGGTCGATGCCCGCCAGCCCGCCCGCGCGGCCGTCGCGCCAGCGCGCCAGGCCGGACAGGTCGCGGCGGTAGCTGTCCAGCGTCTGCCGTGCCAGGCCCTGTTCGGCCCAGACCCGGTCTAGGAAGCGCTGGATGGCCTGTTCGTCCTCGGCACGCAGCGGCGGCAGCTCGCCCACGCGCTGGCGCCGTTCGGCGGGAGAATGCGATGACATGCCACCAGCTTAGCGGCATTGGTGCACGCCGGGTTCGCCGTGCCCGGCACGACCGCTATGCTTCAGGCATGGAGCCCACCACCGCGCAGCCCGTCCTCGACAACGCCGCCCCTGCCCGGCCACGCAGCCTTGTGCTGTGGCGGTTGCTGGCGATGTTCTACGACTTCTGGCCGGTACTGGCACTGTGGATGCTGGTGTCCACGGCATTCACGCTGGGCTTCTTCCTGGCCGGGCACCGCAGCCGCGAGAACATTGCCCCGTTCAGCCCACTGCAGTGGCTGTTGTGGCTGTGCTGCTGGCTCGTCGCGGGCATCTACGCCACCGCCAGCTGGCGTCGCGGCGGGCAGACCCTGGGCATGCGCCCGTGGCGGCTGCGCCTGCAGGACATGAAGGGCGACAGGCCCAGCTGGGGCGCGCTGTGGGCGCGCTACGCAGCGGGCACGTTGTCGCTGCTGGCAGGAGGCCTTGGCTTCTGGTGGGCGTTCTTCGACCGCGAGCGGTTGACCTGGCATGACCGTCTCAGCGGCACGCGTCTAGTGCGGGTGGAAAAGTCACGGCGCTGAACGCTCAAAAAGACAGCCGCGTCAGCCGCAGGCGCGGCGACAGTGCATCAGCAGCAAAGCACGACCTGTCAGGCCATAGCTAACTGCTGCGTCGGCGGAACAACAGGCCCGACACCACCATCATCACGATGGGCGGCAACGCATACGCGATGCGGTAGTCGAACTTGAGCGCACCGGCCATGCGACCGAAGAACAGCTGCAGCAGCCAGAAGCCCAGCGCGAACAGGATGCCCAGGAACAGGCGCTTGCCCATGCCGCCGCTGCGCAGCGAACCGAAAGCGAACGGAATGGCGGCCAGGCACAGCGCCAGCACGTTGAGCGGATAGAACCAGCGGCTCCAGTACTGATCCTCGTAGTCGCGCGCATCCAGCCCGTTGCGACGCCGATACTCGATGCTGGTGTGCAGGTCGTGCGCGGACAGGTTGCGCGGCTTGGCCAGGCCGGCCGCCAGCGCCGCCGGATCCAGTGCCGACTGCCACGGCATTTCCGCCTTCTTCTCACGCGTCACCGAACGTTCGGCGAAGTGGTCCTCCTGCACCTGTCGCAGGGTCCAGCCCGAGTCGCGATGCTCGGCGACCGCCGCGTAGGTCAAGGTCTGCAGGCGGCCGTCGTCGCCGATCTGGTACAGCCGCACATCGTGCAGCTCCAGTGCGGTGCCGCCGCCATCCAGCAGCTTCTCCTCGCCGCTCTGGGCGTTGAGGAAGATGTTGCCCTCGCGCGCCCACAGGCCCGCGTAGCGCGCCATCGACATGTTGCTCTCGTAGCGGGCGCTGGCCTTGAGCACGTCGGCCTGGCTCTGCGCCCACGGGCCCAGGGTCTCGCCGCTGACGACCATCAGGCCGGTCAGCAGCGCCATGGCGGCGGCCACCGAGAAACTGAGCCGGCGCCGCGACAGCCCGAGCGCGCGCAGCGCGGTCAGCTCGGACGTCGCCGCCAGCTGGCCCAGGCCCATCAGCGCGCCGATCACCGCGGCGGTCGGGAACAGGGTGTAGGCGCGACGCGGCACGGTGTAGGCGACGTAGGCGATGGCATGCCCAAAGCTGTAGCCGCCCTGCCCGATGTCCTTGGCTTCGCTGGAGAACGCGTTGACCACGTCCAGGCCGAGCAGGACCGCCCAGGTCAGCAGCACCGTGCCGATCACCGCCCGGCCGATGTAGAGATCATGGATGCGCGGGGTGAACCTCATGCCGTCGCCCTCCGCGGCCGCGACAGCCGTCCGTCACGCACATAGGCCCAGACCGCGACCAGCAGCAGCGGCGCCAGCAGCCACCACAGCCCCAGCGCGGCGGGGGTCTTGCCGGCCGCGATCCATTGCGTGCCGACGATCATCAGATTGGTCCCGACCAGATAGCCGAGGAAGGCCAGCATGATGCGGCCATAGCGCTGCTGGCGCGGCGAGCTGCGCGACAGCGGCAGGGCCAGCAGCGCGAAAGCCAGCGCCAGCAACGGCGGGGCGATGCGCCAGTTCAGCTGGGCCCGGGCCGACAGGCGTTCGTCGCCGAGCAGGCGGCGGGTGGACATCACTTCCGGGTCGTTCTCGTCATGCACCTGGGCACGATCCGGCAGCGCGACCTCGTTGCGGGCGAAGCGCAGCAGGCGGTAGTCCAGCCCCTCGCCCTTGGCCGGCCCTTCGACCCGGTAGCCCTCCTCCATGCGCAGGAAGCGGTCCTTCTTGCCCTCGAAGAACACCGAGCCGGTATTGGCGGTGGCGACGTCGACGCGGTCCTCGGTCTGGCGCTGCATGAAGATCCGGCCGAACTGGGTGCCGTCCGGCGAGACGCTGGACAGATACACCACCCCGCCACCGGACAGCGGGGTGAAACGCCCGGCCTCCAGCCCGGCGATCACCACCGAGCGGTTGGCGTCTTCGAGCATCTTGTCGGCGGTACGGGTGGCCAGCGGCCCCAGCCACAGCGAGCAGGCCGCGATCAGGATCACCACCGGGCCGGCCAGCAGCATGATCGGCCGCAGCAGCCGCCCCGGGCCGACGCCGATGGCGGTGATCACCGCCATCTCCGAATCGCGGTACAGCCGGGCCAGGGCCAGCAGCAGGCCGAGCATCAGCGCCAGCGGCAGGATCAACGGCAGATAGGCCACGAACTGCAGTCCCAGCTGGGACAGCAGCAGCCGGGCCGGGATGCGGCCATCGGCGATGTTGCCCAGGATGTCCACCAGCACGGCGCCCACGCTGACCACCAGCAGCACGATCAGGGTCGCGAAGAAGCTCTGGGTGAAATCCCGCAGCAGATAACGGTCGAGCTTCGGCATAGGGTGGGGGCTTGCTAAACTCTTGGATTCGTTCGCGGAGCCGCCAGCCTAACCGGGCCGGCGTAAACAGTCCGCGATTGTACGGACTTGCCAACGGAATCTGCTCAATGGCCCTGCAATTCACCCTGAACCTCGACGCCCCGGCCTCCGCCGCGGTGGACTGCCTCGTCGTCGGCGCCTTCGCCGACCAGTCCCTGTCCCCGTCCGCCCAGGCCGTGGACACCGCCAGCGGCGGCCGCCTGACCGCCCTGCTCGCCCGTGGCGACGTCAGCGGCAAGACCGGCGCCAGCACCCTGCTGCACGAGGTGCCCGGCGTCACCGCGCCGCGCGTGCTGGTGGTCGGCCTGGGCGACACCGCCAAGTTCGGCGTGCCGCAGTACCTCAAGGCGGTGGGCGACAGCGTGCGTGCGCTGCGCAGCGGCCCGATCGCGCAGGCGCTGTTCACCCTGTCCGAGCTGCCGGTGAAGGGCCGCGACGCGGCCTGGGCGATCCGCCAGGCGATCATCGCCGGCGACCACGCCGCCTACCGCTACACCGCCACCCTCGGCAAGAAGAAGGCCGACGACAAGGGCCTGGCCCACCTCGTCGTGCTCGGTGACGACGCCACGGCGCTGGCCCAGGGCCAGGCGATCGCCGCCGGCGTGGAATACGCCCGCGAACTGGGCAACCTGCCGCCGAACCTGTGCAACCCGGCCTACCTGGCCGAGACCTCGCTGGCCTTCGCCGCCGCCCACGACGGCGCCGAGGCCGAGGTGCTGGACGAGGTGCAGATGGAAGCGCTGGGCATGGGCTCGCTGCTGGCGGTCGCCCGCGGCTCGGCCAACCGCCCGAAGCTGGTGGTGCTGAAGTGGAACGGCGGCGGCGATGCGCGCCCCTATGTGCTGGTCGGCAAGGGCATCACCTTCGACACCGGCGGCGTCAACCTCAAGACGCAGGGCGGCATCGAGGAAATGAAGTACGACATGTGCGGTGGCGCCAACGTCATCGGCACCTTCGTGGCCACGGTGAAGGCGCAGCTGCCGGTCAACCTGGTGGTGGTGGTGCCGGCGGTGGAAAACGCCATCGACGGCAACGCCTACCGTCCTTCGGACGTCATCACCAGCATGTCCGGCAAGACCATCGAGGTCGGCAACACCGACGCCGAGGGCCGCCTGATCCTGTGCGACGCCCTGACCTACGCCGAGCGCTTCAACCCCGAGGCGCTGGTCGACGTGGCCACCCTCACCGGCGCGTGCATGGTCGCGCTCGGCCACCAGACCGCCGGCCTGATGAGCAAGCACGACGACCTGGCCAACGAGCTGCTCGGCGCCGGCGAGCAGGTGTTCGACCGCGCCTGGCGCCTGCCGCTGTGGGACGAATACCAGGGCATGCTCGATTCGACCTTCGCCGACGTCTACAACATCGGCGGCCGCTGGGCCGGCGCGATCACCGCCGGCTGCTTCATGTCGCGCTTCACCGAGAACCAGCGCTGGGCGCACCTGGACATCGCCGGCGTGGCCAGCGACGAAGGCAAGCGCGGCATGGCCACCGGCCGCCCGGTGGGCCTGCTGACGCAGTGGCTGCTGGATCGCGTCGCCGCCACCGCCTGATGCACCCGGCAAGGCGCGCCGCATGCGCGCGCCTTGCCCCGCTTTTCCGTCCCCCAAGAAACCTGCCCGATGCCCCGCGCCGACTTCTACCTGATCGCCAAGCCCCGCTTCCTCACCGAACCGCTGAAGCTGGTCTGCGAACTCGCGCGCAAGGCGAACGACGCCAACCTGTCGATGCTGATCCTGGCGCGCGACGGCGGGCAGGCCGAGGAACTGGACGATCTGTTGTGGTCGTTCGATCCGGACGCATATATCCCGCACCAGATCGCCGGCATGGATGAGGACGACGACGATGCACCGGTGCTCATCGCCACGCCCGACCTGGACGTGCCGGCGCGCGCGCTGGTGCTGAACCTGCGCGATGACCCCTACCTGGGCGCGTGCGACCGCATCCTGGAAGTGGTGCCGGCCGATCCCGCCGCGCGCGAGCCGCTGCGCGAGCGCTGGAAGCAGTACAAGGCGCTCGGCCTGGAATTGAACAAGTACGACATGTAAGACGCCGCGCCCGCGCGACGCCTCCCGAACACGCTCCCGAATCCGAATCCCCGGCCTTTATGTCCCTCGCCTCCAGCTACGATCCCAAGTCCTTCGAATCCCGCCTGTATGCCGAGTGGGAGAAGGCCGGCCACTTCCAGCCGTCCGGCCAGGGCGAGCCGTACACCATCCTGCTGCCGCCGCCGAACGTGACCGGCACGCTGCACATGGGCCACGCCTTCCAGCAGACGCTGATGGACGCGCTGGTGCGCTACCACCGCATGCGCGGCTACGACACGCTGTGGCAGGTGGGCACCGACCACGCCGGCATCGCCACCGAGATGGTGGTCAGCCGCAACCTGCAGCTCGAAGGCAAGGGCGAGACCCGCGATTCGCTCGGCCGCGAGGGCTTCATCGGCAAGGTCTGGGAGTGGAAGCAGCAGTCCGGCGACATCATCGAGCGCCAGATGCGCCGCCTCGGCACCTCGGCGGACTGGTCGCGCAGCACCTTCACCATGGATCCGCAGCCCTCGGCGGCGGTGACCGAGGCGTTCGTGCGCTGGTACGAGCAGGGGCTGATCTATCGCGGCCAGCGCCTGGTCAACTGGGACCCGGTGCTGAAGACCGCCATCTCCGACCTGGAGGTGGAGAACGTCGAGGAAGACGGCTTCCTGTGGTCGATCCGCTATGCGCTGGATGACGGCGCCAGCTACGACCACGTCGAACGCGACGAGGAAGGCAACGAGACGCTGCGCGAGACGCGCGGCTATCTCGTGGTCGCCACCACCCGTCCGGAAACCCTGCTCGGCGACACCGCGGTGATGGTGCATCCGGAAGACGAGCGCTACGCCCACCTGATCGGCAAGACCGTCACCCTGCCGATCACCGGCCGCCAGGTGCCGGTGATTGCCGATGACTACGTCGACCGCGCGTTCGGCACCGGCGTGGTCAAGGTCACCCCTGCGCACGACTTCAACGATTACCAGGTGGGCCTGCGCCACAACCTGCCGCTGATCAACCTGTTCACCCCGGTGGCCGCGCTCAACGACAACGCGCCGGAAGCGTACCGCGGCCTGGATCGCTACGAAGCACGCAAGCAGATCCTCGCCGAGCTGGAGGAGCAGGGCCTGCTGGTGGAGGCCAAGCCGCACAAGCTGCAGGTGCCGCGTGGCGACCGCACCGGCCAGGTGATCGAGCCCTATCTCACCGACCAGTGGTTCGTGAAGATGGACGGGCTGGCCCAGCGTGGCCTGGAACTGGTCGAGTCCGGCGCGGTCAAGTTCGTCCCGCCGAACTGGATCAACACCTATCGCCACTGGATGGAGAACATCCAGGATTGGTGCATCAGCCGCCAGCTGTGGTGGGGCCATCGCATCCCGGCGTGGTTCGACGCCGACGGCAAGTGCTACGTCGGTCGTGACGAGGCGCAGGCGCGCGCCAATGGCGGCATCGGCGCCGATGTCGTGCTGACCCAGGACAGCGACGTGCTGGAAACCTGGTTCTCCTCGCAGCTGTGGCCGTTCTCCACCCTCGGCTGGCCGAACGAGGCCGCGATGGCCGAGCGCGGCTTCGCGCGCTACCTGCCGTCCTCGGTGCTGGTCACCGGGTTCGACATCATCTTCTTCTGGGTGGCGCGCATGATCATGGCCACCGACAGCTTCACCGGCAAGGTGCCGTTCCGCGACGTCTACATCACCGGCCTGATCCGCGACGCGCAGGGCCAGAAGATGTCCAAGTCCAAGGGCAACGTGCTCGACCCGCTGGACATCATCGACGGCATCTCGATCGAGGACCTGGTCGCCAAGCGCACCACCGGCCTGATGCAGCCGCGCATGGCCGAGAAGATCGAGAAGGCCACGCGCAAGGAATTCCCGGACGGCATCATTCCGCACGGCGCCGACGCGCTGCGTTTCACCATCGCCGCGCTGGCCACCCATGGCCGCGACATCAAGTTCGACATGTCGCGCGCCGAGGGTTACAAGAATTTCTGCAACAAGCTGTGGAATGCCAGCCGCTTCGTGCTGATGAACACCGAGGGCGCGCAGTTCCAGGGCGTGCCGCAGCCGGTCACCGATGCCGAGAAGTGGATCCTCTCGCGCCTGGCCAAGGTCAGCGCCGAGGCGCAGGCGCAGTTCGCCGACTACCGCTTCGACCTGCTCTCGCAGGCGCTGTACGAGTTCGCCTGGAACGAGTTCTGCGACTGGTTCGTCGAGCTGGCCAAGCCGGCGCTCAACGGTGATGACGCGAAGGCGGCCGACAGCACCCGCCACACCCTGCTGTACGTGCTCGACCAGCTGCTGCGCCTGCTGCACCCGCTGATCCCGTTCGTCACCGAGGAACTGTGGCAGCAGGTCGCGCCGCGCCTGGGCATCGGCGGCGGCACGCTCTCGCTGCAGGCCTATCCGCAGCCCGCCGACTTCGCCGGCCAGGATTTCGCCGCTGCCGACGCCGACATCGAATGGTTCAAGGGCATGGTCTCGGCGCTGCGCCGCGTGCGCAGTGAACTCAACGTGCCGCCGTCCAAGCAGGTGCGCCTGCTGCTGCAGGGCGGCCAGGCCGAGGATCGCGCGCGCGCCGAGCGCTTCACCGCCCCGCTGAAGTTCCTGCTGCGCCTGGAATCGGTCGAGTGGCTGGACGTGGCACAGGAGGCCCCGGCCGCCGCCGCGGCCATCGTCGGCGAGCTGAAGCTGCTGGTGCCGCTGGAAGGGCTGGTCGACCTGGATGCCGAGCGCGCGCGCCTGGACAAGGAAATCGCCCGCGTCGCCGGCGAGAAGGACAAGAGCGAAGCCAAGCTGGCCAAGTTCACCGACAAGGTGCCCGCGGCCGTGGTGGACCAGGAGCGCGTGCGCCTGGCCGAGTGGACCGCGCAGCTGGACGGCCTGCGCGGGCAACGCGCCAAGCTCTGAGGAATACGAAAACGCCGCTGGAAACAGCGGCGTTCTTGTTTGCACGGTGGGTGGCTGGGCTCAGCCCATCCCCTCGAACGCCAGCTCCATCGCCATCACCAGTGCGTCCTCGCGGCCGCTTTGCGCCGGGTAGTAACGCGGCCGACGGCCGATCTCGTTGAAGCCTTCGGAGTGGTACAGCGCGATCGCCGAGGTATTGGACGGCCGCACTTCCAGGAACACGCGGCTGGCACCACGCTCGCGCGCAAGCCGCACCAGCGCGCGCAGCAGCACGCGGCCATGGCCGCGGGATTGCAGCGCCGGGTCGACGCACACGTTGAGGATGTGGGCCTCATCGGCGGCGATGCTGAGCATGCCGTAGCCCACCAGCAGCCCGCCCTGCTCCATCACCCGCCCCGGATAACCGGCGTGCAGGCAGTCGCGGAAGATGCCGCGCGTCCAGGGGAACGGATAGGCGCGACGCTCGACTTCCATCACCGCGTCGAGGTCCTCCTCGCGCATCGGTCGCAATACGACCGGCGCCGGCGCGCTTACCGCGCTCATGCGCCTTTCCTGCCCTGCCGGCGCAGTGCCCGCAGCTGCGGCCACAGCGCGCGCTTGGCGCGTGGGTTGGCGCGCAGCTCGGCCAGCGGCCAGGTCGCCATCAGTGTCTGCGTGGCCGGATCGTTGGGATTCAGCCCCGAAGCCCGCAGCAGTGCGATCTGCAGGCGATCCGGCAGGCCGGTGCGGCCACGGCGCGGCACGCTGGCGGCCATCTCCGGCGCGGTATCGGGCGTCGCTGCATCAGGCGCGCTGGGCGCCTGGCGGC
>DJAN01000021.1:0-4319 GCA_002429615.1 Lysobacteraceae bacterium UBA6001
TCCGATCTCCGGCAGCGGGCGTGCCGACGACATCGACTTCCACATCATCGGCAACGACATGCAGTTCGTCGAAGTCGAGCTGGACCCGGGTGAAAGTGCGGTCGCCGAGGCCGGTGCGCTGATGTACAAGGATGCCAGCGTGCAGATGGACACGGTCTTCGGCGACGGCTCGCATGGGGGGCAAGGTGGCGGCCTGATGGACAAGCTGTTCGCCGCCGGCAAGCGCGTGGTCACCGGCGAGAGCCTGTTCACCACCGTCTATACGCACACCGGGGCTGGCAAGGCCAAGGTCGCGTTCGCGGCGCCCTATCCGGGCACAGTGCTGGCGATGAAGCTCTCCGATCATGGTGGCCGGCTCATCTGCCAGAAGGACAGCTTCCTGGCCGGCGCGCGCGGCGTCTCCCTGGGCATCGCATTCCAGCGCAAGATCCTCACCGGCCTGTTTGGTGGCGAGGGTTTCATTATGCAGAAGCTGGAAGGCGACGGCTGGGTGTTCGTGCACGCCGGCGGCACCGTGGTGGAGCGGGAACTGGCGGCCGGCGAGCGCATCGACGTGGATACCGGCTGCGTGGTGGCCTACCACGGCAGCATCGACATGGACGTGCGTCGCGTCGCCGGGCTGAAGAGCATGTTCTTCGGCGGCGAAGGCGTGTTCCTCGCCACCCTCACCGGCCCCGGCAAGGTGTGGCTGCAATCGCTGCCGTTCTCGCGCCTGGCCGGCCGCATGTTGCAGGCCGCGCCGCAGGCGGGCGGACAGGCGCGTGGCGAGGGCTCGGTGCTGGGTGGGCTGGGCCGCATCCTCGACGGCGACAACAACTTCTGAGCTTGCGCGGGAGGCCGGCCACGCCGACCTCCCGCCCTGGTGCTTCAGGCCCTCTCCAGGCGGCACGCCACCTCGCGATCCACCGCGCGCGCCAGCCGGCGACGCGCGATCCAGCCATCAAGGCTCGCCGCGCCGGGACCCGCCAGCAGCAGCCAGGTGAACACCGCGACGTAGAGCACTTCATCGAGTTCGACGAATTCGTCCAGCGTGCTGATCTGCGGCAGCACCACCACCGCCAGCGCGACCAGCATGTTGAAGATCATCGGCACCATCACCAGGCGGGTGCCGAGCCCGAGGATCATCAGCAGGCCGCCAACGAATTCGGCGCCGGCGCTCAACGCCGCATTGAAGGTCGGCCACGGAATGCCCCATTCGACGAAGCGGCTGCTGAAGAACGCCAGGTTGTGCAGCTTGGCCCAACCGGTTTCCAGCCAGAAGTAGCCGAACACGCAGCGCACCAGCAGAGGACCGAACCAGGACAGCGCATCCAGCCGCGCCAGCAGGCGTTCCGGTAGCGGAAGGAGAGGGGATCGCATGGGAAACCTCAAGAGGATTTGGAAAGGGAAGGCAACGGCGCGGTCGCATCGGCCTGGACAGCCGCCACCAGGCCATCGGCCAGCCAGCGCTTCAGCAGGCTCGCGGCCCGCCAGGCTGGCTGCGCGCCAGCCAGCACGCCGCACCAGTCAGCGAACGTGCCTCCGGCGATGACACAGGCCAGCGCGCGCGCCTCATCGGCCGGCAGCGCACGCCAGTGCACATCGAAGTCCTGGCGCCAAAGCAGCCAGGTCACTCGACGACGACGCCACCTTGCCGCCGCGTGGCCCGCCAACAGGGCGGCCGCGCGATCGGGCGCATTGCCCACGTCATCGAGCAGTCGTACTGCGGGGACGAGTGTCAGGCGCAGCGATGGCCATGCGCTGGCCGGCATGGCCTGCAGCGCTGTGGCGTCGCTTGGCACGGCGTCGGGCGCATCGAACAGTTCGCCCTGCGCCCATTCGAAGCGCGCCAACGCCACGCGCGCATCGGACTGCTCCGTTTCCCGCAACCAGTCCGCCAACCCGGCGCCGAACCACCGGACCGAAGGGTGCCGCGAGGGCCGGTCACGCAGATAGCGCGCGGCCAGGCGATCGAACGCGGCGACCCCCATGGTCGCCCGCAGCGCCGGGAAATCCTCGGCCAGCACCTGCTGCAGGCGCAGGCGATAGGCATCGGCATAGATACGCAGGCGATGCGCGCGATCAGGCGCATCCGCGCCGCGGATGCGTGGCGCCATACCGGGCGCCGCCTGCAGCAGCCATCCCTGCAGCGCCGCTTGAGGGCAGATGCCGGTCATGCCGCCCTCGCCGGCTGCAACACCGCATCGGCCACGCGGCGCGCTACATCCAGTTCGGCCACCAGGGTATCGAGCGGCGGAATGTCGTCATCGCGTTCGATCATCGACGGCACCTCGCCGAACAGCTGCAGGGCGTCGGCATAGAGCGACCACACCGCCTCGCCAACCGGCGCATCGTGCGTATCGACCAGCAGGCCACTGCCCAATGCATCTTCGCTGTGCCCGGCCAGATGGATCTGGGAAACCGCCTTCGCTGGCAGGCTGCGCAGGAATGTGCGCGCGTCGAAACCATGGTTGTGCGCGTTGACGTGGACATTGTTCACATCGAGCAGCAGTCCGCAGCCGGACTCGGCCACGATCGCCGCGAGGAAAGTGGCTTCGTCCAGCGTGTCATCCGCGTGGCGGAAGTAGCTGGACACGTTCTCCAGCAGGAACTGTCGTCCCAGCACGTCCTGCACCTGCCGCAAGCGCGCGGCGACATGGCGCACGGTGTCCTCGTTCTGCGGCAATGGCAGTAGGTCGTGCATCTGCACGCCCTCATGCCGTGTCCAGCACAAGTGGTCGGAGATGCGATGTGGGCGCACGCGCCTGGCGAGCATCGCCAGATCACGCAGGTAGTGGCGGTCCAGCGGATCACGGCCGCCGATGTCAAGCGACACCCCGTGCATCACCAGCGGATAGCGCTCGGCAATGCGGTCGAGCATGTACAGCGGCCGCCCCCCGCGCACCATGTAGTTCTCACTGATGATTTCCAGCCAGTCCACGTCGGCCCGGCCGGCCAGCAATGCGTCGTAGTGCTGGGCACGCAGGCCCAGGCCAAAGCCTTTCAATGAAGTCGTCATGGCGCGCTCCCCCGGCCCGCGAAGGCGGGCCGGGCGCTAGGTGGATCAGCTACCCTGCTTCGCCGCGGTCTTGCTGTCGGCTTTGGGCATCTCGAACTTGCCGCCATCGGCCTGGCACTTCTGCGCGGTCGCTTCGGTGAAACCCTGGCCCTTGCAGGCGTTCTGACCCTTGCAGGCGTTGGCCGCGCTCTTGCACGCGCCCTGGCCCTTGCAGGCATTGACGCCGACGCAGTGGCCGATCTTGGCGGTGCCGGCCGGCGCGGCCTGGGCCATCGGCGCGGCCGCGAACAGGGCTGCCGCCGCGACCGCGACGGACAGGCCGGAAAAAGTCTTCTGCACGTTCATCTGGAACCTCGGTGATCGATAAGGGGCGCGCCTGATGGAGAAAGCGCACCGCCATTGCACCGGAACCCAGGCCGGGCATCTGTGGCCGCGCGTCCGGCTGATATGACCGATCGTCCTGTGCGATCCCGTCATGTCCGCTTACGGCTTTTGACCTACCATCGCCCCCATGGAGTCGCCGTCGCCCTTCCCCGCGTTGCCGTCCGATGCCGTGCTGGAAACGGTGCTCGGCGCATACCGCATGCGGGTGGAGATCATGGCCGACGTGCATTACTGCGGCACCTGGATCGACGAGGAGCCGTCCACGCGTTTCGGGCAGTTCCACCTGGTCACCGAAGGGCATTGCTGGGTTGATGCCGACGCGATGGCCTCGCCCGTGCTGCTGGAAACCGGCGACCTGATCGTGTTCCCCGGCGGCATCCGCCACCAGCTGCAGTCCTCGGCCCACCCGGGCGCGGAGGAGGTTGTCCGCGCGCCTGATACCTGGATGCTGTGTGGCGAGCTGGAGTTCATCACCGGCAGCCACAACCCGATTTTCCAGGCCCTCCCGACCTGGTTCGTCATCCGCGCCACCGAGAGCAGCGCGGGTTTCCGCGAGTTGGCGGACATGCTCGCGATGGCCAGCCGCGACCGTGGCTGGGGCCGGCGGCTGATCCAGAACAAGCTGGCCGATTCGCTGTTCACCATGGCGATCTGCGAATACGTGCGCCGCGCCGAGCAGCCGCAGGGGCTGCTGGCCGCCCTGGCCGATCCGCGCCTGTCGCGCGTGTTGGCGGAAGTGCATCGCCAACCGGGCCAGGAGTGGACACTAGCGACGATGGCGCAACTAGCGGGGATGTCACGCACCGCCTTCGCGGAGAACTTCACCGCGACGGTCGGCACCCCGCCGATCCAGTACCTGGCCCATTGGCGCGCCACCGAGGCCCGCCGCCTGCTGCGCAACCGTCGTTTTTCAGTCGCCCGCGTGGCCGAAATGCTG
>DJAN01000021.1:4492-4785 GCA_002429615.1 Lysobacteraceae bacterium UBA6001
GCCCGCGTGGCCGAAATGCTGGGCTACAGCAGCGAAGCGGCATTCCGCCGGTTCTTCAAGCGGCTGGAAGGCGTGGGGCCAGGCAAGGTCCGCGGCGGGCACGACGCCGGCTGAATCTTGTCGCTTCCGGCACGGTCGCCGACGCGCGCCCAGCCGGTATGCTGCGCGTCTTTCCTGACTGCGCGCCGCACCCCATGAGCCTCCGCCGCCTGTTCCCCGCCGCCGCCTTGTTCGCGTTGCTTGCCGGCTGCGGCGGCAACGCGCGCCCGACGCCGCCCCCACCGGCAGCCGCG
>DJAN01000183.1 GCA_002429615.1 Lysobacteraceae bacterium UBA6001
CAGCGCCTGCGCGTTGTTGCCTACCGCAGCTGCGTTGGTGCCGGTGGAGAGCGCATTGAAGCCGACGGCGGTGGCATTTTCGGCCAACGCGTTGGCGCCGCTGCCATATGCGCTGGCGCCATCACCGATGGCATTGCTGGCTTCGCCGGCCGCCACCGCGTTGTCGCCCTCGACATAGGCGCCCGCGTCGCTGTCGTCGCTGCCGCTGGCCTTGAAGTATTTGTCGGTGTTTTCCGCCACGGCCGCCACTTCATCCAGCTGGCCCTTGTTGACCGCGTCGTTTGCCGCCACGCCGTCGGAGACGTTGACGATGCGGCGCGTGGCCGGGCCACCCACGCCATTGCCGCTGCCCACCGAGACCGTGTCGGCCTCGTAGGTGCGCGAGCCGGCGCCCAGGGCAACCGAGTTCGCGCCGGTGGCACCGGCATTGGCACCGATCGCCACGCCGTTCACCGCGCTCTGCCGCACGAAGGTGTTGTAACCCACCGCCACGCCGTTCTCGCCGATGACATTGGTCTGCCGGCCGACACCGGTGCTGTTCACACCGCTGGCGCTGCCGTTCACGCCCACCACCGCCGCGCCGGTGGCCGTGGCGCGTGCGCCGGCCCCGAGGGCAAGCGAATTAGCTCCGCTGGCGACTGTCCGCGTACCGATGGCAACGGCGTCGGTGCCGCTGGCATTGGCACTGCCGTCGACGACGCAGCTATCGAGGATGCTTCCCCCGAGCACGATGCAGTTCTGGTTGCCGCCGACCTCGACCGATTGCGCTGCTGCCGGCGATGCCACGCCGAACACCAGCAACATGCCGGTCGCCAGTACGGCATGCGATGCGACGCGTGCGCGCCGATCGACGGTGGTTCCGGGGCTGTCGTTGCGGGCCAGTTCCGAGGCCACGATCCACATACCCAACGACTTGTTCCAGACCTTGCGATAAATCCGATTCATCGACTTCGCTCCTCGAATGGACTGGGTTTCTGCTTTTGCGAAAACAAACAGCGAAACAGCCCCATCGCACGGCCATCCAGCCACGCGATCCCCCTGAGGTTTTGGCTTTCCCAAGGCCCCGCCGAAGCGGGCAGCGCATCGGCTCACGCCGGTCGCCTGGTCGCAGTGCATCGCGACGAACTGAGGAATGTGTCAAGTGTTAACAGCGACGAAATCGAGCGTCAAGTTTTTGACATTCCTGATCGTGTTTTGCCGGATACGTCACGGAATGACGCAAATTTCGTTAAGAAAAAATGAATTCTCCGGAAAAACAGAGTGATACGCGCGTCATCAATTCCACGCCGGCAAGCGTCGTCACACCTCACGCAAAAGAAAACCGCCGGCTTTGCGGCCGGCGGTTTCATGCGTGCAACGATCAACGCTTCAGCGGATGCGCGATCAACCGCACCATACGCGTGCGTTGCGGAACATCCGCAGCCAGGGCGAGTCGCCCTGCCACTCGCGCGGATGCCAGCTCAGGTTGACCGCACGCGGCGTGCGTTCCGGATGCGGCATCAGGATCGTGGCGCGACCGTCCTCGCTGGTGAGGCCGGTGATGCCGTCCGGCGAACCGTTCGGATTGAGCGGGTACTGCGTGGCGACGTTGCCGTCACCGTCGATATAACGCAGCGCCACGCGCGCGGCGGCCTGGTCCACGGCGGTGGCGAATTCCGCACGTCCCTCGCCGTGCGCGACGGCGACCGGAATACGCGAACCGGCCATGCCACGCAGCAGCACCGACGGCGACTCGACCACCTCCAGCAGCGCGGTACGGCCTTCGAACTGCTCGCTGCGGTTGCGCAGGAAGCGCGGCCAGTGCTCGGCGCCCGGGATGATGTCCTTCAGCTGGCTGAGCATCTGGCAGCCATTGCACACGCCCAGCGAGAACGTGTTGTCACGCGCGAAGAACGCGGCGAAGGCGTCGCGCAGCGCGCTGCGCTCCAGGATCGACGTGGCCCAGCCGCGGCCGGCACCGAGCACGTCGCCATAGCTGAAGCCACCACAGGCAGCCAGGCCGGCGAAATCGTCCAGCTTCACGCGACCACCGATCAGGTCGCTCATGTGCACGTCGTAGGCATCGAAACCGGCGCGCTCGAAGATGTTGGCCATCTCGATCTGGCCGTTGACGCCCTGCTCGCGCAGGATCGCCACCTTCGGACGCGCACCGGTCGCGATGAACGGCGCGGCGACATCCTCGGCCGGATCGAAGGCCAGCTTCGGCTTCAGGCCCGGGGCGTTGAAGTCACGCGCGATGGCCCGCTCCTCGTCGGCGTTGTCCGGGTTGTCGCGCAGCTTCTGCATGGCGTGGGTGACCGACCACCATGCATCGAACAGCTCATCCCATTGCCACTGCGCGACGCTCTTGCCTTCCAGCGACACGCGCACCTTCGGCGAGGCGATCGGGCGTGCGATGCGCTGCGCGCACTCGGTCAGCGCATGACGCTCGACCAGGTCGGCGAACGCGGCGCGGTCCTCGTCGGCGACCTGCACAATCGCGCCCAGTTCCTCATTGAACAGGCTACGGAAAGCGTCGTCGCCCCAGGCATCCAGGTTGATGTCCAGGCCCTGGCGCGAGGCGAATGCCATTTCACACAGCGCGGCAAACGCGCCGCCATCGCTGCGGTCGTGGTAGGCCATCAGCAGGCCGGCCTCGCGCGCGTCACGGATCAGGTCGAAGAACGCGCGCAGGCGCTGCGGATCATCCAGGTCCGGCACTTCGCCGCCGAACGCGGGCATGTCCTCGTCACCGGCATACACCTGCGCCAGCACCGAGCCGCCCAGGCGCTGCTTGCCGCCGCCCAGGCCGATCAGCCACAGCTCGCTTTCCTCCTCGCGCACCAGCAGCGGCGTGAGCTGCGGGCGCACGTCGGCCACCGGCGCGAAGGCGGTGATGACCAGCGAGACCGGCGAGACCGACTTCTGCGCCACGCCATCGGCATGCCACTGCGCCTGCATGGACAGCGAGTCCTTGCCGACCGGGATGCTGATGTCCAGCTGCGGGCACAGCTCCATGCCCACCGCGCGCACCGCGTCGTACAGCAGCGCGTCCTCGCCGGGGTGGTTGGCCGCGGCCATCCAGTTCGCCGACAGCTTGATCGTGTCCAGCGCATCGACCGGCGCGGCGCACAGGTTGGTGATCGCCTCGCCCACGGCCATGCGCGCGGCGGCAGCGGAGTCGAGCAGCGCCAGCGGCGTGCGCTCGCCCACCGACATCGCCTCGCCGGCAAAGCCGTCGAAATCGGCCAGGGTGATGGCGCAGTCGGCCAGCGGCAGCTGCCACGGACCGATCATCTGCTCGCGCGCGGTCAGGCCGCCGACGCTGCGGTCGCCGATGGTGACCAGGAAGCTCTTGGCCGCCACGGTCGGGTGCGCCAGCACGCGCAGGCCCGCTTCACGCAGGTCGATCGCGGCGGTGGACAGCGCCGGCCACTGCGGCGCGGCCGGGTGGGCGGTATCGCGGTGCATCTTCGGCGGCTTGCCGAACAACACGTCCATCGGCAGGTTGATCGCGGCATCGGCCGGAATGTGGCCCGGCGTGGCGCCATAGGCCACCACCAGACGCTCCTCGGCGGTAGCCACGCCGACAGCGGCGAACGGGCAGCGCTCGCGCGCGCAGATGTCGGCGAATTCGGCCAGGCGCGACTGCGGCACGCCGAGCACGTAACGCTCCTGCGATTCGTTGCACCACAGCTGCATCGGCGACAGCGACGGGTCGTCGCTGGGCACCTTGTCCAGGTCGATCACGCCGCCCACGCCGGAGTCGTGCAGCAGTTCGGGAATCGCGTTGGACAGGCCACCGGCGCCGACGTCATGGAACCAGCGGATCGGGTTGTCCAGGCCGAGCGCGACGCAGCGATCGATCACTTCCTGGCAGCGACGCTCCATTTCCGGGTTGTCGCGCTGCACGCTGGCGAAATCGAGTTCCTCGGCGCTGTCGCCGGAGGCCACCGAGCTGGCGGCACCGCCGCCCAGGCCGATCAGCATCGCCGGGCCACCCAGCACGATCACCGCATCGCCGGGCTGCAGGCGGATCTTCTCCACCTGCACGCGGTCGATGGCGCCCAGGCCGCCGGCCAGCATGATCGGCTTGTCGTAGGCACGGCTCAGCGCCTGGCCCTCGGCCAGCTCGAAGCTGCGGAAGTAGCCGAGCAGGTTCGGACGGCCGAACTCGTTGTTGAACGCGGCACCGCCGAGCGGGCCGTCGAGCATGATTTCCAGCGCCGGTGCCATGCGCGGGTTCAGCGCGCGCGGCGCCTCCCACGGCTGCGGCAGGGTCGGGATGCGCAGGTGCGAGACCGAGAAGCCGGTCAGGCCGGCCTTGGGCTTGCCGCCGCGGCCGGTGGCGCCTTCGTCGCGGATCTCACCGCCCGCGCCGGTGGAAGCGCCCGGGAACGGGGCGATCGCGGTCGGGTGGTTGTGGGTCTCCACCTTGATCTGGAACGCGCTCGGCACCGCGGTTTCGGTGCGGTAGCGGCCGCTGGCCGGATCCGGGCGGTAGCGCGCGGCGACATGGCCTTCCACCACCGCCGCGTTGTCGCTGTACGCGCTGAGCGTGTACTGCGGGGTCTGCTGGTGGGTGTGCTTGATCATCCGGAACAGGGAGCGCTCCTGCTCCTTGCCGTCGATGGTCCAGCTGGCGTTGAAGATCTTGTGCCGGCAGTGCTCCGAATTGGCCTGCGCGAACATCATCAGCTCGACGTCGGCCGGGTCGCGGCCCAGCTCGGTGTAGCGCTCGCGCAGGTAGTCGATTTCATCGCCCGCCAGCGCCAGGCCCAGGCGGGCGTTAGCCGCTTCGAGCCCGGCCAGCGGGATGCGCTCAAGCGTGCCGCGCGCCGGCGCGGTGAACAGCGCCTGGGCCGCATCGGTCGAATCGAGCAGCGACTGGGTCATCGGGTCGTGCAGCAGCTTGGCGAGCGCGGCCTGGGTGGCGGCGTCCTGCGGCCAGCCGGCCAGATCGATGCGGGTGCCGCGCTCCACGCGCTGGATCGCCTGTCCGGCGCCGCGCACCAGTTCGGTGGCCTTGCTCGACCACGGCGACAGCGTGCCCAGGCGCGGGACCACGAAGCGCGACACGCTTCCGCTTGCCAGCGCCGCCGGGGCGGCTTCGGCCTGCAGGATGCGCCGCAGCGTGTCCTGGTCCGGCGACTGCCCGGCTTCGGTCTGGAGGAAGTAGACATGCCAGGCGCCGGTGATACGCAGCGCGGGGGCAACGGTTTGCAGGCGGGATTGCAGCCGAGCTTGACGGAACGGCGACAGGGCAGGCGCGCCCTCGAGGACGATCATCCGGGGGACCGTAGCGGGAAACGGGGCCGCATATTGTATATGCGGTCGAGGCATCCCGCTTCGCGGGCAGCCTCGACCCCGGGCTGGCTGCGCCAACGTCGGGCCCCTGCTGCGTCGCCTTCGATCCCCCGCCTTCGGCGCGCCCCCTC
>DJAN01000182.1 GCA_002429615.1 Lysobacteraceae bacterium UBA6001
GATCTGCCACCCGGCCCGCCACCCGGCCCGCCGCCCGGCCCCTATCCCGCCACCGCGGTCATCGTTCCCTATGGCAGCGTGCAGGTCCACGACGAATGCCACGCCCTGCCGCAGAATGAAGTCTGCGCACGCTTGAACGACCGTAGATGGGAACTGATCCGCAAGTACAACAGCGGCCTGCAGAGCGAACGCGAGCAGATGGCACGCGAGCAGCGCGGTATCGACGCGCGCATCGACCAGGATTGCAGCGGTACATGAAGTGGCTGCTGCCCTGCCTGCTGGCGCTGGCGTGGCCGGCCAGCGCGCAGGAAATCCTGATCTATCGCTGCACCGACGCCCAGGGCCACCTCACCGTGCAGAACCAGCCGTGCCCGAAAGGCAGCCGGCAGGAGAAGCGCAGCATGCAGACGCCCACCGCCGCGCCGCTGCCCGCGATCTCCACCGTGGTGGCGCCGCCACCTCCGCCGCCGGCCGAGGCCAAGCCCGCCGCCGCCCCGGTCGCACCGCCGCCGCCGGTGGTCGAGAAGCCCGCACCGCCAACCCTGTACGACTGCAAGCGCCGCGACGAGACCCGCTATTTCGCCGAGCAGCTGGCCGACACCAGCTACTGCATGCCGTTGCAGGTCACCGGCCTGGACGGCAATCCGAGCACCGGCGCCGGCGAAGCCTGCGAAGTGGTCAAGGACCGCTGCACCGAGGTCGGCGGCGAGTCACTCTGCAGCGCTTGGCGGCAACGCCTGGAGGAAGCGGAGACGCATTGGCGCTTCGCCACGCCCGAGCATGCCGCCGCCTTGCAGCAGGAATACGCGCGCGTGCGCGACCTGATCGCCGCCAGCAGCTGCGCCGATGGTGCCGCTCAGAAGCCGTAGCGCAAGAAGCCGCCGTCCACCGCGATGCATTCGCCAGTGATGTAGCTCGACGCGGGCAGGCACAGGAACGCCACCGCCGCGGCCACTTCCTCCGGCTCGCCAATCCGGCGCATCGGCGTGCGCTCCAGCACCTGCTCGTAATAGTCCGGGTCCGACAACGGCCCGGACGTCCGGCGCGTGCGGATGTACCACGGCGCCACCGCGTTGACGCGCACACCGTCCTCGGCCCATTCGGCGGCGAGATTGCGGGTCATCTGGTGCATCGCCGCCTTGCTCATGCCGTAGGGCGCGCCACTGCGCACGTGGGTGAGGCCGGAGACGCTGCCAACGTTGACGATGGCCGAGGTCGCATGCCGGGTCAGCAGCGGATGCGCATAGCGCGAGAGTTCGAACGCCGAGTAGAGGTTGGTCTCGAAGATGCCGCGCCACTCGTCCTCGGTGTAGTCCACCGCGGCGCGGGTGACGTTGCCGCCCGCGTTGTTGATCAGCAGGTGCAGGCCATCGACATGGTCCTCTACCCAGTCCAGCACCGCGCGACGGTCCTCCTCGTCGCTGACGTCGGCGGACAGGCCATGCAGCGCGCGCGCGGGAAACTCATCCTGCAGCTCATCGCGCACCTGCTCCAGCATGTCGGCGTCACGCGCCACCATCAGCACGTCGGCGCCCAGGCCCAGGAGTTCGCGGGTGATCGCCAGGCCGATGCCGGCACTGGCGCCGGTGATCAGGGCGGTCTGCCCATCCAGTCGCCAACGTTGCTCTGCCACGCGTGTCTCCCTTGCGATGTGGTGCGCGGATGCGCGCCGTATACAGGGTTAGGATACCCCCACGCTCCCGGGAGGCCATGACCATGAAGCCACGCTCGCTGCTCGTCCCCTGCCTGGCCGTCGCCGTGCTCGGCGCCTGCCAGCGTCCGCCGCCGGCGCCCACCGAACAACGCCCGGAGCCGCAGGCCACCGCGCTGCGCGATGCGATGCAGGCGCCGCTGGAGAAGGCCAAGGCCGCGCAGGCGGCAACCGATGCGGCAGCGGCGAAGCAGGATGCGGATATCGACGCGGCCACGCAGTAGGCCGCGTTCGCGCATGACGGACGGCGGAGACCGCACGGTCGGGGCTGAAGCCCCTCCCACAGGACGGTCGCCGACTCACACGGCCGACATGTGTGTGGGAGGGGCTCACGCCGGCACCGCCCAAACAAAAACGCCGGCCCTGGGGCCGGCGTTTTCGTGATGCTGCTTGCGTGATTACAGCCCGCAGAAGCAGTACGCCAATGCCTTCACCGGCGGACCGCCGGCCTTTGCCTGCTGTACCGCGTCCTCGGCGAAACGCAGCTGCGTGTCGACCTCCGGCAGCGTGCGCGCCAGCATCACCCGGCCGAGGCCGGACTCGCCCAGCGCCCAGGCGCCAGCCCGGCTGCCGGCAAAGCCGCTCATGAACTGCGCGAACGGCGTGGCCTGCTTCTCGATGTAGCGCACGCGGAACTTGTCCTTGCTCAGCTTGGCGCGCGAGGCGGCATCGGCGATGGCGGCCTTCATGCCACCCAGCTCGTCGACCAGCCCGCGCTCCTTGGCCTGCGCACCGCTCCACACGCGGCCACGGGCGATCTTGTCGATCGCTTCCACCGGCTGCTTGCGCGCCTGCGCGACCTTGCCGGTGAAATCGGCATAGCCCTTGTTGATCACCGACTGGATCAGCTGG
The DNA here is from genome assembly GCA_002429615.1 of Lysobacteraceae bacterium UBA6001. Classification (GTDB taxonomy): domain Bacteria; phylum Pseudomonadota; class Gammaproteobacteria; order Xanthomonadales; family Xanthomonadaceae; genus Stenotrophomonas_A. The sequence goes on from DJAN01000182.1 coordinate 2,564, forward strand.
CCCACCGCCGGGTCCATCGGCTTGGAGATGTCGAACGCACCGGCGAAGCGGGTCGTGCCCACGCCATCGGTATGCACGCCGATCTTGTCCAGGGTGCGGGTGATGTTCGGGATCATGCCGAAGATGCCGATCGAGCCGCTGATGGTCGACGGGTCGGCATAGATGCGGTCGGCATTCATGCTGATCCAGTAGCCACCGGAAGCGGCCAGGTCGCCCATCGACACCACCACCGGCTTGCCGGCGGCCTGCAGGCCCACCACCTCGCGGCGGATCTGCTCGGAAGCGAACACCTCGCCACCGGGCGAATCCACGCGCAGCACGACGGCCTTGACGTCCTCGTCCTCGCGCGCGGCGCGCAGCAGCGCGGCGGTCGATTCGCCGCCGATGCGGCCGGCCGGCTGGTCGCCCGCGCTGATCTCGCCGGACGCCACCACCACCGCCACCTGCGGACGCGAGTCCACCGGCGAACGGCGCGTGTCCAGCTGGGCCAGGTAGGTATCCAGGTCGACGCTGCGGAAGCCTTCGTCGGCATCCTTGTCGGCCACGCCGCGCTCGGTGAGCAGGCGGTCGACGTCCTCGCGGGTCTTCAGTCCGTCCACCAGCTTCTGCTGCAGCGCGAACTTGGCCAGGTCGCCACCGGCCGCCGCCACGCCTTCCGGCAGGGTGTCGATGCCGGCCGCGAGCTGCTGCGCGGTGAGCTTGCGGGCGCTGGCGATGTCGGCCAGATAGCGCTGCCACACGTCGTTCATCCAGAACAGGTCGGCTTCCTTGGCATCGGCCGAGGCGGCGTCGAGGATGTACGGCTCGGCGGCGGACTTGTACTCGCCCACGCGGAACAGGTGCACGTCCACGCCCAGCTTGTCCTGCAGGCCGGTGCGGAAGTACTGGCGATAGCGCCCCAGGCCTTCCAGCACCAGGCTGCCCATCGGGTCGAGGTAGACCTCGTTGGCCTGCGCGGCCATCAGGTACTGCCACTGGCTCAGGTTCTCGCCGAAGGCGACGACCTGCTTGCCGGACGCGCGCAGTTCCTGCAGCGCGGCGGCGACCTCGCGGGTGGAGGCGAAACCGCTGGGCTGCAGCTTGTCCAGGTCGAGCAGCACGCGCTCGATGCGCTTGTCCTGGCGCGCCGCGTCGATCGCGCGGACCAGGTCACGCAGCTGGATTTCCTCGGCGCCCTTGTCACCCACCGCGCGCGCCAGCGCGCGGCTGACCGGGTCGGCACTGAACTGCTCGACCAGCTTGCCTTCCGGCGCGATCACCAGGGTGGTGCGATCCATCAGCGGCTTGACGCCGTTGCCGCGCATGGACACCGCGACGAAGAGGATGACGAACAGGAACAGCAGGCCGAAAAACACCAGGTTGAGGATCAGCCGCCGGGTGAAATTCATCACGTCCCACAGCCCGACGAAGAAGCTGGCGACGGGTCCGCGACGCACAGGTTGATTCATGGAAAGCTCCGTAGAAGGCAAGCACCTTTTGCCACGGATGCCAGCATAACCGCTGGCCCGCGGCCGGGCATGCGCAGGAAGTCAGGGTGACATCGGCAACGGTCGCCGGCTGCTGGCGCGGAAGCGCAGGCCCATCAGCACGGCGGCGGCGGTCAGGCCGATGATCAGGCCGATCCACATGCCCTGCGGCCCCCAGCCCAGTCCCAGGCCAAGCCCGGCGCCCAGCGGCATGCCCAGGCCCCAGTAGGCGAACATCGCCAGGAACATCGGCACGCGGGTGTCCTTCAGGCCGCGCAGCGCGCCGGCGGAAAGCACCTGGATGCCATCCGGGAACTGGAACGTGGCGGCGAACAGCAGCAGGGTCGAGGCCAGCGCGGCCACCGCCATGTCGTTGGTATAGACGCCGACGATGGCATCGTGGCCCAGCAGCAGCGTGCTGGCCGACAGCGTCTGCGTGCCCAGCACGATGGCGTAGCCGGCCCAGGCGGCGCGGCGCAGGCCGGCCGCATCGCCACGGCCCACCGCGTAGCCCACCCGCACCGTGGTGGCCTCGGCCACGCCCATCGGGATCATGAAGCACAGCTGGGAGACGTTGATGGCGATCTGGTGCGCGGCGGCCTCGGTGGCGCCGAGCCGGCCGATCAGCAGCGCGGTGACGATGAACAGCCCGCCCTCCATCAGCACGGTGATGCCGATCGGCAGGCCGGTGCGCAGCAGCTCACCGATCGCACGCAGGCGCGGCCCTTCCAGGTGCGCGAACAGCTGCAGGTGGGCGAAGCGCTTGGCGCGCCACAGGTAGAGCGCGAACGCGCAGGCCTGCAGCCACATCATCGTCGCCGAGGCGATGCCCAGTCCTTCGGCGCCGTACTCGCGGAAGCCGAGCTTGCCGTAGGTCAGCACATAGCCCAGCGGCGCCAGCACCAGCAGGCCGCCGAAACCCAGCAGCATGGTCGGCAGGGTCCAGTGCATGCCCTCGCTGAGATAGCGCATGCAGAAGAACAGGGTCAGCGCCGGGCCACCCCAGCGCACCGCGTGCAGGAACGCGGTGGCCCCCGGCACGATGTCCGGGGCGATGCCGAAGGTCGGCAGCAGCGGCGGCACCGCGCTGAGGAAGGCGAACATGATCAGGCCCAGGCCCAGCGCCAGCCACAGTGCCTGGCGGAACAGCGGGCCGATCTCGCCATCGCGGCCGGCGCCGTGCAGCTGCGAGACCGAGGCGGTCAGCGAGATCAGGGTGCCGATCGGAATCAGCATCGGCAGCCACAGCAGCGCGGTGCCGATGGTGACCGCGGCCAGGGTGTCGGTGTGGTGGTGGCCGGCGATGACGTTGTCGACGAAGCCGATCAGCCCGGTGGAGACGTGGCCCAGGACCAGCGGCAGGGCGAGCAGGAAGGTCGCGCGCACTTCGGCGGCGAAGCGCGGCGGGGTAGCGGAGACGGACATGGGACAGGACGGGCAGCTACTACGGTCGCGCCGGGGGACAGGCGTCTGGCACCGGGTAGTGCGGGCGGCTATCTTACCCGCGCCTCCCTTGCCCGCCCATGACGGCCCGCCCACGATGAGCGCAACGCACGCAGTCCCCACCGCCTGTGAGAACTGCCAGACGGCGCTCCAGGGTCATTACTGCCACGCCTGCGGGCAGAGCGCCCATAACCCCGTGCGCAGCTTCGCGCATGCGGTGGAGGAGGTGTTCGAATCGTTCTGGCACCTGGACGGGCGCATCTTCCGCACCTTGCGCGATCTGCTCGTGCCCGGCCGGCTGGCCAACGCCTACCTGGAAGGCAAGCGCGTGCGCTACATCCCGCCGCTGCGCCTGTTCGTGGTGCTGAGCCTGCTGACGTTCTTCGTGGCCAAGATCGCCGTGCACATCGACAGCGACGCGAAGGACAACGATGCCCGCACCCAGGCCACCGCGCAGCTGCGCGGCAACTTCGAGCAGGCCAAGACGCCGGAGGAAGTGGAGCTGCTGCGGCGCAAGCTCATCGACGCGATGAAGGAAGGCCGCGAGCAGATGCCGGCGCACATCCCCGGCGCGCGCGCCGGCTTCGATGCGGGTATCGCCAACATCGACAAGCAGGCCCAGCGCCGGCTCAAGGCGCTCGGTGCGCCGGTGACGGTGGCCCCGGAAGCGGAGTTCGCCAGGAGCGATGCCGACGAGGACCTGGGTGAGTCGACACCGTTCGAAAGCCCGATGCCCGGCTTCGCCAACCGCTGGGTCGACGAGCAGGTGAAGCGGATCAACAACAACGTGCCGCGCCTGCAGGAAGACCCGCAGCGCGCGGTCAATGCCTTCTTCGCCGCGGTGCCGTCCACGCTGTTCGTGCTGGTGCCGTTGTTCGCGCTGCTGCTGAAGGTGTTCTATCTCTTCAACAAGCGCGGCTACCTGGAGCACCTGGTGGTCGCGCTGTACAGCCACGCCTTCCTGCTGCTGGACCTGCTGGCGGTGCTGCTGCTCAGCCTGCTCGGCACGGCGGTGGCGTCGTGGGGTACCTGGCCGGGGGCCATCATCGGCCTGCTGCAGTTCGCGCTGGTGATGTGGATGCCGGTCTACCTGCTGCTGATGCAGCAGCGCGTCTATCGCCAGTTCTGGCTGGTGACGGTCATCAAGTACTGCACGATCGGCGGCATCTACTTCACGGTGGTGATCTTCGCCGCCACGCTGCTGGCGGTGGCCAGCATCGCGCGGATCTGAGCGCGCCTCAACGCGCCAGGTGCGTGCGCAGCCAGCTGGCGCGCGCGCCTGGCGCCTGCGCCAGCAGGTCCTCGCGCAGCTTCTCGCGATCCTGCGGCGCGGTGCGCTGGGCGATCACCGCGAGCTGGCCCAGCTGCGCATCGTCCAGCGCGCGCAGCAGGTCGAGCACCTGCCCACGCTGCGACGGTGGCACGTAGCCGAACATCGGCTGCAGGCCGGCGTAGTGCCGGCCCACTTGCGGCCCCAGACGCCAGCCATCGCGATACAGGCTGTCCATCGCCTCGAAACGGGTACGCAGCGCCTGCTGCTGGTCCGGCGGCAGCGCGGCCATCCGCGCCTGGGCCTGGCGGATGCGTGCGCGCTCTGCCTCGCCCAGCGCCTGCCAGGCGGCATACCGGGCACGCGCGTCCTTGCG
>DJAN01000192.1:0-7302 GCA_002429615.1 Lysobacteraceae bacterium UBA6001
CGGGACCGTTGGCGCCATGGATGGCGCCATCGAGCCCCCATGGATGGGTTTACGGCGTGTCCCGACAGGGTATGCCGCCCGCTGGCTGCGCGATAGCAGATGAGAGGCCGCCTGCGTCCGGGGCCGATGACGTCGGATGCCGCACGGTCGCGGCTGAAGCCGCTCCTACAGACAGGCAGATAGGCGGATAGGCAGATCCGCGGATACGCGGGCAAGCAGACAATCCCGCTAGCGAGCAGTGGACAGGCTCAGGCCCGATGGTAGGGATGGTTCGCCAGCATCGCCGCCGCACGGTACAACTGCTCGGCCACCACCAGCCGCACCAGCATGTGCGGCAACGTCAGAGGGCCGAGCGACCAGCGCTCGTCCGCCAGCTTCACCACCTCGGACGAATGCCCTTCCGGCCCGCCGATCAGGAAGGCCAGATCGCGCCCCAGCGTGCGCCAGTGCTCCATCCGCTGCGAAAGCTGCTCGGAACTGTAGGGCTTGCCCGGCACATCCAAGGCCACCACGTAGGGCTGCTTCGGCAGCGCCGCGATCACCCGGCGCCCTTCATCGTCCGTCGCCCGCTGCGCATCGCGGCCCTTGCCACGCAGGCCGGGCTCGATCTCCACCAGCTCCAACGGCAACCAGTGCGACAAACGCTTCTGGTACTCGGCGAACCCCTGCGCCACCCAGGCCGGCGCACGTTCTCCGGTCGCGATCAAACGCGCCTTCATCGCCGCGCGATCACGCGTCCTCGTAGGACTCGGCCGGCGGCTGGTCGCCCACCGTCCACAAACGCTCCAGCGCATAGAACTCACGCACGCGCGGCAGCATCACATGCACGATCACGTCGCCCAGATCCACCAGCACCCACTCCGCCTCGCGCTCGCCTTCCACGCCCAGCGGCATCAGGTCCAGACGCTTGGCGAACTTCACCACCTCGTCGGCGATCGACTTCACATGCCGGGTCGACGTACCCGACACCACCACCATGTAATCGGCCACGCTCGACTTGCCGCGGACATCGATCTCGACCACGTCCTTGCCCTTGAGCTCTTCGACAGCCTCGCGCACGGTCGCCAGCAACTGCGGCACCGACGGCGGCGGGGTGGGAATCTGGGTCTTGATGACTTGGGCTTGGCTGGTCAAAGCAGGCAACTCGATGGGAATGGCGCGGATTATAGGCAAATGCCGCCGGCAGCGCGTTCAGGCAGGCGGTGACGCATACAGCTTGTGCTCGGCGATGTACCCCGCCACCGTCGCCGGCACCAGCGCACGCCAGTCCCCGTCACGGGCAATCTCCGCACGCACCTGGCTCGCCGACTCCGCCCGCAACGGCTGGTGCAGACGCCACAGACATCCCGCCGGCCGCGATTCCAACGCCTGCGCGCGCTCGGCCCAGCGCCCGCGCGCCCACGCCGCCAACTCGGCCGGCAACGCCGCATCCAGGCCGCTGCCCGGGCGCTCGGCGATCACCAGGTGCGCCAGCTCGCCCAGCTCACGCCAACGGTGCCAGCCCGCCAGGCCGATGAAACTGTCCGCGCCCAGCAACCACGCCAGCGGCCGCGTCGGGCCGAAGGCCGCGCGCAGCTCGCGCAAGGTGTCGTAGGTATAGGACGGACGCTCCAGCTGCCGCGCCCGCTCGATCTCGCGCAGGTCCAGCCGCAGCCCCGGCCGATCGGCGATCGCCAGCGCGATCATCGCCGCGCGCTGCATCGCATTCGCACCCGGCGCCGGGCGATGCGGTGGATCGGCCGCGGGAATCAGCCATACCGGCAATCCAAACGCATCGCGCGCGGCACAGGCGATCGCCAGATGGCCTTCATGGATCGGATCGAACGTGCCGCCGTAGCACAGGCGCAACGTCGTGTCGGCGTCCGCGGCGGGCATCGCCAGCGCCTCGCTCAGGACACCACCAGCAGGCGCACCGCGCGTGCCTCGGACACCGCCAGCAGCAGGCGCTCCAGCGCCACCCAGGCATCCCCATCGCCACGCCCCTTGGCGATGCGGTCCACCTTGGACGCCTCGGCAACGAAGCGCTCCCAGCGCCGGGGCTCGGCATGCCGGGCCAGCGCGCGCTTGAACGGCGCCTGCCGGGACTCCCAGATGCCCTGTGCCTTCATCTCGCCCGCGAGGTTGCCACCACGCGCCTGCACCCGCGCCAGCGCCGCGGTGCGCAGCAGTTCCTTGATCAGGATCGGCATCAGCGCGGCCACCGCCTCGCCCTCGCCGCGCAGGCCCGCGAGCATGCGCCCGACCGCCGCCGGCTGCCCGGCCAGGGTCGCCTCGGCCAGACGGAATACGTCGTAGCGCGCCGCATCGGCCACCAGCGACTCCATCGCCGCCAGGTCCAGCGCCTGTCCATCGGACAGCAACGCCAGTTTGTCGATCTCCTGCGCGGCGGCGAGCAGGTTGCCTTCCACGCGCTCGCTCAGCCGCTGCACCGCATCGGCGTCGGCACGCAGGCCCTTGGCGCGCAGGCGGCGCTCGATCCATTCCGGCAGTTCATGCGGCTTGATCGCCCAGGCCACCGAGATCGTGCCGATACGCGCGATCGCGTCGGCCCACTTGCCGTGGTGCGCCTTGCTCCAGTCGTTGGCGGTGATCAGCAGCACCACGTCCGGCGGCGGATTGGCGCAGAACGCGCTGATCACCTCCGCCCCGTCCTTGCCCGGCTTGCCGCTGGGCAGGCGCACCTCCACCAGCCGGCGCGCACTGAACAGGCTCGGCGCGTTGAAACTCTGTTCGAGCTGGTTCCAGTCGAAATCGCGGGTATCGGCATCGAACACCTCGCGCTCGCCGATGCCTTCGGCGCGGGCGCGGGCGCGCAGCGCATCGGCCGCCTCCAGCACGCGCAGCGTCTCCGGGCCGGCCACCAGGTAGACCGGCTGCAACGGCTGGCCGCTCTGCGTGGCGAGTTGTTCGGGCCTGAGTTCCATGGACGCCGGTCGCGCGGCGCTTACTGCGCCGGCGGCTGCACCGGCGCGGGGTTCGGCGTGTCGCCGGTGCCCGGGCTGGCGTCGAGCGACTGGCCGTGTTCGATGCGGGCACGCACCACGCTGTCGATGCGGCGCAGGATCGAGGCGGCCATCTCGCGGCGCAGCTCGTTGGCCAGGATCTCGCGCTCGGTCGCGGTACCGGTGGCGTCCTGCGGCGGCGAGACGTAATCGCGCGACTGCTCGATCACCTGCTGCGGCACCAGCACCGAGCCATCGGCGCGCAGCAGGGTGAAGATCACCGCGTAGCGCAGGCTGTATTCCTGCGCGCGGCCCTCGGCATCGATGGCGATCGGCAGGTCACCCCAGCGCTCGGACAGCACCTGCAGGGTGGCGAAACCACTCTTGGCATCTTCGTCGGCCAGCGTGGCGCCGGAAGCGGTGAGGCCGCGGTTGAGGATTTTCACCAGCTCGCTGTACGGCGCCGAGGACTGCACCTTCACCGCCGGGGTATCGGGCGGCAGCGTGAGCTTGTTGCGCAGATGGAAGCCGCAGGCGCTCAGGCCCAGGGTTAGGACAAGCGCGGCGAGGAAGGTGTACGGGGCTCGGATCATGGAAGACAGTCTGGGGCAGCAGGCGGTGGGCGGCAACTCAGGATGCACCCGGGCGGGCACGCGATGCATCGCAGCGTGCCCGACATGGCGTGAACGCGGCTTGAGGCCGCCGCCGGCTCAGGCGGCGACGATGTTGACGATCTTGCCCGGCACGATGATGACCTTGCGCACCGTCAGCCCTTCCAGGAACTTGACCGCGTTCGGCTCGGCCTGGGCCAGCGCCTCGATCTGCTCGCGCGCCGCATCGGCGGCCACCTCGATGGTGCCGCGCAGCTTGCCGTTGACCTGCACCGCCAGGGTCACCGCATCGCGCACCAGCGCGGTCGGGTCGGCCTGCGGGAAGCGCACGTCTTCCAGCAACGCCTCGGCGTGGCCGAGCAGCTGCCACAGCGCATGGCTGGCATGCGGGGTGATCGGGTTGAGCAGCAGCACCATGGCTTCCAGCGCTTCCTGGCGCACGGCGCGGCCCTGCGCGCTGTCGTCCTCGAACTTGTGCACCGCGTTGGACAGCTCCATCACCGCGGCGATGGCGGTATTGAAGCTGTGGCGACGGCCATAGTCGTCGCCGACCTTGCCGATGGTCTCGTGGGTCTTGCGGCGCATCGCCTTCTGGTTGGCATCCAGCACGGCCACGTCCAGCGTCGCCGCCGCACCGGCGTCGACGTGCTTCTCCACCTGCGTCCACAGCCGGCGCATGAAGCGCGCCATGCCGTCCACGCCGGCCTCGTTCCACTCCAGCGACTGCTCCGGTGGCGCGGCGAACATCGAGAACAGGCGCACCGTGTCGGCGCCGTACTTCTCCACCATCGTCTTCGGGTCCACGCCGTTGTTCTTCGACTTGGACATCTTCTCGGTGCCGCCGATCTGCACCGGCTGGCCGTCGGCCTTCAGGATCGCGCCGGTGATGCGCGCGCGCTCGTCGCGCTGCACTTCCACGTCGGCCGGGTTGATCCAGTCCTTGGAACCATCCGCGTTCTGGCGGTAGAAGGTCTCGGCGATCACCATGCCCTGGGTCAGCAGGTTGGTCGCCGGCTCGTCGCTGTCCACCAGCCGCGCGTCGCGCATGAGCTTGTGATAGAAGCGGAAATACATCAGATGCAGGATCGCGTGCTCGATGCCGCCGATGTACTGGTCCACCGGCAGCCAGTAGTTGCCGCGCTTGTCGACCATGTCGCGCGCACCCGGCGAGGTGTAGCGCGCGTAGTACCAGCTCGACTCCATGAAGGTGTCGAAGGTGTCGGTCTCGCGCTCGGCCGGCTTGCCGCACTGCGGGCAGGTGGTCTTGCGCCATTCCGGGTCGGTCTTGATCGGCGAGCCGGTGCCGCTGAACTGCACGTCCTCCGGCAGCACCACCGGCAGCTGGTCTTCCGGCACCGGCAACGCGCCGCAGCTGTCGCAGTAAATCACCGGGATCGGGCAGCCCCAGTAGCGCTGGCGGCTCACGCCCCAGTCGCGCAGGCGGTAGTTCACGCGGCGCTGGCCCTGGCCCTTGCGCTCGAAGCGCTCGGCCAGCGCCTCGAAGGCACCGGCGTAGTCCAGGCCGTCGAACTCGGCCGAATTGATCAGCTCGGTCTCGCGGGTCTTGTCGCCGTACCAGTCGTGCCAGGTGCTGGCGTCGTACTGCTGCTCGGCTTCGCTGCGCGGCGCCTTCAGCGCAATGACCTGGCGGATCGGCAGCTGGTACTTGCTGGCGAATTCGAAATCGCGCTGGTCATGGCCCGGCACCGCCATCACCGCGCCGGTGCCGTAGCCCATCAGCACGAAGTTGGCGACCCACACCGGCACCTGTTCGCCGGTGATCGGATGCACGGCCTTCAGGCCGGTATCCATGCCGCGCTTTTCCTGGGTTTCCAGCTCCGCCTCGGAGACACCGCCCTGCTTCAGCTCGGCCAGCAGCTGCGCCAGCGCCGGGTTGTGCGCGGCGGCGTGCTGGGCCAGCGGATGCTCGCCGGCGATCGAGACGAAGGTCACGCCCATCAGCGTGTCCGGGCGCGTGGTGAACACGCGCAGCGGTTCGAGCGACGCGCCCTGCGCATCGACCACGTCGAACTGGATCTCCAGTCCTTCGGAACGGCCGATCCAGTTGCGCTGCATGGTCTTGACCGACTCCGGCCAGCCCGGCAGCTCGTCCAGGCCATCCAGCAGTTCCTGCGCGTAATCGGTGATGCGCAGGAACCACTGCGGGATCTCGCGCTTTTCCACCAGCGCGCCGGAACGCCAGCCGCGGCCGTCGATCACCTGCTCGTTGGCCAGCACGGTCTGGTCGATCGGGTCCCAGTTCACCACCGCATTGCGGCGGTAGGCCAGGCCCTTGCGCATCAAGCGGGTGAACATGCGCTGCTCGTGCACGTAGTACTCGGGTCGGCAGGTGGCGAACTCGCGCGACCAGTCGATGGCATAGCCCAGCGACTTCAGCTGGCTGCGCATGTGCTCGATGTTGGCGTAGGTCCACTTCGCCGGCGCGGTCTTGTTCTTGATCGCGGCGTTCTCGGCCGGCAGGCCGAACGCATCCCAGCCCATCGGCTGCAGCACGTTCTTGCCGATCATGCGCTGGTAGCGGCTGATCACATCGCCGATGGTGTAGTTGCGCACATGGCCCATGTGCAGCGCACCGGACGGATACGGCAGCATCGACAGGCAGTAGTACTTCGGCTTGTCGGAGGTCTCGTCGACCTCGAAGGCACGGGTGGCGTCCCAATATTGCTGGGCGGCGGTTTCGACCTGCTGCGGGTCGTAGGCGTGGGTGTCGGCGGACATGGAAGCGATCAGAAACGCGTCGGCGCAAAGCGGTACAGGGTACCGCAGGCGGCCGGGCGCTCCAAACCGTTGCCTGCCCTGCCCGCCTCAGGCACGCGCCGGCCAACGCGCCGCGGCGACCCCGAACCACCCTGCCCAGGCCAGGAAACCCAGCCGCTGCGCGAGCGGCGCCGGCAGCAAGGGCACGAATCCGGTGACCAGCACCAGCGCGCCCGCGGCCCAGCACAGCCCGGCAAGGGCACGGTCGCGCGCCCAGGCGGCCTGGCCCAGCGCCAGCATCGCCGGGATGAACGACACTTCCCACAGCAGCCAGGCCGCTGAATGACGCTGGGTGGCGGCGCCCTCGAAGTCGGAAGGATCGAGCGGGAACAACCCCAGTCCGGCGAAGGCCAGCCCGGACAGGAACAGCAGCTGCACGCCGACGCGCTGCGGCCAGGACCGGCCGACCCCGCCGCCGAACGCGGCCAGGGCGGCAAAAGCCGCCGCCAGCCCGGTCACGACCATGGCCAGCAGGTTGAACGCGGTGGCGTGCTCGACGCCGGCACCGCCCAGCAGGGTCACCGGATACCGCCACTGCGAATAGGCTGGAATCGCCAGGCCAAAGCCGCTGACCACCACCACCAGCCACGGCAGCAATGCCGTCGCCGCCCAGCGCCCCCATCGTTCACTGCTGCCCACGCGTGCTCCGGTCAACTTGGGCGCACCCCGTTGGTGCGCGCAGGCGGTCATTGTCGCATCCCGCCGCATCGCGAAAAAAAAGAAGGCCGCCCAGCAGGGGCTGGACGGCCAAGTACTGCTTCGGGGAGTTGTGCCGGGGAGAGAGCTCGGGGAGGAAGGCGTCAGCGCGAGGCGGCCTGCACCCCCATGCCGGTGATTTCCACCCGGCGGTTCGGTGCCAGGCAGGAGATGACCTGGCTGTTGCGCGGCCCGGGGCAGCTCACCAGCGGATCGCTGGCGCCGCGACCGTCGGCCCACACCGAATTGGCGGGCACGCCCAGCTCGATCAGCGC
>DJAN01000192.1:7425-7705 GCA_002429615.1 Lysobacteraceae bacterium UBA6001
ACGCCCAGCTCGATCAGCGCGAACTTCACCGCATCGGCGCGACGCTCGGACAGCGCCACGTTGTAGTTCGCGCTGCCGAAGCGGTCGGCATAGCCGGCCACCGCGACCTGCTGCAGGTTGGCCAGGCTGCCGGCCTGCTGCACCAGCTGGCGCAGCGTCTCGCGACCACGGGCGCTGAGCTGGTCGCTATCGAACTCGAACAACGCGTCGGCCGACAGGCGCACCGGCTGGATCTGCGGCGGCGGCCCCGGCGGCAGCACCGCGACCGGCGCGGCCGGCG
>DJAN01000189.1 GCA_002429615.1 Lysobacteraceae bacterium UBA6001
GCCTGCTGGCGCTGCTGCTGGTGCTGCAGATCCTGCTCGCCGATCGCGCGCGCCTGGCCAGCGACGCACGCTGGCGCCCCCTGCTGTCCACGCTGTGCGGGGTACTGCGCTGCGAATTGCCGGTCTGGCACGAACCGGCCGCGTTCACCATGCTCGACCGCGATGTGCGCCCGGCGCCGGAACAGAACGGCCAGGGCAGCGTGCTGCGCATCCAGGCCAGCTTCCGCAACGACGCGCGCTGGAGCCAGGCGTGGCCGTACCTGCAACTGTCGTTGTCCGATGCCGACGGACGGGTGATCGGCAGCCGCGCGTTCGCGCCGGCCGAGTATCTGGGCCATGCGCCGGCGCCCGGCGAGACGCTTGCCCCGGGCCAGAGCGGCCGTTTCGACTTCCGCGTGCGCGAGCCGGCCGCCGGCACCGCGGCGTTCACCTTCGACTTCCACTGAGGCGGCCTGCGCCGATGGCAGGCGTGGGGCGCACGCGCTAGACTCACTCCCCCTCGCCGGCGGCCGCTCCGCCGGCTTCTTCATCCCGGGGATGTCCTTGAACGCTGCCACCACCCGTCCCGACGCCAGTCGCGGTGCTCCCAAGTCGCCGCTGCGCGAGCATGTCGCACAGTCCGTGCGCCGCTACCTGCGCGACCTGGACGGCAGCGACGCCGACGATATGTACGAGATCGTCCTGCGCGAGATGGAGATCCCGCTGTTCGTGGAAGTGCTCAACCACTGCGAGGGCAACCAGAGCCGCGCGGCCGCCATGCTGGGCATCCATCGCGCCACGCTGCGCAAGAAGCTGAAGGACTACGGGCTGTCGTAAGCGCCCCGCCACCGCACCGCCGGCGGCTGCCAGGGAACGCCGGGGAGGCAGGCCGTTTACAATATCGGCCCGCTCCGCATCCCCACCCCTGCTTCCATGTCCTCCGACCTGCTGCCCGTCCGCCGGGCCCTGCTTTCCGTTTCCGACAAGACCGGCCTGATCGAGCTGGCCCGTGCGCTGTCCGCGCAGGGTGTCGAACTGCTGTCCACCGGCGGCACCGCCAAGGCGATCCGCGAGGCCGGCCTGCCGGTCAAGGACGTCTCCGATGTCACCGGCTTCCCGGAAATGATGGATGGCCGGGTCAAGACCCTGCATCCGATGGTGCATGGCGGCCTGCTCGGCCGCGCCGGCACCGATGACGCGGTGATGGCCGAACACGGCATCGCCCCGATCGACCTGCTGGTGCTGAACCTGTATCCGTTCGAGTCGGTCACCGCCAAGGCCGACTGCAGCCTGGCCGACGCGGTGGAGAACATCGACATCGGCGGCCCGGCGATGCTGCGCTCGGCGGCGAAGAACTTCGCCCGCGTGGCGGTGGCGACCGATCCGTCGCAGTACGCCGGCCTGCTCGCCGAGCTGGAAGCCAACGGCGGGCAGCTGTCCGCCGCGCAGCGCTTCGCGCTGTCGGTGGCCGCGTTCAACCGCGTGGCGCAGTACGACGCGGCGATCAGCAACTATCTCTCGGCCGTGGCCGACGCCACCCAGGCCGTGCCGCAGCGCGCCGAATACCCGGCGCAGATGAACTCCACCTTCGTGAAGGTGATGGATCTGCGCTACGGCGAGAACCCGCACCAGAGCGGCGCGTTCTACCGCGACCTGTACCCGGTGCCGGGCACGCTGGCGACGTTCCGCCAGCTGCAGGGCAAGGAGCTGAGCTACAACAACCTGGCCGACGCCGACGCGGCGTGGGAATGCGTGCGCCAGTTCGACGCGCCGGCCTGCGTGATCGTCAAGCACGCCAACCCGTGCGGCGTGGCGGTGGGCGTGGCCTGCGGCGATGCGTATGAGCTGGCCTATGCCACCGACCCGACCAGCGCCTTCGGCGGCATCATCGCCTTCAACCGCACGCTGGATGCGGCCACCGCCAAGGCGATCCTGGATCGCCAGTTCGTCGAAGTGCTGATTGCCCCGGACTACGAGCCGGGCGCGCTGGACTACGCGACCAAGAAGGCCAACGTGCGCGTGCTGCAGATTCCGCACGGCGAGGGCCTAAACAACTACGACAGCAAGCGCATCGGCTCGGGCCTGCTGCTGCAGTCCTCGGACAACCGCGGCATGACCGCGCAGGAACTGAAGGTGGTCACCAAGGTGGCGCCGACCGAGGCGCAACTGCGCGACCTGCTGTTCGCCTGGCGCGTGGCCAAGTACGTCAAGTCCAACGCCATCGTCTATGCGAAGGACAACCGCACCATCGGCGTCGGCGCCGGGCAGATGAGCCGCGTGTACTCCGCGCGCATCGCCGGCATCAAGGCCGCCGACGCGCACCTGGTGGTGCCGGGCTCGGTGATGGCCTCCGACGCATTTTTCCCGTTCCGCGACGGCATCGATGCCGCCGCCGAGGCGGGCATCGCCGCGGTGATCCAGCCGGGCGGTTCGATGCGCGATGCCGAGGTGATCGCCGCCGCCGACGAACACGGCCTGGCGATGGTGTTCACCGGCGTGCGTCACTTCCGTCACTGACCGCAGCATCCGACCCGCGAGGCGCGCCATGTGGATACGCGAGGAAACTTCCGCCGACCATGAAGCGATTGCCCGCGTGATCGGTGCCGCGTTCGCCAACGCGCTGCATGCGGGCGGCAATGAAGCCCGCATCGTCGCCGCGCTGCGCGATGCCGGCGCCCTGCAGGTGTCGCTGGTCGCCGACATCGACGGCCGCATCGCCGGCCATGTCGCGATCTCCCCGGTCACGCTGGACGACGGCAGCCACGGCTGGTTCGGGCTCGGCCCGGTCGCGGTGGATCCTGCCGACCAGGGCCGCGGCGTGGGCAGCGCGCTGGTGCGCGCGGCGTTGGCCGAGCTGCCCGGGCAGGACGCACGCGGTTGCGTGGTGCTGGGCGACCCGGCCTGGTATCAGCGCTTCGGTTTCCGTCCGCTCGCCTCGCTGCGCTTCGACGGCGCACCGGCCGAGTACTTCCAGTCCCTGCTGATCGGCGACGGCGACGCGCCGCAGGCACGGGTCGACTACCACCCTGCTTTTTTCATCGCGTAGCCGTCGCGGCCGCGCAGGAGTCCTGTCCGCATGAAGATCCTCGTCATTGGTTCCGGTGGCCGCGAGCACGCGCTGGCCTGGAAGCTGGCCCAGTCGCCCCGCGTCACGGAGGTCCTGGTCGCACCCGGCAACGCCGGCACCGCGACCGAGGACAAGTGCCGCAACATCGCCGCGCGGGTCAACGACCTCGACCGCCTGCTGCAGATCGCCCAGGACGAGGCGGTCGCGCTGACCGTGGTCGGCCCGGAAGTGCCGCTGGTGGCCGGCGTGGTCGACCGCTTCCGCGCCGCCGGCCTGCGCATCTTCGGGCCCACCGCCGCCGCCGCGCAGCTGGAGGGCAGCAAGGCCTACGCCAAGGACTTCCTCGCCCGCCACGGCATTCCGACCGCGTTCTACGCGGTCCATCATGAGCTGGGCGCGGCGCTGGCCTACGTGCGCGAGAAGGGCGCGCCGATCGTCATCAAGGCCGACGGCCTGGCCGCCGGCAAGGGTGTGATCGTGGCGATGACCCAGGCCGAAGCCGAGGCCGCGGTGCGCGACATGCTCTCGGGCAATGCGTTCGGCGATGCCGGTGCGCGCGTCGTGATCGAGGAATTCCTCGACGGCGAGGAAGCCAGCTTCATCTCGATGGTCGATGGCGTCACCGCCTTGCCGATGGCGACCAGCCAGGACCACAAGCGCGTCGGCGACGGCGATACCGGGCCGAATACCGGCGGCATGGGCGCGTATTCGCCGGCACCGGTGGTCACCGCCGAGGTGCATGCGCGGGTGATGCGCGAGGTGGTCGAGCCGACCGTGCGCGGCATGATCGCCGACGGCATTCCGTTCACCGGCTTCCTCTATGCCGGGCTGATGATCGACGCCAGCGGCGCGCCGAAGGTGATCGAATTCAACGTGCGCTTCGGCGACCCGGAAACGCAGCCGGTGATGCTGCGCCTGCAGTCCGACCTGGTGGACCTGGTCGAGGCGGCGATCGACGGCCGCCTCGATGGGGTGGAAGCGCAGTGGGATCCGCGTCCGTCGCTGGGCGTGGTGATGGCGGCGCGGCCGTATCCGGAAACGCCGGTGAGCGGCGAGGTCATCGAGGGCCTGGGCGCGGTGCCGGACGACGCAAAGGTGTTCCATGCCGGTACCGCGCTGGACACGCATGGGCATGTGCTCAGCGCCGGTGGCCGCGTGCTATGCGTGGCGGCACTGGGCGACAGCGTGCGCGACGCGCAGCAGCGCGCGTATCGCGGCGTGGACCGCATCCACTGGACGCACGAGTTCCATCGCCGCGATATCGGCTGGCGGGCGATCGCGCGCGAAGAGGGGCTTTAAGCGCTCCCCAAACACCCTGCTGTCGGGGCTGAAGCCCCTCCTACCGTCGCGATGGTGGGAGGGGCTTCAGCCCCGACGCTTTTCGCCACCATGATCACGACGGCATGGCCATAATGGCGGTGACCCCGCCCGCGTGAGCCGTCGTGCCGAAACCTTCGATTGAATCCCGCCTGGGCCGCCTGTGGGCCCATGAGAAAGCCAGTTATGGGCTGCGGGTGCTGATCGCGCTGGGCGTGGCGATGGGCGGTTGCTGGTATGGCGGACAGCTGGCCGCGCTGCCCGCGATCTTCCTCGGCATCATCGCCAGCGCCATCGCCGAGACCGACGACAACTGGCTCGGCCGGACCAAGTCGGTACTGCTGTCGCTGCTGTGCTTCGCCTTGTCCTCGGCGGCCGTGGTGTGGCTGTTCCCGCATCCCTGGGCGTTCGTCACCGGGCTGGCGCTGTCCACCTTCGCCCTGACCCTGCTCGGCGCGCTCGGCGAACGCTACGCATCGATCGCCCAGGCCACGGTGGCGCTGGCCATCTACACGATGATCGGGCTGGACCAGCACCACGCCAGCGGCGGCCATCCCGCCGATGCCTGGCACGGCACGCTGCTGCTGTTGATGGGCGCGGCCTGGTACGGGCTGCTGTCGATCCTGTGGTCGGCGCTGTTCGCCAACCGGCCGGTGCGCGAACGCCTGGCGCAGCTGTTCGAAGTGCTGGGTGAGTACCTGCGGCGCAAGGCCGATCTGTTCGAGCCGGTACGTGGCGAGGACCTGCACGCACGCCGGCTTGCGCTGGCCGAACAGAACGCGCAGGTGGTCGCCGCGCTCAACGCGGCCAAGGCGGCGATCCTCAGCCGCTTCGGCCGTTCCGGCCGTCCCGGCGTGCAGTCCGGGCTGTATTTCCGCCTGTACTACCTCGCCCAGGATTTCCACGAGCGCGCCAGTTCCTCGCACTATCCCTACGAAGCACTGACCGAAGCGTTCTTCCATAGCGACGTGCTGTACCGCTGCCGCCGCCTGCTGGCGCTGCAGGGTGCAGCCTGCATCGCGCTGGGCGAGGCGCTGCGGCTGCGCCAGCCGTTCGTGTACGCCGACAGCAGCCGCCAGGCCACCGACGACCTGCGGCAATCGCTGGATTTCCTGCACGCGCGCGCCGATCCCGCGCAGGCGCGCCTGCTCGGCTCGCTGGAACTGCTGACCAGCAACCTGCAGAGCATCGAGCGCAGGCTGTCGGAGTCCTCGCTGTCCGATACCCCGCTGGACGGCATGGACACGCGCCTGCGCGACTCCTCGCCACACACCCTGCGCGAGATGGGCCAGCGCCTGCTGGCGCAGCTGACGCCGGGCTCGGTGCTGTTCCGCCATGGCGTGCGGATGGCGGTGGCGCTGCTGGCCGGTTACGCGGTGATGACGTTGATGCACGCGCACAACGGCTTCTGGATCCTGCTCACCACCGCTTTCGTCTGTCGCCCCAACTACGGCGCGACGCGGTTGCGGCTGGTGCAGCGCATCGCCGGCACGCTGGTGGGCCTGGGCGTGACCTGGGCGCTGATGCAGCTGTTCACCGGCATCGAGATGCAACTGCTGCTGGCACTGCTGGCGGCGCTGCTGTTCTTCGTCACCCGCACCGACCGCTACCTGCTGGCGACGGCGGCGATCACGGTGATGGCGCTGCTGTGCTTCAACCTGCTCGGCAACGGCTTCGTGCTGCTGTGGCCGCGCCTGCTGGATACGCTGGTCGGCTGCCTGATCGCCGCGCTGGCCTCGTTCCTGATCCTGCCGGACTGGCAGGGGCGGCGCCTGCACCGGGTCATCGCCAATGTGCTGGCCAGCGGTTCGCGTTATCTGCGCGAGGTGCTGGGCCAGTATGCCGAGGGGCAGCGCGATGACCTCAACTACCGCATCGCACGCCGTGACATGCACAACGCCGATGCGGCGCTGTCGGTGGCACTGTCGAACATGCTGCGCGAGCCGGGCTATGTACGGCGCAACCTGGATGCGGGCTTCCGCTTTCTCGCCTTGTCCAACGTGCTGCTGGGGTATCTGTCGGCACTCGGCGCGCACCGCGAAAAGCTGGCATTGGACCCGCAGACGCGCGACGCGGGCGACTACCTGCAGCGCGCGCTCGGGGATATCGCCTCACACCTGGCGCAGCGCCAGCCGCTGCCGGTGACCGATGAAAGCGCGGAAGCGGCGATGGCCGAGGCGCTGGACGATTACGCCAGCGACGCGGTGCCGAAGCAGCGCCTGCTGCGCACCCAGCTGGCGCTGGTGCTGCGGTTGTTGCCACGGTTGCGCGCCGCGGCGCAGGAAGTGGTGACGGCGCCACCGCGCGCCGAACAGGCGCCGCCGCCCCCGGTACAGGCCTGAGCGCGCTCAGCGTCGGCGCGAGCTCCAGCCCATCCACGCCAACGCCGCGACCGCGAGCACCGCACCGGCCACCACCACGCCCGCCCAGCCGGCGCGCGCATAGGCCACCGTGCCGGCGCTGGAACCCAGCGCACCGCCGATGAAGTAGCAGGTCATGTAGGCCGAGGTGATGCGGTTACGCGCCGCGGCATCGAGCTGATAGATCACGCTCTGGTTGTTGATGTGCACGCCCTGCACGGCCACGTCCAGCAGCAGTACGCCGATGATCAGCCACCACAGCGAATGCGGCGCCGCCCACAGCAGCAGCCACGACAGCAGCAGCATCACCAGGCCGCCCCAGCTGGCGAGCGTGCCGTGGCCATGGTCGGACAGCTTGCCCGACAGGTTCGCGGCCAGCGCACCGGCGGCGCCGATCAACCCGAACAGGCCGATCAGGCTGGTGCCGTAGCCGTAATCCGGACCGGCCAGCAGGAATGCCAGCGTGGTCCAGAACACGCTGAACCCGGCGAAGATCAGTCCACCGAGCACGGCGCGCCCGCGCAGCACCGGCTCGTCGCGCAGCAGGGTCAGCACCGAGACGATCAGGCGCGGATAGGACAGCGTGGGATCGCCGTCATGCCGCGGCAATCCGCGATACAACAACGCCGCGACCACCAGCATCAAGCCGGCCGCCACCCAGTACACGGTGTGCCAGCCGCCCGCGCCGGCGAGCAGGCCGGAGATGGTGCGCGCCAGCAGGATGCCCAGCAGCAGGCCGCTCATCACCAGGCCGACCACGCGCCCGCGTTCGTGCGGCGCGGCCAGGGTGGCCGCATACGGCACCAGCACCTGCGCCGACACCGAGCACAGGCCGGTGACCAGCGTGCCGATCAGCAGCATCGCGAAGCTGCCCGACATCGCACTGACCAGCAGGCCGCCCGCGCAGGCGACGTAGAGGCCCACGATCAAACCGCGCCGTTCCAGGCGGTCGCCCAGCGGCACGATGAACAGCAGGCCCGCCGCATATGACAACTGCGCCACCGTGACCACCAGGCCGGCACTGCGGGGGTCCACGCCGAAGGTCTGGGCCAGGGTCTGCAGCAGCGGCTGCGCGTAGTAGTTGCTGGCCACGGCCAGGCCGGTGGCCACCGCCATCAGCAGCACGAGGCTGTGTTTGATCCGGGGATAATGCGAGGCGGAGGACATCAGGGGTACCGGCGCGGGGGCGCACAGTATGCCCGCCACGCTGCGCAGCGTCGTCGCCACCGCCAGCATGCAGCATTGCAGCGCGGCCGGCGCCGAGGTTCCAGCGCCCTGCACGGTCCTGCTAGGCTGCGCGCGACCGCCAAGGAGTCATGCATGTCATCCGGCCACAGCCAGTTCGCGCTGTTGAAGCAGCGACGCTTCCTCCCGTTCTTCACCGTGCAGGCGCTGGGCGCCTTCAATGACAACGTCTACCGCCAGGCCATCATCGGCCTGCTGGGGTTCCTGGCGGTGGAGCAGTCGCAGCGGCTGATCTATACCAACCTGGCGCCGGCGCTGTTCATCCTGCCCTACTTCCTGTTCTCGGCCATCGCCGGGCAGATCGCCGAGAAGCTGGAGAAGCAGCGGCTGATCGTCATCACCACGACGATGGAGATCGTGGTGATGTCGCTGGCGGCGGTCGGTTTCCTCACCCAGAATATGGTGATCCTGCTGATCGCGCTGTTCTGCACCGGCGTGCAGTCCACGCTGTTCGGCCCGGTGAAGTATTCGATCCTGCCTTCGGTGCTGAAGCCGGAAGAGCTGACCGGCGGCAACGGCCTGGTCGAAATGGGCACGTCGATCTCGATCCTGTGCGGCATGATCTTCGGCGGGTTGATCTTCACCTTCGCCGGCGCCCACGGCACGGTGGTCGCGGCGGTGGCGGTGATCGCGCTGGCGGTAACCGGCAACCTGGTCGCGCGCCGCGTGCCGCGCGTGGAAGCCGGTGCGCCGGATCTGAAGATCAACTGGAATCCCATCCCCGAATCGCTGGCGATCATGCGCCTGACCCGGCGCCAGCTGTCGGTGCGCAACGCGATCCTCGGCGTGTCGTGGTTCTGGTTCATCGGCACGGTGATTACCGCGCAGCTGCCGGGCTATGCCGAACTCAACCTGGGTGGCCGGCCGGAACTGTATGTGTTCGCGCTGGCGCTGTTCTCGATCGGCACCGGCAGTGGCTCGCTGCTGTGCGAGCGGCTGTCCGGGCGCACGGTGGAAATCGGCCTGGTGCCGCTGGGTGCGTTCGGCATCAGCGCGTTCATGCTCGATCTTTACTTCGCCCGCCCCGGCCAGGCATTGGCGGCGGGGCTGGACGTGATCGGCTTCGTCCGGCAGGCGGGCAGCCTGCGGATCATGTTCGACCTGGTAGGCATCGGCGTGTTCACCGGCTTCTTCGTGGTGCCGCTGTTCGCGCTGATCCAGAGCCGCACGCCGCGCGCGGAGCTGTCGCGGGTGATCGCCGGGCTCAACATCCAGAACTCGCTGTTCATCGTGGTGGCCGCGGTGGTCGGCATCGCGGTGCAGCGCTGGCTGGGCTGGACGATCCCGCAGGTGTTCCTGGCGCTGGCGATCGCCAACACGATCGTGGCGATCTACATCTTCACCATCGTCCCCGAATTCCTGATGCGCTTCCTCAGCTGGCTGCTGGTGCGCGCGCTGTATCGGCTGGAACTGCATGGCATCGAGAAGAACGTGCCCGACGAGGGCGCCGCGCTGATCGTGTGCAACCACGTCAGCTACATGGACGCGCTGATCCTGGCGGCCACGGTGCCGCGTCCGGTGCGTTTCGTCATGTACTACAAGATCTTCAACATCCCGGTGATGCGCTGGATCTTCCGCACCGCCAAGGCGATCCCGATCGCCGGCGCGCGCGAGGATCCGGCGCTGATGCAGCGCGCGTTCGACGAGATCGACGCGGCGCTGGCCGAAGGCGAGCTGGTATGCATCTTCCCGGAAGGCGCGCTGACCCGCGACGGCGAGATCGCGCCGTTCAAGAGCGGCGTGGAGAAAATCCTGGAACGTCGCCCGGTACCGGTGGTGCCGATGGCGCTGCGCGGGATGTGGAGCAGCATGTGGAGCCGCCGCGACAGCCGCCTGGGCCGCATGCGGGTGCCACGGCGTTTCCGCGCGCATGTCCAGGTGGCGGCCGCGCCGGCGCTGGATCCGCAGGGCGTGGATGCGCCGGCGCTGGAAGCGCAGGTGCGGGCGCTGCGGGGCGAGCTGGCCTAGTCGCCCGGCTTTCCAAGCTGGCGTGGCGCCGCTACGCTTGTGCCATGGCGGCCGCCGATTCGGCCACCGGAAGGGAAGCCGTTACAGGGGGATTCGCATGCCATTGGTGCCCATGAGCGCCAGTACGCCCGTTGCATGCCCAGATCCGCCGCCGCTGCGCTTCTCTTCCCGCGTCCGCTCCACCTTGTCCACACCACCACCCGCAGGAGTCCGAGCATGAGCGCAGTTCCCCCCGTTGCCCCGCCGCCGACCGTACAGCCGATCCCGAACTACCTGGCCTGGTCGATCATCTCGACCGTGCTCGGCTTCTGCCTGTGCTGCCCGGCGTTGATCACCGGCATCGTGGCCATCGTGTTCTCGAGCAAGGTCAATTCGCTGCTGGCGCAGGGCGACCTGGACGGTGCCCGTCGCGCTTCGGCCAATGCCAAGACCTGGTGCTGGGTCACCACCGGCCTGGCCATCGTCGGCCTGGTGATCAACATCTTTGCGCTGGCGACCGGCGGCATGCAGAGCTACATGGAAGCGATGCAGCAGATGCAGCACATGTCGTGATCGCCCTGCGCGGTTGGCATTGGATCGCGCTGGCGGTGGCCACGCCGGTGGCCGCCCTCGGCCTCTGGCTGGTCTACCACTACGATCCGAATGCGGCGGGAAGCCGTTTCCCGCCCTGCCTGTTCCGCGCGCTGACGGGCTTCTACTGCCCGGGGTGCGGCATGACGCGTGCATTGCACGCGCTGCTGCACCTGGATATCGCCACCGCCTTTCGCATGAATCCGCTGGTGATGACCGGCCTGGCCCTGGTGCCAGGCCTGGTCGCCTGGCAGGTCGGCTGGCGCGCCCGCTGGTTCGCGCCGGTGGTATCGGTGGTGTCGCGTCCTAACTTCTGGCTGGTGCTGATCCCGGCCTACTGGATCGCGCGCAACCTGCCCTGGTTCCCGTTCACCGCACTGGCACCGGGTTGATCGCCGCGCCTCAGCCCACCCAGCCGGCAATCACCAGCAATCCCAGCACCACCATCCACAGCAGCAGTACACGCCAGACCAGGCTCATGGCGTCGCGTACCTCCGGCAGACGACGCCAGACCGGCACCAAGCCGGCATCGGTGTAGTCATGCGCTTCCTCGCGCAGCTCGGCGCGCACGCTGGCCCGGGCCACCGCGCCCAGAAACGCCGGCTCCAGGGCCCAGCGGTTGCCATGCGCATCGCGCCATGCGCGGTAGACGGTATCGAAGTTCCCCACCAGCGCCATCGACAGCACCATCAACTGCGCCACCGGCCATTCCAGCGCGGCGAGCAGCGTGTGCGCGCCACGTTCGTGCGCCGGTGGCAGCTTGCCGGACAGCGGACCTTCCACCATCAGCACCAGCAGTCGGTACAGCACGGCGCCAAATGGCCCGAGCAGCAGGAACCAGAACAGCACGCCGAACCAGCGGCGCAGGCCGTTGAGGATGACCGCCTCCACCAGCGAGGGCGCATCCTCGTGCAGGCTGCCGCCCGCGGCCTGCAGGTGCGCGACGGCGGCGCGACGCGCCGACGGGTCGTCTGCATCGATCACCGCTTCGACGTCGCGGTCGAGGTCGCGCGGCCCCCAGGTCCAGGCCAGCACCAGCACGCCGTAGAGCAGCGACGGCAGGCCATACCAATGGCCGCGCAGCAGCCACTGCAGCAGCAGCACTGGCAGCAGCGGCGGCAGCAACGCCATCGCCACGCCATAGCGGCCATGCCACGGGCCAGCACCGCGCGACTGCGACGCCAGCCAGTCCAGCCAGTGCTCGAACCAGCCGAAATGGCGCAGGCGCGCGACCTGCGCCGGGACGATATGACCCAGCGCGAGGGCGACGATCACGGCAACCAGAGCGGTGAACATGGGCGGATGTCTCCAGGAACGGCGTTGCCAGTCTTGCGGGGCCGGCGACGCCAGCCCCTGAGCCGATGATGCGGCAAGCCGCCGCCGCCGTCAGCCTCGACGGTACCAGTCTTCGATCAGCGCACGGGCAATGGAGATCGAAGGCGCCAGCAGCAGGCCGGTGCCATCGTCGTGGCCATCGCGCGCCAGCGCGGCGCCGACTTCCTCGCGGGTGAACCAGCGCGCGTCCTCCAGTTCCCCGTCGACCTGCGGCGTCTGCGTGCCATCGGCCTCGGCACGGAAGCCGAGCATCAACGCGCCGGGAAACGGCCAGGGCTGCGCGCCCAGGTACTGGCAGCTGTCGATGCGGATCTGGGTTTCCTCGTGGACCTCACGCGCGACGGTCTGCTCAAGCGATTCGCCGGGCTCCACGAAGCCGGCGACCACCGAGTAGCGGCGTGGCGCCCAGCTGGCCTGGCGGCCGAGCAGCAGACGCGCGCCATCGCTGACCGCGACGATCACCGCCGGGTCGACACGCGGATAGTGGTCGTTGCCACATTGCGCGCAATGGCCGATGAAACCGCCGCGACGGAACGTGATGGCAGCACCGCACACACCACAGAAGCGCGTGCGCGCCTGCCACCACGACATGCCACGCGCGTAGGCGAAGGCGGTGGACAACGCGGCCGGCCATTCGGCACCGGCACGGCGCAGGTCGATGCGCCCGGGCGCGCTGGCGGTGACCTGCGTGGCGTCGACGCAGAACCATGCCTGCTCGCCAGCCAGGCCAAGAAAGATCGCCGTGCCCGGGCCAGCGCCCAGATCGGCGCCGGTCAGCGCGGCCGGCTGGCCGTGCGCGTCGGCATATACCTGGCCGTCCGCCTCGAGTACCAGTACACGGGCCTGCGGCCAGAGGCGAGCCAGGGCGTCATGGTCGTCGCGCAGCGGATCGGCACGATCCAGCGGCTGTTCGACGAAGGCGAATCCAGAGAAGGTCGTGAGAGGTGCGGGCATCCGCTGAAGCCTGACGGCAAAGATGCTTCACCGCAACCACGCCGGCAGCGAAAAAACGCAGGGCCGGCAATGCCGGCCCTGTCGATGCTGCACGCTGTGGCTTGGCTCAGACGCTGAAGCTGCTGCCGCAGCCGCAGGTGGTGCGCGCGTTGGGATTGCGGATCACGAACTGCGCACCGGTCAGGCTCTCGGTGTAGTCGACCTCCGCGCCCATCAGGTACTGCAGGCTGAGCGGGTCCACCAGCAGGGTGACGCCGTCGGTGGCCACCGCCAGGTCGTCCTCGGCCCGGTTCTCGTCGAACTCGAAGCCGTACTGGAAGCCGGAGCAGCCGCCGCCCTGGATATACACCCGCAGCGCCAGGTCGGCATTGCCTTCGTCCTGGATCAGTTCGCGCACCTTGGCCGCGGCGGCGCCGGTGAAATTCAGCGGACGATCCAGCGACTGGTAATCAGGCGCGGGCGCGGTGCCGGGAAGGGAAACTAGCGTGGTCATGCGCGCAGGATGGGGCCCGACAGGCCCCGATTCAAGCCGATTGACCGGACGCAGCGTTCGACGCCGCGCCGGTGCTGCCCGTTCAGCCGTTCACGGCCGCCAGGGCGACGCCGCGATGGCCGACTTCCTCGCCCGGTGCCGGCAGCGCGGCGGCGGCAGTGGCGTGGATCAGGCGGCCGGTGAGCTGGGCGCCAGCGCTCATCTCCACGACCTGGTAATGCACGTTGCCCTGCACGCGTGCCTTGGGCGCCAGCTCGACGCGCTCGGCGGCGTGCACGTCGCCGTCCAGCTGGCCGTTGATGATGACCACCGGGGCGCGTACCTCACCCTCGATGCGGCCCTGCTCGGCCAGCGTCACGATGGCCGGGCTGCCGTCCTCGGCGATCACCTTGCCGTGGATGCGGCCTTCGATATACAGCCCGCCACTGAAGACCAGGTCGCCCCGGATCACCACCTGCGGACCGATGAGGGTGTCGACCACGGTCTGGTCGCCCCGGTTGGATTTATTGCCGAACATGCCTACTCCCCTGCGGCCGCGGTCGCGGCGCTCTTCCAATCGAATGTCTGGTTGACCGGTGCCCCACCACCGGTCAACGAGATTCGCACACGTTGCGGGGTGAAATCCTTGGGCAGGATCACGCTGCCGGCCAATTGCTGAAAGTACCTGAACGAGTAAGCCTGCCCGGGCGCGTCCGCCTTCTGGTGCAGTTCGTTCCAGCTGACCGTGGTCAGCTTGCCGGCCCGCACGCCCTCGACGGCGAAGCGCAGCTGGCCCTCGCTGATCGCGCCCCGGTTCAGGTTCTGCGTCAGCACCGCCGTATAGGCCCAGGTGCCGCCGGCCTCCGGGGTGAATTCGATCGAGTGGGCGTTGAGGCCCTTGCGCTGGCTGGTGGCGCCGACCAGGCGCTCGTAGAAGGCGACATCGGCGCGCAGCGCGGCGATCTGCTCGTCGCGCTCGGCCAGCGAGGCCTGCACTTCGTTGTTGGCGGCGCGGCTGATCTGGTCGGAGACCGCCAGGTTGACCTGGCGCTGCTTCAAGCCCTGGATCTGCTGCTGCAGGTCGGCCACCTGACGCTGGCTGTTGCGCAGCTCGACCTGGGCCTGCCCCAGCTCGGGCGCGGCCAGGCGGCTGGCCAGAAACCACATGCCCGCCAGCGAGAGCAGCCACAACACCGCCACCACGATCACCGGCACAAGCGGGAAGCGTCGTGGCGAG
The DNA here is from genome assembly GCA_002429615.1 of Lysobacteraceae bacterium UBA6001. Classification (GTDB taxonomy): domain Bacteria; phylum Pseudomonadota; class Gammaproteobacteria; order Xanthomonadales; family Xanthomonadaceae; genus Stenotrophomonas_A. The sequence continues at coordinate 14,505 of DJAN01000189.1, forward strand.
GAGGCGCCGTGGCGAACGATCTGGATGCGGGGAACCGGTCGATTCATCGGAGGGGAGCGCCCAACCTCATCGGCCGGCGCGGACATCCAGTGGGAACGGTTCACTAGTGTGCCAGATGGCGCCGCCGCGGCGCTGGCGCGGCCAGCGCGCTTGCCCGATAGTGGCCGCGATCCTTAGCGGAGCGCTCAGCATGAACGAGGCCCACCTGTTCGTCATCGGTATCCTGCTGGCCTGGTTGGCCGGCATCCGGGTGTATCTGACCGTGTTCGGTATCGGGCTGGCGGGCGCGCTGGGCTGGGTCGAGCTGCCGCCGGCGCTGCAGCCCACCGAGTCCTGGTGGGTCCTGGGGACCTCCGGCGCGCTGGCGGTGGCGGAGTTCTTCGCCGACAAGATTCCCGGTGTCGATTCGGTCTGGGACCTGCTGCAGACGCTGGCGCGGGTGCCGGCTGGTGCCTTCCTGGCCGCCGCCACGCTTTCGCCGGACGGACAGCTTGGCACCGGCGCGCTGGTGGCCGGCGCGGGCGTGGCACTGACGAGCCATGTGCTGAAGGCCGGCTCGCGGGCGCTGCTCAACACTTCGCCCGAGCCGGCCAGCAACTGGGTAGCCTCCATCGCCGAGGACACGGTGGTCACCGCAACCCTGGCCCTGGCGCTGGCCCATCCGTGGCTGGCGCTGCTGGTGGTGGTCGGGGCCAGCCTGCTGGGGGCGCTGCTGGTGTGGTGGGTCTGGCGGACCCTGTGGCGGGGAATGAAGCGCCTGGTCGCACCGCTGCGGCCGGGCAGTGAGGGCGGCGGATGGGAGCAGTCCCCGTTGCCGTGAAGTTCATCGCATAATCAAGGGCGCTGACAGGGGAACCTCCATGGTCGCTCGACAACCGGCATCCAACGCCCGCGACGACGCGCGCGGTCGCGCCCGCGGCGTGCGCGCCGAAACGCCGCCCACCGACTATTGGCGTCGCTGGGACGATATCTCCGAACAGATCGGCGGCATGCGCCCGCAGTTCGAGGAACGCATGGCGACGCCGGCGCCCGCGGCCGCGGCGCCTCCCGCCCCTGCCGCAGATCGGAAGAGCG
>DJAN01000109.1:0-195 GCA_002429615.1 Lysobacteraceae bacterium UBA6001
GGCCAGGCGCGCGCGCAGTTCCTCGAAGGCGCGGCGCAGGGCGCCTTCGCCGGCTTCTTCCAGGTGTTCGAGCACCATCTGGTAGTCGCCGCGCGCTTCGTACAGGGTGAGGCGGCCGCGGGCGAGCACACGCAGGCCTTCGCGCGGCTGGAACTTCAGCCACTGGCTCTTGGGGCGGAACATCGCGCAGCGCAC
>DJAN01000109.1:429-2737 GCA_002429615.1 Lysobacteraceae bacterium UBA6001
ATCGCGCAGCGCACCTGGGCGCGCGCGTCCTTGAGGGTGAAGTAGAGATGCCCGGAGGAGGGGCGGGTGACGTTGCCGAGTTCGCCTTCGACCCAGACCTGCGGAAAGCTGCCTTCGAGCAGGTCGCGCGCCAACGTGTTGAGCTGGCTGGGGGTGAGGATGTCGTCTTCGCGGGCAGGCATGCGGGGATTATCGCCGATCGGGCGGGCGCTGGGTCCGGCATGGCGCCGGCGCGACGTCCCAATACCCCGACGCCCCCACGCACCCCCTGTAGGAGCGGCTTCAGCCGCGACTGCCATCCTGCCGCGCGCGACGCCCCGGGTCGCGGCTGAAGCCGCTCCTACAAGAGAAGATTCAACGAAGAGCGGTGGGAAAAGACATCAAGGAGTCGACACAACCCGCCACGCAGCGCCTCTATTCCCCATGCTGCGCCAACGCCCACGCCACATGCTCGCGCACCAGCGCCGACGCATGCTCCCGCCGCGATCCCAGCGCCGCCAGCACCGCCGGCGTCGTCGGCGCATTCCCCAGCGCCACGGCGATATTGCGCAGCCAGCGCTCATGCCCGCTGCGCCGGATCGGGCTGCCCTCGGTACGGCGCAGGAATTCGTCCTCCTCCCACGCGAACAGCTGCGGCAGCGTCGCCGTATCCAGGTCGTTACGTGCGCGGAAGTCCGCTTCATCCGTGCGCCGCGCGAACTTGTTCCAGGGACACACCAGCTGACAGTCGTCGCAGCCATAGATGCGGTTGCCGATCGGCTTGCGGAATTCCTCTGGAATCGCGCCGTCATGCTCGATCGTCAGGTACGAGATGCAACGGCGCGCATCCAGCCGCTGTGGCGCCACGATCGCGCCGGTCGGGCAGATGTCGATGCAGCGCACGCAGCTGCCGCAGTGCGCGGTGGCCGGCGTATCCACCGGTAGCGGCAGGTCGACGTAGATCTCGCCGAGGAAGAACCACGAGCCCCCCTGCTTGTCGATCAGGCAGGTGTGCTTGCCGATCCAGCCCAGCCCGGCATTGCGCGCCAGCGCCCGTTCCAGCACCGGCGCCGAATCGACGAACACGCGGTGCCCGAACGGCCCCACCGCTTCCTGCAGCCGCTCGGCGAGTTTCTGCAGGCGGTTGCGCATCAGCTTGTGGTAATCACGGCCCAGCGCGTAGCGCGCAACATAGGCGCGCTCGCCATCGTCCAGCGTGGCCCAGGCGGCCTCGTCGTCACGGCGGCCATAGTCCATGCCCACCGAGATCACCCGCAGCGTGCCCGGCACCAGCTCCGCCGGCCGCGCCCGCTTGCTGCCGTGCTGCGCCATCCAGTGCATCGTCCCGTACAGGCCTTCGGCCAGCCAGTCGCGCAGGTGCTGCTCGTCCTCGCGCAGGTCGATGCCGCTGATGCCGCAGCGCTGGAAGCCGGCCTCGCGCGTCAACGCGCGCACGCGCGATGCCAGCGCGGCAAGCGCGGCGGGCGCCAGGGCAGGGGTGGGAACGGCGGACATGGCGGCAAGTATAGAATCCCGGCCATGTACGCCCCCCTCCTGCTCCATGACACCGCCTCGGCCCGCATGATCGATGCGCAGGCCACGCAGCTGCTCGGTGGCGATCCTTACGTGCTGATGCAGCGCGCCGGCCTAGCCGGCTGGGAGCTGCTGCAGCAGCGCTGGCCGCATGCGCGCCGCATCACCGTGGCCTGTGGCACCGGCAACAACGGCGGCGACGGCTACGTGCTGGCACGGCTGGCGCAGCTCGGTGGCCGCCAGGTGCGCGTGGTGCACGTGGAAGACGGCGGCCCGGTCTCGGAACTGGCGCAGCGCGCCTGCACCGACTACCTGGCGCGCGGCGGCCGGATCGAACTGTTCCCGTGTGCGTTCGATGGCGAGGACGTCATCGTCGATGCCTTGTTCGGCATCGGCCTGAACCGTCCGCCGGAAGGCGGCAACGCGGCGCTGATCGCGGCGATCAACCACAGTGGCGTGCCGGTGCTGGCGCTGGATGTGCCCAGCGGCATCGATGCCGAGCACGGGGCGCGTCCGGGCGTGGCGGTGCGCGCGGCGGTGACGCTGCAGTTCATCGTCGCCCACCTGGGGCTGCATACCGGCGATGCGCTGGAACAGGTCGGCGAGCGCGTGCTGGCGACGCTGGAGGTGCCGGTCGCCAGCGTCGAGGCGCTGGCGCCGCGCGCCGAGTCCTGGTCCGCCGCCGCGTTGGGCCAATGCCTGCGCCCACGGCGGCGCAACACGCACAAGGGCGAGTCTGGGCGCGTGCTGTGCATCGGCGGCAACGAGGGCAGCGGGGGCGCGATCATGCTCGGTG
>DJAN01000080.1:0-166 GCA_002429615.1 Lysobacteraceae bacterium UBA6001
GCCAACTTCAAGGAAACCCAGATGGCGAACGTGCGCGTGGGCCAGCGCGCGACCTTCAGCGTCGACGCATTGAACAACGCGCGGCTCAGCGGCCATGTGCTGGAGATCTCACCGGCCGCCGGCTCGGAGTTCGCGATCCTGCCGGCGGACAACGCCACCGGCAACT
>DJAN01000080.1:419-13939 GCA_002429615.1 Lysobacteraceae bacterium UBA6001
CGGACAACGCCACCGGCAACTTCGTCAAGATCGCGCAGCGCATCCCGGTGAAGATCGGCATCGACGCCGGGCAGCCGCTGGCGGCGCGGCTGCGCCCGGGCATGTCGGTGGTGGTGGCGCTGGATACCGCCGCGCCGGGTAGTGCGCCGCCCGCGTCGCGCTGAGCGGGTTGCCATCGCACCGACGCCTGGCCGAGACTGGCCTGCCCCGCCCGGAATCCACGCATGATCACCACGCCCGACTATCGCGCCCTGCTCGACACCGCCATCGCCGAAGCGCGGCAAGGCCTGGCCGAGGGCGGCATCCCGATCGGCGCGGCGCTGTATCACCGCGACGGGCAGCTGCTCGGCTGTGGCCACAACCGCCGCGTGCAGGAAGGCGACCCTTCCGTGCATGGCGAAACCGATGCCTTCCGCAAGGCCGGCCGGCAGCGTCGCTACCGCGACACGATCATGGTCACCACGCTGGCACCGTGCTGGTACTGCAGCGGGCTGGTGCGCCAGTTCAACATCGGCACCGTGGTGGTGGGCGAGTCGGTCACCTTCCGCGGCGGCATCGACTGGCTGCGCGAGAACGGCGTGGAAGTGATCGACCTGCAGAGCCAGGCCTGCATCGACCTGCTCGGCGGCTACATCGCCGCCCATCCGGACGTGTGGAACGAGGACATCGGCGAGGATTGAGCGCGTTGACACCGCGCAACGCCACGCATCGACATACTGCGAGCCCCACGACCGATCCCCGGGGCCGCATGTCGCCACGTCGATCCGCCGCCAGCTTTCCCGCACGGGCGCATCCGCCGGTGTGTCGCCGATGAGCGATGCGCCGGCCCTCGTGCTGGAGGTCGTCAGCCTGGCGGGCCCGATCTGGTCGGGCGACATCCGCGAGGTCGACCTGCCCGGCAGCGCCGGCCGTTTCGGCGTGCTGCCCCGGCATACCCCGCTGCTGACCACGCTGCGCGAGGGCATGCTGCGGGTGGTGCCACGGCAGGGCGAGCCACTGGACATCTACGTCTCCGGCGGCTTCGTCGAGGTCCAGCCGGACCGGGTCACGGTGATGGCCGACCTGGCGGTGCGCGATGCCGATTGGGAGCACGCCCAGGCCGAAGCGGCGCGCGAGCGCGCACTGGCCGGCATGGCGCAGGCGTTCACCGACGAGGACTACATGGCCCTGCACCTGGAGCTGATCCACCGCTACTCGCTGCAGCTGCGAGGCCCCTCCGCACGCTGAAACGCCCATCTACCAAGGGCTTCAGAATTCTTCACCCACGCATCAGGCACTTCATCGGCGCCATCGGCGCAATCGGGACTCCCACCCATCCGGAGTTCCCATGCCACGTTCCCTCTGCCTGCCCGCCCTGCTGCTCGGTCTGGCCTGCCTCCCGGCCCAGGCCGCCACCCCCGACGGTTGGCCGGCCACCGCCGCCGACCCGGCGATCGACCTGGCCAAGCTGCGCAGCGTCGAAGCCAAGATGGCCGACGGCAGCCTGAAGCAGATCACCAGCGTCATGGTCGTCCACGACGGTCGCCCGGTGTACGAACACTATTTCGACGGCGACGCCGACACCCTGCGCGACGTGCGTTCGGCGACCAAGAGCGTGACCGCGCTGCTGGCCGGCATCGCCATCGACCGCGGGCTGCTGACCGGCGTCGATGACCGCGTCTACGATCGTTTCCCCGAGTTCACCGCCACCCATGCGGTCGACCCGCGCCTGCGTGCGATGCCGCTGTCGGACCTGCTGACCATGAGCACGCTCTGGGAGTGCGATGACCAGAACCAGTTCTCCAGTGGCAACGAGGAACGCATGTACGTCACCGAGCGCTGGCTGGACTTCGCCCTGGCGATGCCGGTCAAGGGCTTCGCACCGTGGATGAGCAAGCCGCAGGACAGCCCGTTCGGCCGCGCCTTCGCCTACTGCACCGCCGCCAGTTTCGTCGCCGGCGCGATGGTGGAGCGTGCCGCCGGCCAGCCGCTACCCACGTTCGCCGAGCAGGCACTGGAACGGCCGCTGGATATCACCCGCAGCCATTGGAATGTGTCGCCCGAAGGGATCGGCATGGGCGGCGGCGGCACGCGCTATCGCACCCGCGACCTGGCCAAGTTCGGCCAGCTGGTCGTCGATGGCGGGCGCTGGCGCGGGCGCCAGGTGGTGTCGGCCGGCTACATCCGCGCGATGACCACGCCGCAGGCCCAGGCCGATGAGGACGCCGAGTACGGCTACCAGTGGTGGCGCCTGCATTTCCAGGTCGGCGGTCGTGACGTAGCGGTGTGGGCAATGTCGGGCAACGGCGGCAACTACGTGTTCGCGTGGCCGGAACGCCATCTGGTCGCGGTGATCACCACCAACGCCTATAACCGTGGCTTCGCCCATCCGCAGTCGCGGCAGTTGTTCGCCGACTACATCCTGGGCGCGCTGCGCTGAGTCAGGGCAGGTCGTGCGGGCGCCAATCCGCCCGCGCGACCTGTTCGCGTTGCGCGGCCACGTCACGGTCGATCCGCGCCAGCAGCGTGGAGAAGCCGGGATCGCGTCGCAGCTCGGCGAACAACGGCGTGACCGACAGCCACGCACGGTCGCGGAAGCCTGCTGTCACCGCGGCGCGCAGCGCGGCAAGCGCCGCTTCCGCATGCCCTCGGCGCTGTTCAAGCAGCGCCAGCTCCAGCGAAGCATCGGACCAGCCCTGGGTGTCGCCGCGCAGGCGTTGCAGGCGTGCGTCGAACCATGCCACCGACGGCGGCTGCTCCGCGTACAGCACCGCCAGCGTCGCCGGCATCGACTGGTGCGGGCGCAGCCGCTCTCCCTCGGCGAACGCCGCCGCCGCGGCCTGCCGGTCATCGGCCAGCAGCGCCAGCTCACCCTGCAGGCGCCACAGTTCCGGATGCGGGGTCCCTCGCGCCATGGCCTGCTTCAAGGCCGCCACCGCCTCGTCGCTGCGTCCTTGCGCGAGGAGAAAGCGCGGCCAGGCGATGTTGGCGAATACGTTGTCGGGAAACAGTTCGAAGTTCGCGCGATGGCGGCGCTCCGCGGCCGCGGTGAAGCCGAGCAGCTCCAGTTCGCGCGCGACCTGCACGTCGCGGAAACGTACCCGGCCCGGATCACGCAGCGCGAAGTTGCCATGCAACGCTTCGGCCAGCCGGCCCTGCTCCTGGTACAGATACGCCAGCGATGCCCGGCTCTTGTCGTCGCCCGGATCCCGTCGCACCGCGTGTTCATAGCCAGAGATGGCACGGCGCATGTCACCCAGGCAATCGAAAGCGTAGCCCTGCGCCGCCCATGCCGTGGCGCTGTCCGCATCGCGTTGGAGCAACTGTTGCGCGAGTGCCGCGCCCTGCTGCGCCTGCGCGGCGTCACCGTTGTACAGGCAGGTGCGGGCGCTGAGCGCACGGCTGAGACCGGCCTGCGCCTCCACCGAATCCGGCGACTGCGCGAGCGCCTGGCGATAGAGCACGATGGCGCGCTCGTTGTTGTCGTTCTGGCCGATGCCCGCGTAGTACTGGGCGCGCGTGAGCAACGGCGAGGCGGCGGAGGGGCGCAAGGGATGCCACGTCAGTCCGGCCACGAGGGCCACGAGGGCCACGCCGGCAAGCGTCGCCGCCGGGATCATCCAGCGCGCGCGGCGGCGTGACGGAGAGGCGCTGGCCTGGGGTGCGATGCCAGCCTGCGGCGGTTCGACCAGCTGGTACCCCTGCCCGCGCACCGAGCGCAGATAGCGCGGCTGGCGCGCGTCATCGCCCAGCGCCTGGCGCAGCAGCTTGACGCGCTGGGTGACGGTCTCCTCGTTGACCACCGCCGGCGCCCAGACCGCCTGCATCAGCTCGTCGAAGCCGATCACGCGCTGGCCCTGCGCCAGCAGATAGGCCAACAGCTGGAAGCTCAGCCCGGACACGTCCAGCCGCTGTCCGGCGCGGCTCACGTGCTGGCGGGTCACATCGATGTCGAGATCGAGCAGGCGATAGTGCGCGGTCATCCGGAGCGGCGCGGCAAGGGCAGAGCCGGATGCTAGCGCACGCCCATAGCCACCGGACCGTGCCAAAGGAAAGGCCCGCTTGCGCGGGCCTTTCGATGGGGCCGGTCAGAGGATGTAGCGACTCAGGTCCGGGTCCTGCACCAGCTCGCCGAGGTGGGCGTCGACATAGGCACGGTCGACCGCCACACTCTGGCCGTCGCGATCCGGCGCTTCGTAGCTCAGCGTATCGAGCAGGCGCTCCAGTACGGTGTGCAGGCGCCGCGCACCGATATTCTCCTGACGCTCGTTGACCAGGAACGCGATCTCGGCCAGGCGGTCGATGGCGTCATCGGCGAACTGCAGCTTCACGCCCTCGGTCTCGAGCAGGGCCACGTACTGCTTGGTCAGCGCGGCCTTGGGCTCGGTGAGGATGCGCACGAAATCCTCCTTGCTCAACGCACCCAGCTCCACCCGGATCGGGAAACGACCCTGCAGCTCGGGGATGAGGTCGCTCGGCTTGGCCAGATGGAACGCACCGGAAGCAATGAACAGGATGTGGTCGGTCTTCACCGTGCCGTACTTGGTCGACACGTTGGAGCCTTCCACCAGCGGCAGCAGGTCGCGCTGCACGCCTTCGCGCGAGACATCGCCACCGCCCACGTTGTCGCCACGCTTGGCGACCTTGTCGATCTCGTCGATGAAGACGATGCCGTGCTGCTCGCAGGCTTCGATCGCCGCGGCGCGGATCTCCTCCTCGTTGACCAGCTTGGCCGCCTCTTCCTCGACCAGCAGCGGCCGCGCGGACTTGATCGCCAGCTTGCGGGTCTGCGACTTGCCGCCGCCCAGGTTGGAGAACATCTGCCGCAGCTGCTGGCCCATCTCCTCCATGCCCGGCGGGGTCATGATGTCCATGTTGACGTTGACCGACACATCCAGCTCGATCTCGCGCTCGTCCAGCTCGCCGGCGCGCAGCATGCGACGGAACTTGACCCGGGTGTCGTTGTCCTGCGCGGACGGCTCATGGCGCGCGGCCTCCGGATCGAAGCCGATCCCGCCCGCGCGTCGCGGCAGCAGTGCGTCGAGAATGCGGTCCTCGGCGCGCTCCTCGGCCTGCGTGCGCACGCGCACCTTGGCCTGTTCGCGGTACAGCTTGACCGCGGTGTCGGCCAGGTCGCGCACGATCTGCTCGACATCCTTGCCGACGTAGCCGACCTCGGTGAAGCGCGTGGCCTCGACCTTGACGAACGGCGCGTTGGCCAATGTCGCCAGGCGGCGCGCGATCTCGGTCTTGCCGACGCCGGTGGGGCCGATCATCAAAATGTTCTTGGGCATCACCTCGTTGCGCAGCCCTTCGGGGAGCTGCATGCGGCGCCAGCGGTTGCGCAGGGCGATGGCGACGGCGCGCTTGGCGTCGTGCTGGCCGACGATATGGCGATCGAGCTCCTGCACGATCTCGCGCGGCGTCATGGTCGAGGAAGTGGGCTGGGTCATGGTCACTCGGTAATCCGGGGGAAGGAGGGTCGGGCTCGCGATGCCGGCAGCGCCGGATCAGAGCTCTTCGACCACTACGTTGCGATTGGTGTAGATGCAGATGTCGCCGGCGATGTTGATCGCTTCGGTGGCGATGGTCTTGGCGTCGAGCTCGGTGTGCGCGAGCAGCGCACGCGCGGCGGACAGCGCATACGAGCCACCGGAGCCGATGGCGATGATGCCGTCCTCCGGCTCGATGACGTCGCCGGTGCCGCTGATGATCAGCGAGGTCTCGCGGTCGGCGACCGCGAGCAGCGCCTCCAGCTTGCCGAGGCGGCGCTCGGTGCGCCAATCCTTGGCCAGCTCGACGGCGGCGCGGGTCAGCTGGCCGTGCTTCTCCAGCTTGGCCTCGAACAGCTCGAACAGGGTGAAGGCGTCGGCGGCGGCACCGGCGAAGCCGGCCAGCACCTGGCCTTCGCGGCCGAGGCGGCGCACCTTGCGCGCGTTGCCCTTCATCACGGTGTGGCCGAGCGTGACCTGGCCGTCGCCGGCGACGGCGACGTGGCCGTTGCGGCGCACCGAGATGATGGTGGTGGCGTGGAACGTATTGGGGTTCTGGCTGGGATCCATTGCGGCCTCCGGGGGATGTCTTCGACGTGGGGACGCTGGCCGGCGGTTCAAGCGCTCGGCCCGGGTGCCCGTTCAGCACGGCAGGTCGGTGGACCACTCACGGGAGTGGCGCACCCCACGCAGCGGCATGTCGGGAAACGCCGCGACCGATTGCCGCATGCGCCGCTTCCGCGGCGCCACGGCCGGCAGGACGGTGGACAATGGCACCCGGATACCGACATGAACGCCTCCCTCCCCCTTCCCGAACGCGCACCCCCGTGCTGCACCGAAGCCGAAGTCGAACGCCTCGTGCACGACTTCTATGCCCTGGTGCGGCAGGACGCGTTGCTGGGACCGGTGTTCAATGCGCGCGTCCACGACTGGCCCACGCATCTTTCCCGGCTGGTCGACTTCTGGTCCTCGCTGCTGCGTGGCACGCAGCGCTACAGCGGCGCGCCGATGGGGCTGCACATGGCGATGCCCGGCCTGGACGAGGCGCTGTTCCGGCGCTGGCTGCTGCTGTTTGGCCAGACCACCGCCACGCTCGGCAACCCGGCGATGCAGCAGCTCGCGAACGCCCGCGCCACGCAGATCGCCAACCGCTTCTGGCAGCGTTACCAGGTCGAAGGCCGCGATGGCAGCGGACTGATCCCGTTACCGCTGTCGACGATGGGCTGAGGCCTCAGGCCGGCTCGGCCGGCTTGCGCCGTTTCGCACGCGGATGCGCGGCGTCGTACACCTTGGCCAGGTGCTGGAAGTCCAAGTGGGTGTAGATCTGCGTGGTGGCGATGTCCGAATGTCCCAGCAGTTCCTGCACGCCACGCAGGTCGCCGGACGATTCGAGGATATGGCTGGCGAAGCTGTGCCGCAGCATGTGCGGATGCACGTGCTTGAACAGGCCCTGGCGCTGCGCCAGCTGCTTGATGCGGATCTGCACGGCGCGGGCGGAAATCTGCGCGCCATTGCGGCCAGGAAACACCATCGCCATCGCATCGCGCGGCCGGCTCTCGCCGCGCCATTCGTCCAGCGCGCGTCGCGCGTGCGAGCCCACCGGCACGCGCCGCTGCTTGTTGCCCTTGCCGAGCACGTTGACCAGGCCGCTGGCCATGTCGAGGTCGCGCCAGCGCAGACCGCACAGCTCGCTCAGGCGCAGGCCGGAGGAATAGAACAGTTCCAGCAGCGCGCGATCGCGCAGGCCGAGCGGCGCATCGGTCGGTACTTCGACCAGCCGCACCGCCTCGTCCGCATCCAGCACCTGCGGCAGCTTGCGGGGCGCCTTGGGGGCGCGCAGCTTCGCCGCGGGGGAGACGTCGATGCGCCCATGCTTGAGCAGCCATGCATAGAAGCTGCGACACGCCGACAGGCGGCGCTGCAGGCTCTTGGGCGACAAGCCGCGGCGATGTTCGGCGCTGACGAAGCCGCGCAGCTGCTCGGCATCCAGCGACACGACCTCGGCGCCGCGCTCGGCCGCCCACGCGGACAGCGCGGCCAGGTCGCGGCGATAGGCATCCAGGGTATGCGCCGACATGCGGCGCTCGACTTCCAGGTAGGCGAGGAAGGCGTCGATCATGGCCGCATTCCCGGCGGCGCGGCGTTCAGCGCGCGAAGCGCTGCAACGCCACCACCAGGGCCTCACCCATCATGCGCAGGAACAGCGTGCCCATACCGGGATAGAAGCGGTTCGGATCGCGGCTGCCCACCGCGAGCAGGCCCACGCCCGGCAACGGCAGCAGCGCGGTGGACTGCACGTCCTCCACGTCCTCGCCGTACAGCACATGCTGCTTTTCCGCCTGCAGGCGGCCACAGATCGGCTCGCCATCGCGCAGGCAATCACGGAACGGCACCAGGCGCGCATCATCCTCGCCAATCACCTGCAGCCACTCGGCTTCCGGCTGGCCTTCCACCGGCTTGAGCAGCACGATCCGCACGCGGTCGCCGTTGAAATCCTCGGCCAGCGAGGCCGCCATCGCCTTCAGCGTATCGGCGGCGCTGTGCTGGCGCATCAAGGCCAGGGTCAGCTGGTGCGTGCGCACGGCCAGGCGCTCGTTGACCTGCGCGTTGCCGGCCAGCTCGGCCAGGCGCCGCGACAGCTCGCGATTCTTGTCGCGCAGCACTTCCAGCTGGTAGCTGGCGAGCGAGGCGGTCGGGCCATCATCGCGCGGCACCACGAGGGTCAATGCAAGATCCGGAAACTGCTTCAGGAACCCCGGATGCCGACGCAGCCAGGCGGCGACTTCATGCGCGCCGATCTTTTCCACGGTTTCGTTCATGCGCCCCACTCCCCTTCAAAGACAAACCGGGCCGGCCCGGACATCACCACCTGTGCGTCCGGCGACGGCCAACGGATGCGGAGCTGGCCACCCGGCAGCGACACCAGCGCATCGCGGTCGATGCGGCCGCGCTGCATCAGCACCACCGCCGCGGCGCACGCGCCACTGCCGCAGGCCAGCGTCTCGCCGACCCCACGCTCGTATACGCGCAGGCGGATATGTCCACGATCGATGACCTGCGCGAAGCCGACGTTCACCGACTCCGGGAACGCCGCGTGCTGCTGCAGCAGCGGACCGATGCGCTCCACCGGGGCGGCATCGACCAGGCCGACCTCCAGCACCGCATGCGGGTTGCCCATCGACACCGCGCCGAAGCGCACGCTCTCGCCCTGCACCGGCAGCAGGTATTCATCGCGCGCGTGCATGAAGCCGATCAGCGGGATGCGCTCGGGCGTGAATTCCGGCACGCCCATCGCCACCGCGTATTCGCCGTCGCCGAGGCGCTGGATACGGTGCGCGGTAACCGGGCTGTCGATGATGAATTCGTCGCCCTGCGCGGTGCCGTCGCGCACCAGCCAGGCGGCGACGCAGCGCGCGCCGTTGCCACATTGCTGCGACGGCGAGCCATCGGAATTCCAGATGCGGTACGCCGCCACGGCGCCTTCGCTGCGCGGCGGCTCGATGGTCAGGATCTGGTCGCAGCCGACGCCGAAGTGGCGGTCGGCCAGGCGCTCGGCCAGCGCCGCATCCGGTGGGGCGATGCCGCTGCGCAGGTCGAGCACCACGAAATCATTGCCGGCGCCCTGCATCTTGCTGAAATGCAGGGGCGCGGAGGCGGACTGCGCGTTCATTGGTGGTGGTCGTCGCCCGTGTCGGCGGGCACGGTGCCGTCGACCGGCTGGGTCGCCTGCTCGGGCGTCTGCGTCGGCGGCGGGGTTTCACCGGACGGCGGCTGCGGCACCGGCTGCGCTTCCACCGGCACCGGCTTCTGCGGCATCACCAGCGGACCCTTGTTGCCACAGGCGGCCAGCAGCAGCAGGCCCGCGCCGGCGGCGGCGATTCGGAACGAACGGGAAAACTTCATGCTCATGCCCCGAGTATAGCCACAAGCCGGCGAACGCCGCGCCGTCGCGGGCTCACGTCGTGGTGTCGGCGGGCGGTTCCGGGCGCAGCCACAGCCAGATCGCCACCGCCGCCATGCAGCCGATCGACAGCACCTGCGCCCAACGCGAGGGCACGCACCACAGCATGATCGCCGCGCACACGGCCATGGTGCTGGTCGCCATCCATTTCGCCTTGCGGCTGACCGCGCGATGGGTCTGCCACTGCACGATGGCCGGGCCGAAGCGCGGATGGTTCAGCAGCCATTGGTGCAGCCGGTCCGAGCCACGCGCTGCGGCCCAGGCGGAGATCAGCACGAACACCGTGGTCGGCAGGCCCGGCACGAAGATGCCGACGATGCCCACCCCCAGGCTGACGTAGGCCAGCAGCCACCACGCCCAGCGCCACCGCACCGGTCGCGCCGGCGGCGGCGCGACCTCGCGGGGGCCGGATTTCGGCTCGTTCATCGACGCGCGCCGGCTCAGGGCGAGGCGGCGGGCGCGCCGGCGTCCACGCCGAGCTGGTCCAGCACGAAGGCGAACGACTCGGCCTGCTCACGGTAGCGACGGAAACGCCCGGACTTGCCACCATGGCCCGCATCCATGTTGGTGCGGAACACGATCGGATGGCTGCCGGTGTTGTCCACGCGCAGCTTGGCCACCCACTTCGCCGGTTCCCAGTACTGCACCTGCGAATCCCACAGGCCGGTGCCGACAAACAGCGCCGGGTAGGCCTGGCGGCTGACGTTGTCGTAGGGCGAGTAGCTGAGCATGTAGTCGTAGTACGACTTCTGCTCCGGGTTGCCCCACTCGTCATATTCGTTGGTGGTCAGCGGGATGGTCGGGTCGAGCATGGTGGTGACCACATCCACGAACGGCACCTGGGCCACCATGACGCGGTAATCCTGCGGTGCCATGTTCGCCACCGCGCCCATCAGCAGGCCACCGGCGCTGCCGCCGGATGCGGCGACGCGGTCCTTGGCGGCATAGCCCTGCGCGACCAGCGCGCGGGTGACGTCGATGAAGTCGTTGAAGGTGTTCTTCTTCTTCAGCAGCTTGCCGTCGTCATACCACTGCCGGCCCATCTCCTGGCCGCCACGGATATGGGCGATGGCATAGACCACGCCGCGGTCGAGCAGGCTCACCACCGAGAGGTTGAAGCCGGGGTCCATCGACGCACCGTAGCTGCCGTAGCCGTACTGGTACAGCGCCGCGCTGCCGTCCTTCTTGAAGCCCTTGCGATACACCAGCGACACCGGGACCTTCACCCCATCACGCGCATCCACCCAGACGCGCTCGGTGACGTACTTCGACGGGTCGTAGCCGATCACCGGCTGCTGCTTGAGCAGGCGGCGTTCGCCAGTGCGCACGTTGAGTTCGTAGGTGGTGGACGGCGTGGTCAGCGAGGTATAGCCGTAGCGCAGCCATTCGGTGTCCGGCTCGGCGTTGACCGACAGGCCCATCGAATACGCCGGCTCGTCGGCCTTCACATATTCCTGCTTGCCGTCGGCGCGCAGCAGGCGGATGCGTTCCAGGCCGCCGGAGCGCTCGTCGATGGCGGTGAAGCCGTCGAACGATTCGAAGCCTTCGATGTAGACGGCGTCGTCGTGCGCGACCCAGTCCTTCCACTGGCTGCGCGAGGTGGCATCGCTGGGCGCGCTGACCAGCTTGAAGTTCTTGGCACCATTGGCGTTGGTGCGGATCAGCCAGCGACCATCGAAGTGGTCGGCATCGTATTCGACATCGCGCTCGCGCTTGGCCAGCACGGTGAACTTGTCCGGGTTGGCGGCCGGTGCATAGCGCAGTTCGGAGGACACGGTGCTGTCCACACCGATGGTGATGTACTGGTCGTCGCGGCTGCGGCCGATGCCCATGTAGAAGCTGTCGTCCTTCTCCTCGTAGACCAGCTTGTCGGCGCTGGCCGGCGTCCCGAGGACGTGCTTCTTGACCCGCACGGTCAGCAGGGTTTCCGGATCGTTCTCGACATAGAACAGGGTCTGGTTGTCATCGGCCCACACCAGGTTCGGCGACACGCCGCTGATGCGGTCCGCATAGACCTCGCCGGTATCCAGGTTCTTGAAGCGGATGACGTACTGGCGGCGGCCGACATCGTCCTCGGCCCAGGCCAGCAGGCGGTTGTCGCGGCTGACCTCGGCGTCGCCGACGCTGAAGTAGTCCTTGCCGGCGGCCATGACGTTGACATCGAGCAGCACCTGCTCGGTGGCGAAATCTCCACCGTTGTTGGCCTGCTGGATGCTGTTGGCGTCCACGCCGGCGCCATCGCGGCGACGGGCCTGGATCGGGTAGTCCTTGCCGGCCTCGTAGCGGCTGTAATACCACCAGCCACGGTCGCGGTACGGCACGCTGGCGTCGTCCTGCTTGATGCGGCCGACGATCTCGTCGTAGATGCGGTCCTCCAGCGGCTTCAGCGGCGCCATCACCTGGTCGGTATAGGCATTCTCGGCCTTGAGGTAGTCGAGCATCGCCTTGTCCTGGCGCTCGTCGTCGCGCAGCCAGTAGTAGGCGTCGTCGCGCACCGCGCCGAACGGCGTCTTGACCGTGTGCGGATGGCGCGGCGCCTGCGGCGGGGTGAGGTCGGCGGCGTGGACGGAGGTAACGGGCAGGGTCATCAGGCAGGCGGCCAGCAGCAGGACAGGCTTCATGGGTGGGGATCCTTCCTCGGGAAGCAAGGGATGTCGTCAAGGCGAGTCTGTGCGGCGGGCGCCACGACCGCAAGCACCGCCGGGGCGGCGTGGCCCGATGGCCTATCATCGGCGGATGGATGCACGCACCGAACTTGAGGCCGGTTACAGCCGGCGCAGCCGCGAGATCGCGCCCTTCCACGTGATGTCCCTGCTGGCGCGGGCGCAGGCGCTGGAGCGCGAAGGCCACGATGTCATCCACCTGGAAATCGGCGAGCCGGACTTCACCACGGCCGCGCCGGTGGTCGCGGCGGGACAAGCGGCGCTGGGCGCCGGGCATACCCGCTACACCGCCGCGCGCGGCCTGCCGGCCCTGCGCGAGGCGATTGCCGGCTTCTATCGCCAGCGTCACGGGCTGGATATCGACCCGGAACGGGTACTGGTGACGCCGGGCGGCTCGGGCGCGTTGCTGCTGGCGAGCAGTCTGCTGGTGGATTCCGGCCGGCACTGGTTGCTGGCCGACCCCGGGTATCCGTGCAACCGGCATTTCCTGCGCCTGGTCGAGGCCGGCGCGCAGCTGGTGCCGACCGGGCCGGATACGCATTACCAGCTCACGCCGCAGCATGTGGCCACGTACTGGAACGTCGACAGTGTCGGTGCGCTGGTGGCCTCGCCCGCCAACCCCACCGGCAGCGTGCTGTCGCGCGAGGAGTTGGCGGCGCTGTCGGCGGCACTGCGCTTGCGCGGCGGGCACCTGGTGGTCGATGAGATCTACCATGGCCTGACCTATGGCCTGGACGCCACCAGCGTGCTGGAAGTGGACGACGAGGCGTTCGTGCTGAACAGCTTCTCCAAGTATTTCGGGATGACCGGCTGGCGGCTGGGTTGGCTGGTGGCGCCGAAGCGCGCGGTGCCGGCGCTGGAGAAGCTGGCGCAGAACCTGTACATCAGCGCGCCGAGCATGGCGCAGCACGCGGCGCTGGCGTGCTTCACGCCGGAAGCGATGGCGATCTTCGAACAGCGTCGCGCCGAGTTCCAGCTGCGCCGCGACTACCTGCTGCCAGCACTGCGGGCACTGGGTTTCCGTATCGAGATCGAGCCGGCAGGGGCGTTCTACCTGTATGCCGACATCAGCGGGTTCGGGGTCGATGCGCAGGCGTTCTGCGCGCACTTCCTCGAAACCGAGCATGTCGCGTTCACACCGGGCGTGGACTTCGGCAGCCATCGCGCGGGCGAACATGTGCGGATCGCCTACACGCAGAGCCTGCCGCGGCTGCAGGAGGCTGTGGCGCGCATTGGGCGCGGGTTGGCTCGGCTCTAGTCTTGCGGGTTTTGGGGGTTTGCGCGAAGAGCGGCTATTCGTTCTGGTCGCGCGGCGGCCGGGGGGCAGGCCTTATTGGGGGACGCCCGAAAACGGCCATCCATGGCCTCGGGGCTCGAGTGGCGGCATCCATGCCGCCACACGCCCCCAATAAGGCCTGCCCCCCG
>DJAN01000137.1:0-359 GCA_002429615.1 Lysobacteraceae bacterium UBA6001
GCGGGGTACCCTTCGGCCAGCGCGTTGACCAGCTGGACGTAATGGGCGCGCTGCTCGGGGCTGTAATCGCCCTGGTTGCGCAGGTACTGCACGCCGAACAGGCCCAGCGAGTGCGCCGCCTGCTTGATGCCGACGCCCTGCCCGGCGATCTGGGTATCGAAGGTCCGCTGCAGGCGCTGCTCGGCGCCGGGGGCGGACAGGTACTGCAACATCGCCGGCAATTCTTCGCCGAGCGGCACGCTGGTCAACGGCCAGCGGCTGCGGCCCTCGCGCCATGCAATTTCCAGCTGGGCGTACTGCGCAGGCGTGACCGCCGCCTGGGCATAGCCGACGAGGTCGTTGGCGCGCAGGCGCTCGGC
>DJAN01000137.1:616-17600 GCA_002429615.1 Lysobacteraceae bacterium UBA6001
GGCGCGCAGGCGCTCGGCCAGGCCGCGCACGGTCGCGGCCGGCTCGGCGGTGGCGCCCGGCAGTTCCGCCGGCTCGCGCTTGCACGCGGGCATCAGCAATGCGACCACGAGCAGCCAGGGCAACGCACGCCACGATCTAGGCCAGGTTGTCATCACGGACATGGACGTCGACTCCCCAATCGATGGCGCATCTTGCCGGTCGCCCGGTGGCGCGGGCAAGGCGCAAAAGGCAGTCGCGGCGGGCCGTGCGCCCATGTGACGCATTGCTTTGTCCCGGCGTGTCCTGTGTTGTCTTGCACGTGTTACGGGGGTGGGCATAGTGCGACCGCGGAAATCGAATAGCGCGACGAAGCGCACATATTGCACTGCATCATGTAAACGTTTGCAGTTCCTGTTAGGGTGCCGCCCCAACGTCGCGAATCCACGCCAGTACAGGGGAATCGCACCTGAAACGGTCATGCCATGGAGTGGGTCAGGACAGGACAACGCAAGGCAAGACCATGCCTTCATCGGGAGGAACCGCAGTGCTCCCCAACCCGACGACCATCCCCCGCGAGCGGCCCGCACGCCTTGCCGGCACTCGCTTTTCCCCGTTCATGCCCCTGCTTCCCGGTCCGCGCCAGGGCCTGGCGGGCGACTGCGTTCACCCCCGGCGGCGGCATCACGAAAATTTTCCAGTGCTTGCACACAACCGCAAGACGTTCACATCCGACGTTGTATCCGTCTTACCCGTGAATAAATCTGCCATCCAATGCCCGGCCCGGGAGGGGTCTTCGTGAAAACCATCCGAACCAAAGCCAATCTGCCAACCCGCAGCCTGCTGTGCTGCGCCCTGGCCGCCAGTCTGTTCGCCGCCGCTCCCGGCGCCTTTGCCCAGTCCGCCAATGCCAACCTGCGTGGCCAGGTGTCTTCCCAGTCCGGCCCGGCCGCCGGCACCGAGGTCGTCGCCACCAACGTGGCCACCGGCGCGGTCCGTCGCGCCACCACCGGCGCGGACGGCAACTACACCGTGGTCGGCCTGCAGCCCGGTACCTACCGGGTGGAAGCCGGTGGTCGCGTCGAGACGGTGACGGTCACCGTCGCCTCCACCGCGACCCTGAACATCTCCACCGGCGGCGAAGCCGCCGCGTCGGGTGGCGCCGCCACTACGCTGGACGCGGTCACCGTCACCGCTCCGACCCTGCTGCAGGAAGTGCGCACCTCCGAGGTCGGCAAGACCGTCTCGCTGCGCCAGATCCAGACCACCCCGCAGGTGTCGCGCAACTTCCTTGAGTTCGCCGACGCGGTGCCGGGCATGGTCTTCACCCGTGACGCCAAGGGCAACACCTCGCTGCGCGGCGGCGCGCAGAACACCAGCGCCACCAACGTCTACATCGACGGCGTGGGCCAGAAGAGCTACGTGAAGGAAGGCGGCGTGGCCGGCCAGTTCGGCAGCGCGGGCAATCCGTTCCCGCAGCTGGCGATCGGCGAGTACAAGGTGATCACCTCGAACTACAAGGCCGAGTACGGCCAGGTAGCGAGCTCGGCGGTGACCGCGGCGACCAAGTCGGGCACCAATGAGTTCCACGGCGAGGCGTTCTACCGCTATACGGACGAGGACATGCGCGCCATGACCCCGGCCGAGCGCCAGGCCGGCCAGGACAAGGTGGCCTCGACGGAAAAGGAGTACGGATTCGCGCTGGGCGGTCCGATCGTCAAGGACATGCTCCACTTCTTCATGACCTATGAAGCCAAGCGCTTTGATCTGCCCACCACCACGGTGCCAGATGCAGGTGCTTCCGGCGGCGTGCCCTATCTGCCGGCCAACGCGGCTTCGCAGCTCGGTGCGGGTCTGCAGGAGTTCCAGGAAGACCTGTATTTCGCCAAGATTGACTTCGAGCCGACCGATCGCGACCGTTTCGAGCTGTCCTACCAGAACCGCGACGAAAACCAGGAAGGCTTCAGCGGCAGCACGGCGCGCTCGCATGGCGTCGTCAGCGACAATACCGACGAACGCTGGGCGCTGCGCTGGAACCACAGCGGCGATTGGTTCTACAACGAGCTGCTGGCCACGCACGAGGACTCGTTCAACAACCCGCTGCCGATCACCGTCGGCAATGGCTACGTCTACACCTACCCGAACGGGAACAGCGAAGCGACCATCATCGGGATCGAGGGCGGCTCGCCGCTGTCGGCGCAGACCAAGGGCCAGAAGGGCTGGTCGCTGGAAGACAATTTCACGCTCAACGCGATCGATTGGCACGGCGAACACACCATCAAGATGGGTGCCCGCTACAAGGATGTCGACCTCTACGCGGCCGACGCCCTGGATATCAATCCGCAGTTCTACTACACCGTGGGAACGCCGGGCTTCGGTGCTGACACCCCCTACAAGGCGCAGTTCACCAAGCCGGTCACCGGTGTGGGTGGGCTGGCGCCCAGCGTGACGTCCAACGCCAAGCAGTACGGCCTGTACATCCAGGACGACTGGCAGGTCAACGACCACCTGATGCTCAACATCGGCGTGCGCTGGGACTACGAGAAGAACCCGTCGTACCTGAACTTCGTGACCCCGCAGAACGTGGTCGACGCGCTCAACAGCCAGGACCCGAACGGCCCGGCTGGGCAGACCTATGCGGACTCGCTGCGCATGGGCGGCATCGACGTCAACGACTACATCTCCAACGGCCACAACCGCAAGGCGTTCGATGGCGCATGGCAGCCCCGCCTGGGCTTCTCGTACGACCTCAATGCCGACGAGATGCACGTGATCCATGGTGGCGCAGGTCGTTCGTATGATCGCGACCTGTTCGACTACCTGCAGCTGGAAGTGACCAAGTCCGCGCTGCCCGTGGTAACGGTCAACTTCCAGGATCCGACGACTGGCGCGTGCTACCGCGGCGCGGCGCCGTGCTACGCGTGGGATCCCGCGTTGCTCAACGGTGGCGTGGCAGGGCTGCAGTCGCTCATCGGCGCCACGAGCAATTCCGGTACCGAAGTCGATTTGTTGAACAACAACCTCAAGGCGCCGTACTCCGACCAGTTCAGCCTGGGCATGAGCAACCAGATCGGCGACTGGCTCACCGACGTGACGGTGACCCGCATCCTGAGCTATGACGGCTTTGGCTTCACGCTGGGCAACCGGTATCCGAACGGCAACTTCTGGGACAACCAGCAGCTCTGCAACGGGACCGCCGATCCGGGCCTGTCGCAGCCGTGGGGTTGTGGAATCCCGGGCTTTGGCGGCCTGATCGTAGGCAACAATGGCATCAAGACCCAGACCACCCAGCTGCTGCTGTCGGCGCAGAAGCCGTACACGAAGGAAAGCGGCTGGGGCACGTCGATCGCCTATACGTGGAGCAACGCCCGTCAGACCCGTGACATCAACGAGCACTATGCGTTCGATGCGGCCACGCTGGGCCAGTACCCGTGGGTCAAGTCGAATGCGGTCGCGCGCCATCGTTTGGTCGCCACGGCCAACTACGACGGGTTCTGGGGCATCACCTTCGGCGGCAAGCTGACGCTGGCCACCCCGATCCCCAGCAATGATTTCCTGTGCGGCGACGCGCCGGCCTTCGGTTCGAATGAACCGGCCTGCATCCCCACCGGCTTCAATCCGCAGGGCAATGGCAAGTTCCTGATCGGCGGCAAGATCTTCGGCTACCGCTCGGTGGACCTGCAGGCGACCAAGGACTTCAAGATCGCCGGCGACTGGACCGCGTATGCCCGCCTGGACATCATCAACGTGTTCAACTTCGACAACTTCACCAACATCATCTACGAGGACGCCAGCGGCAGGAAGATGGCGTACTACAACGAGCAGGGCGACATTGTCGGCGTGCCGCGTACGGTGAAGGTCGAAGTGGGCGTGAAGTTCTAAGGTCCCTCCTCCCGGTCGCAGGCTGCCCGTCGCCTGCGACCCGGGCCGGAACGCAAAATCAGGCCCGCGGATTCGTCCGCGGGCCTTTGCTTTATGCGACACATAAAAAAAGAGGCCGGATCACAAGGATCACAGCCTCCTCAAAAACCGGCACAAGGCCGGTGGACAGTGTTGTGGCACATCTCCGGCAGGCGCCGGATGCGGCGATCCTACGCCGCCCCCAATGTTTATGCAAACCCTGACGTTATCCGTTCAATTGATTGTTTTTATTGAACAAGATTACAAGCCAAGGGCCGCGATCTCGGCCTGGATGGCCTCGGCGGCGGCCACCGGGTCGGCGGCCTTGCGGATCGGACGCCCCACCACGATGGCATCGGCACCGGCGCGGAAGGCCTCGGCCACGCCCACGGTGCGCTGCTGGTCGTCACCCACCGGGCCACCGGGGCGGATGCCCGGGCAGACAATCGAGAAACCGGCGCCGGTGGCGGCACGGATCGGGCCGGCCTCCTGGCCCGAAGCGATCACGCCGTCGATGCCGGCCGCCTGGGCGGCCAGCGCGCGCTCGACCACCACATCCACCGGCTCACGGTCGATGCCCATGGCGCGCAGGTCCTCGCGGCCCATCGAGGTCAGCACGGTGACCGCGAGCAGGCGCATCTCGCTGCGGTTGGCTTCCACTGCGGCCTGCAGCATCGGCGCGTGCCAGCCGTGGACGGTGCAATAGCTCACCGGCCACTGCGACAGGCGGCCGATCACCCCACCGATGGTCGCTGGGATGTCGAAGAACTTCAGGTCGACGAAGATGCGCTTGTCGCGCTTGGCCAGCTCGTCGAGGACGTCGAAGTACTCGCCGGACGCCAGCAGCTCCATGCCGATCTTGTAGAACGACACGGCATCGCCGAGGCGATCAATCCATTCCGCCGCCTCGCGGCGGCCCGGCACGTCGAGCGCGAAGATCAGGCGCTCGCGGTCGGTCAGCGGCAGCGGCGGGCGGCTCACGGCGCCACGTCCAGCGCGGCGCGCTTGGCCTGGCGGCGCGCTTCGCGCGGCTGGGTGTAGTCGTTGTTGAACTGCGCCGGTTCCCAGCCACCGTAGCTCGGGTTCGGCAGCATCCACCAGCGTTCGCCGAACCAGTCGTGGTACTGCTGCAGCAGCTCGCCGCGGCCCTGCGGGGTGTTGGCGATGACCTGCACGAAGTCGCCGAGCTGGTCGCCGAACTGCATCAGCACGCGGTACTTCTGCCCGGCCAGGCGGCGGCGGCAATTCTTCTCGCTGCCGTTCTGCTCGCAATCCTTCACGAAGGTGCCCAGGCCGAGGAACACGCTGTCGTCGGCCACCGGCATGCCCACCGCGCGCAGGTTGGCCAACGTGGCCTCCTGCAGGTGCTGGGCTCGGTTGGAGATGTACAGGATGGTCACGCCCTTGGCATTGGCGGCCTTGGCGAAATCAACCACGCCCGGCACGGCCTTGGCCTTCTTCTCGGCGACCCAGTTGGACCAGGTGACCTCGTCGTACTCCTGGTTGTCGCGGATCAGGCGCGCCTGGTACGGCGAGTTGTCCAGCACGGTTTCGTCGACGTCCATCACCACCGCCGGCTTCAGGCCCTTGGCCACGTTGCCACGCTCTTCCGGCACCAGCGCGTCCCAGTTGGCCTGCTTCAGCGCCTCGTCGAGGCGATCGGCGGCGGCGCGATAGGTCTGCTCGGACAGCGCGCGGTATTCCTCCGAGCGCTGCATCCACAGCACGGCGTTGAGGTTGTCATCCGCGGCGACGGCCACGATGCCGGGCTTCTGCTCCGGCGCCTTGGGGGCGGCCGAAGGGGCCAGGGCCGGCTTGGCTGCCGGGGCGCCCTCCGGGCTCTGCACCTTGCAGGCGCCGAGGGCCAGCATGGCGCCGGCGAGGAGGGTCAGGGACAGGGAAGTGCTGCGACGCATGGGCTACCACCAAGGAAAGTGCGGCGATTTTACCGGCTCCGGCATGACCTGCGGGTTTCAGTGACGTGGGCCGGACGGCTATCCTGCCGGCCCCGATCCGCCCGGAGCCCGCCATGTCCGCCGATACCCCCGAGATTCCGGTCCTCGATGCCGTCCAGGCCCGCGTGCTCGGCTGCCTGGTCGAGAAGGAAGCCACCACCCCGGATACCTACCCGCTGACGGTCAACGCCACCCAGGTGGCGGCCAACCAGAAGACCGCGCGCGAGCCGGTCATGGCGCTGGAAGCCGGACAGGTGCATCACGCGCTGCGCCAGCTGGAAGCGCTGGGCCTGGTGCGCCAGCAGTTCTCCTCGCGCGCCGAGCGTTATGAGCATCGCCTGGAGGCGGCGCTGGGACTGACCCGCCAGCAGACCGTGCTGCTCGCACTGCTGTGCCTGCGCGGTCCGCAGACGTTGCACGAGCTGTTCGCGCGCAGCGAGCGGCTGTTCCGCTTCGCCGATGCCGAGGAAGTGCGTCATGTGCTGGAGCGGCTCGGCGCGCGTGGGCTGGCCGGCATGCTGCCGCGGGCCAGCGGCCAGCGCGAGGAGCGTTACGCGCATGGCCTGTGCGGGCCGGTGGAAGCGATGGCGCCGATGGCCGATTCACAGCCGGATGCGACGGCGACGCCGGGCCTGGCGGCTCGCGTGGAAGCGCTGGAGGCCGAGGTCACCGAACTGCGCGCGCAGCTGGAACAGCTGCGACAGGCGCTGCCCGGCACCTGAGTTCAGAGCCGGATGGCGTAGTAGGCCAGCAGCTCGCGCTCCGGGGCGATGCGATAGTTACCCTCGCGTCGCAGGCCGAGCTTTTCCAGCAGGCCCACCGAGGCGGGATTGTCCGGCGAGACGATGGCGCACAACGACGGCAACCCGAGGATGTCGCGCGCGTAGGCCATGACGCCGCGCGCCGCCTCCTCGGCATAGCCGTGCCCCCGATAGTCGCCGAGCAGCGCATAGCCGATGTCCGGCAGGGTCAGGTCCGGGCGCTGGATCAACCCGGCGGTGCCGATGAAGGTCCCGCCCTCACGCACCTCGATGGCGTAGTGGCCGAAGCCATGTACGGCGTACTGCGCGCCCTGCCAGCCGGCCAGGTAGTCGCGCGCCTGGGCCTCGGTGCGCACCTGGCGGTCGCCGATGCCGGCGATGAAACCCGGATCGTTGAGCAGCGCGAGCATGTTCAGCGCGTCACGCTCCGGCGAAAGTTCACGCAGGTGCAGGCGGCGCGTCTGGATCAGGGCGGGCATGGGGTGTTCCACGAGAACGGAGGCCCAGCCTGACCGCGCCCGCCGAGGCTGGCAAGCCTCAGTCGAACAGCGCCTGGATCGCCGCCAGGCCGGCGCTGGCGCGCTCCTTCTTGCGCTCGGCGTCGGCCACCGGGTCGGCGCCATCGCGCTGGATTTCGTCGGCCGGAATCTCATCGAAGAAGCGGCTGGGCTTGAGCCGGATCTGCTCACCGAACTTGCGCGTCAGCTTGCTGTGGCTCATCCACAACTGCTCCTTGGCGCGGGTGATGCCCACGTAGAGCAGGCGGCGCTCTTCCTGCAGGTTGCCCTCGTCCAGGCTGACTTCGTGCGGCAGCACGCCGTCCTCGCAGCCGACGATGAAGACGTAGCGGAACTCCAGGCCCTTGGAGGCATGCAGGGTCATCATGCGCACCTGGTTGCCGCCGTCGTCCTTGTCATTGCGCGACAGCAGCGCGAGCTGCGCGGCCAGGTCACCGGCGCTGGCGCCGCGCGGGCCGCCTTCGAACCATTCGGCCAGTTCGTCCAGGTTGGCTTTGCGACGCTGGAAGCCGGCTTCGTCCTTGCTCTGGTTGCGCAGGTCGGTGAGCAGGCCGGATTTTTCGGCCAGCTTGCGCACCAGGTCGGCGGCCGGAAGTACCGGTGCCTGCTGGCGCATCTCGCGCAGGATGTCGGTGAAGGCGCTCAGGCCATTGGCGGCACGTGGCGGCAGGTGCTGCAACGCGCCCATCGACTCGGCCGCGCGCGACATGGGCACGTGCTTGCTGGACGCCAGTTCGGCCAGCTTGGCCAGCGAACCGGCACCCACCTCGCGCTTGGGCGACTGCA
This sequence comes from Lysobacteraceae bacterium UBA6001, assembly GCA_002429615.1. Lineage (GTDB taxonomy): Bacteria > Pseudomonadota > Gammaproteobacteria > Xanthomonadales > Xanthomonadaceae > Stenotrophomonas_A. The sequence goes on from DJAN01000137.1 coordinate 8,514, forward strand.
CCGCACGCAGGAAGGCTGCGTCATCGTCCGGATTGACGATCAGCCGCAGCCACGACAGCAGGTCCTTCACTTCCTGGCGTTCCAGGAAGGCGGTGCCGCCGGTGAGGTGGTAAGGCACGCGCAGCAGCTGCATGGCCTTTTCCAGCGGACGCGACTGGAAGTTGCCGCGGAACAGGATGCAGAAGTCGCTCCACGGCACCTGCTTGGAGGTGGCGAGGTAGGAAATCTCGGCGGCGACCTTCTCCGCTTCGTGCTCGCTGTCGCGGCATTCCCATACGCGGATGCGCTCGCCGTCGGCCTGGTCGCTCCACAGCGTCTTCAGGTGTTCGTGCGGGTTGTGCGCGATCAGCGCATTGGCGGCGCGCAGCACGCGGTTGGAGCAGCGGTAGTTCTGCTCCAGCTTGACGATTTCCAGCTTGGGGTAGTCGCGCCCCATCTGCAGCAGGTTGTCCGGGTTGGCGCCGCGCCAGGCGTAGATGCTCTGGTCGTCGTCGCCCACGCAGGTGAAGTTGCCGCGCTCACCGGCCAGCATCTTCAGCAGGCGGTACTGGGCGTCGTTGGTGTCCTGGCATTCGTCGACCAGCAGGTAGCCGATGCGCTCACGCCAGGCCTGCACGATCTCCGGATTGGATTCGAGGATCTGTACGGGCAGCCGGATCAGATCGTCGAAGTCCACCGCGTTGAAGGTGGTCAACCGGGCCTGGTAGCGCTCGTAGAGGCTGGCGGCTTCCTTCTCGCGATTGCTGCGCGCCGCCTCCATCGCCTGCTGCGGCGACAGGCCCGAGTTCTTGGCGCGCGAGATCAGGTTGCGGGCATCTTCGATCACATCCGGCTTGGCGCCGTGCAGCAGGTCCTTGACCTGCGCGGCGGCGTCATCGGAATCGAAGATGGAGAAGCCACGCTTCAGGCCCGCGGCCTCGTGCTCGACCTGCAGGAACTTCAGGCCCAGCGCGTGGAAGGTGCAGATGGTCAGGCCGTCGGCGGCCTCGCCGCGGATGCGCTTGCCCACGCGCTCGCGCATTTCCTTCGCCGACTTGTTGGTGAAGGTGATGGCGGCGATGCGCCGGGCCGGATAGCGGTGGGTGGCGATCAGATGGGCGATCTTCTCCACGATCACGCGCGTCTTGCCGCTGCCGGCGCCAGCCAGCACCAACAGGGGACCTTCGCAGTGCAGGACCGCGGCGCGCTGGGGGGGATTGAGACCGTGCATGGAGACTTCCGTAGGCCGCCGCATTGTAGCCGGGACTGTGACCGGCTCAGCAGCTTGACGCGCCTGGTTGGTTACAGTATTTGGGCCGTTCCCCTGGCAGCAACGGAGGCTTCCATGCGGTTTCCCCTGGTGATGGTGGCGGCCTCGCTGGCCGCGGCGCTGGTCGCGCTGCCCGCGCGTGCGGCGCAGACGTCCGATATCCCCGGCGTGGCGCCGGACGACTACGACGTGGTGATGTCGAGAAGCTTCATGGATTCGCACCCGGACATGCTGTACCGGCTGCGAGGGCTCGGCGCGCTGCAGCGCGGCGAAGGCCGCCAGGCCGAGGACTACTTCCGCCAGGCGGCCCGTTACGCCGACAAGCTGTCGCAGGCCTTCATCGCGCAGATGCTGTGGGAGGGACGCGGCATCCCGCAGGATCGCGCGCTGGCCTACGCCTGGATCGACCTGGCCGCCGAGCGCGGTACGCCGATGCTGATCGCCGAACGCGAGCGCTACTGGGCCGGGCTGGATGAGGCGCAGCGCGCACGCGCGGTGTCCGAAGGCAAGGCCATCTATGCGAAGTACGGCGACAAGGTGACCCAGCCCCGGCTGGAAACGGCGATGCGTCAGACGCGCAAGGCGGACGTGCTCGGCAGCCATACCGGCAGCGTGGTGTCGCAGATCAATCTCTGCGTGGGCGACTGGCGGATGAAGGATTACCAGGTGGTCTGCAACAAGAGCGTCGCCGCGGACCACTTTTACCAGGACCGGTTCTGGAAGCCGGCCGACTACTGGAAGTGGCAGGAGCAGCAGATCAGCACGCCCAAGGGCGAGATCCAGCTGGGGGCTCCGGAAACCTTGAAGAAGGATGGAACCTGATGATGAAGACTGCCCGCGCAATCGCGCTTCCCATGCTGCTGGCGTTGCCCTTCGCGGCGGGTGCCCAGTCCTATGGCCAGATGCTGGGCAGTTCGCCCCGAATGGACGACCCGAACGTGGCCGCCTCGGAGGCGATGGAAGACGCCCATCCCGACCAGCGCTTCCGCCGCCTCGGCTATGAAGCCGCGCAGAAGGGCCGCACCGAGGACGCACGGCGCTACTACCGCACGGCATCGCGCTACGGCGACAAGATCTCGCAGGCCGCGCTGGCCGAACTGATGTGGACCGGCCAGGGCGGCGAAACCGATCACGCCCTGGGCTATGCGTGGATGGACCTGGCCGCCGAACGCGGCACGCCCTACCTGCTGGCCAAGCGCGAACACTATTGGGAGCAGATGGATGACGGCGAGCGCCAGCGCGCCCTGCAGGAAGGCGTGGCGGTGTATTCCGAATATGGCGACAAGGTGGCCAAGCCCCGCCTGGAGCGGGTGATGCGCAAGGAGCGTACCCAGGTGACCGGCAGCCGCACCGGTTTCATCGGCACGCTGGACGTTTACCTGATGGAGCCCTCCACGGCCTCGGGTTCACGCGTCATCGCGCAGCAGTATTACCAGAGCAAGTACTGGAAGCCCGACGAGTACTGGAAGAGCCAGGACAAGCTGATCGAGCGCCAGGGCAAGGTGCACGTGGGCGCGGTCGAGATTCCGGACGAGGCGCCTGCGCAGCCCAAGCCATAGGGCGGGGCCAGTGCCGGCCATGCCGCTAGAATTGGCGGCATGGCCAAGCTCTATTTCTACTATTCGGCGATGAACGCGGGGAAGACCACGACCCTGCTGCAGTCGGCCCACAACTATCGCGAGCGCGGCATGCGCACGCTGATCCTGACGCCGAAGCTGGATTACCGCGCCGGCAGCGGCGTGGTTGCCTCGCGGATCGGCCTGCGCGCCGAGGGCGTGCCGTTTGATCGCGACCGCGACCTGCTACGCCTGGTCGAAGAAGACATCGGCGGCCACGGCAAGCTCGACTGCGTGCTGGTGGACGAGGCGCAGTTCCTCAGCCGCGCGCAGGTGTGGCAGCTCAGCGAGGTGGTCGACCAGCTGCGCATCCCGGTGCTCTGCTATGGCCTGCGCACCGACTTCCGCGGCGAGCTGTTCGAGGGCAGCCAGTACCTGCTGGCCTGGGCCGACGAAATGCAGGAGATCAAGACCATCTGCCATACCGGCAGCAAGGCGACGATGACCGTGCGCGTGGATGAACAGGGCCACGCGGTGCAGGATGGGCCGCAGGTGGAGATCGGTGGCAACGAGCGCTATGTGTCGGTGAGCCGCGCCGAGTACAAGCGGATCATGCGCGGCGAGGGGCGGATCGAGCCGTTGCAGGAATCGCTGCCTTGGTGAAGCCCTGAACCGCGCCAGGCCGCGCCTGCTTGGGCGCGGCGTGGTGCGCTAAGTCAGTAGAGCTTGCGCTCCGAGGCCGGCGGCGGCGTGTACTGATACAGCCAGGTCTCGGTGAGCGGCTTACCCTGCAGACGCAGGAACAGGCGGATATCGATCTGCTGGGTCGAGTCGTCCGGCGGAACCAGGTCGAACATCGCCCGATAGCCGGAGATTTCATGCAGCGGGCGCGCCGAGACGATCTCGGTCTTGCCTCGGGTGACCTGCAGCACCGCTTCGACCTGGAGATTGTTGGCCTTGGCCAGCGCCGCGAGTTCCCCACCGGCAAAGTCCACCGCGAAGCGCCAGGAGAAGTGGTCGCGCTTTTGCCCGATCACGCCGCCCAGGCCCGTGCGCGTGGCCACGCACAGCGCCAGCGATGACTTCGCCGGCGGATGCGCGCCCCAGTAGAGACGATAGCCGACCAGCAGTTCCTGCCCGGGCTGCGGCTTTGCCTCCGGATTCCAGAACGCGACGATGTTGTCGAACGTCTCGTCCACGGTCGGGATCTCGACCAGCTGCACCGAGCCCTTGCCCCATCCATTCTTGGGTTCGACCCACAGGCACGGACGCTTCTCGTAGAAGACGCCGTCGTCCTGGTAGTGGTCGAAGTTGCGGTCGCGCTGGAGCAGACCGAAGCCGCGCGGGTTCTCGTCGACGAACATGTTGAAGCGCAGCTGCGGCGGATTCACCAGCGGGCGCCAGATCCATTCGCCACTGCCGGTCCACATCGACAGGCCGTCGGTGTCGTGGATTTCCGGGCGCCAGTCCCAGGCCATGCGGCGGTCGTTCTCGCCGGTCTGGTACATGCTGGTGCACGGCGCGATGCCGAGACGCTCGATGGCCTTGCGCGGATACAGCGCGCTGTCGATGTCCATGATCAGGACATCGCCGTTGGTGATCGCGAAGCGATACGCACCGGCCACGCTGGGCGAATCCAGCAGTCCGTAGACGACGACGGTGTTGGAATCGGCGGCCGGCTTTTCCAGGTAGTAGGCGATGAAGTCCGGGAATTCCTCCGGCTTGCCCGTGCCGGTGTCGATCGCCAGGCCGCGTGCGGATTGGCCGTACTGGCCTTCGGCGCCGACCGCGCGGAAATAGCTCGCGCCCAGGAACGCGGCGAAGTCGCGGTTGGTGTCCTGGCGGGTATTGAGGCGGAAGCCGGCGAAACCGAGATCCCGCGGCAGCCCCTTGCCCTGCAGGCCGCTCTTGCCATAGTCGAAAGACGCCGGGTCGTAGGCCAGCTCCTGCGCCTTTCCGTCCAGCACCTCGAACATCCGCACCGGCGAATGGAAGTACAGGCCAAGGTGGAAGAACTTCGCCTGGAAGTTACCTGGCTTGTCGGCCCAGAGGGCGTGATCCTGCCGGTAGCTGATCGACTGGTACTGATCCCATGTCAGCGTCTCGACCGGACCGGGAAGCACGCGCTTGTGGGTCTGGTAGGGCGCGTTGGCCAGCGCCCGCGCCTGCCCCTTCAGCCAGGCGAAGTCGAACGGCTGCGGCGCGCCCAGCCGGCGCAGGCCGACCGCGTCGGCGGCCAGCGCCCAGGCCGGAATCGTCGGCAGGCCGAGACCTGCCAGTGCGGCGGCGGCGTTCTTGAGGAATTGGCGTCGTTCCATGGGCCCGTTCGGCGGCAGGTGGGGAAAGAACGCACATCATAGCCAGCCCGTTGTGGAACCGATGGCTGGCCGATGAATGCGGCGGGGTCAGGGCGCGCAGGCGCCGTCGAGCTGCAGGCGCTGCGCGTGTTGGCACAGGAACTCGCGCTGGGCACGCAGCTCGTCCGGCCCGTCGTAGCGCAGCAGCGTCCAGCGTTCGGCGGCGTGCATGCGCTCGCCCGGTGCCAGCTCGCGGTAAGGCGCGTGGACTTCCAACTCCATCAAGCCCTGGCCGCGCGCATAGGACGGCGCGTCGAGATAGAGCTCGATCTGCCCCTGCTCGGGATGGATGCGCTCACGCGGCTGGTGCTGGAAGCGGATCAACAGCACCTGGTGGCCCACAAAGCCCGCCATCCAGCCGGCCGAGGGCTGCAGGCGGTACTTGCCACGCTGGATCAGCGGCGAGTCCGCGGACTGCGCGGTGAGGACGAACAGACCGGCATTCCAGACATGCCTGGGCGGGGTGGTGCCGGCGTCGGTGGCGGGTTGCAGGTCGATGTCTTTGTCCGCATCGCGGACGGGGACGAATACCCGGGTGTCCGCGGCGACGCGGGTGTTGAACCACAGGTCCCACGAAACCGGCGTTGCGCGCACGTTGCGCGCTTCGGCTTCCACCAGCACGGAGTGCGGCGCGCCTTCGAGCAGGCTGACCTGCTTGCGCAGGCGCACGCCGGTGACCGGACTGTCGACGCCCGTCAGCACGAACTGCCGCGCGTCGTGCGCAAGCACCCGCGTGGTGGCCAATGACAGATACGGATCCGGCGGCCAGTTCGCGGCCGCGTCTCGACGTGCGGGGTTCACGTCCTGATGCAGCCACCATTGGCTCTGGGGACCGACCCAGACGTCATGGCCGAGATAGGGGATGTCGCCTGCGGTGGCGGACCAGCTCGGACGAGGTTGCGCGGCGATCGCGTCCTCGCCGACCTTCAGCACGTTCGGTTCGCCCGCCAGATGCCAGGACAGGATGCGCCCACCGAATGCCGGGGTGGCTTCAAGCCGTACCGTGTCGTTGTCGAGCACGAGGGCGGCGGGTGCTTTGGCTGCCGATACCGGCGCGGTGCAGATGGCCAGGGCAAGCAGGAGATGAGGTCTGGAGAGTGCGCGCATGTAGCCGTTCCGCTGCGATCCCACCTATTGTCGCTGCGGCGGCGCGGCGCGCAAAGTGTGTCGCCTAGGCACCGGCGGGCGGCTGCACCGGGTCGCGTCGCCACCAGCGCAACCATGTGCGGGGCGGTGGCGCCTGACGAACACTGGCCGCCTCACCATGCTGCCAGCGCCGCAGGTCCGCGGCCAGTGCGGAAACGCTGCCGTAGCGAAGGTCGGCCGGCTTCTGCAGCGCTTTCAGCACGATGGCGTCCAGATCGCCCCGCAGATGCGCGGCGCGGCGAGCCAAGCGTGCGCCATGCTGGCCCCGAACCTGACGTTGCAACATCACCGAAGGCGATGTCACCTCGGCGCGCAATACCGCGCGCTCCCATTCCGCATCGCTTTGTCTTCGCAGGCGGTACGGCTTCTGGCCGGTCAGCAGTTCGTACAGCACGACGCCCAGGGAGTAGACGTCCGCCGTGGTGTCCACGGCTTCCCCGCGTATCTGTTCCGGTGCGGCGTAGTGGAGGGTGAACGCGCGCGTTTCGTCGTCCATGACAGGCTCATCCGGTTCATCGCGGTGCCGGGCGATACCGAAGTCGAGCAGGCGCACCTGATCGTAGGCATCGACCAGGATGTTGGATGGCTTCACATCGCGATGGACGATGCCCTGCGCGTGCACATGCTCCAGGGCTTCGCATACCTGCAGGAAGAGATCGACACAGCGCCGGATCGAAGCGGCATTGCGTTGGCAGTGCTCGACGATGGATTCGCCCGGGGCGTATTCCAGCGCGAGATACAGCTGGTTTCCGCCCTCTCCGCCCGCATCGTGCAGGCGTGGAATGCGGGCGTGCGAAAGCCGCGCCAGGGTGTCGCGTTCGCGCAGGAAGCGGGCGCGCAAATTCGGGTCGGCCAGATCCGGCCGCAGCAGCTTCAGCGCGACATGCAGGGGTCCCTGGTGACGCATGTCGGCCGCCAGCCAGACCTGGCCCATGCCGCCTTCGCCGAGAAGCTTCAGGAGCTGGTAGTCGCCGACCCGGTCGCCCTGCCGGGCCAGCTGGTCGTGATGCGCAAGCAGGGGTTCGGCGATGAAGCCATCGCTCTGCTTTTCCACCGCCAGTAGTCGCTCCAACTCCGCGGCCAGGTCGGGATGGGAGACGGCGAGCTGCTGGAGACGACGCACCCTGAGTGTCTCGTCCAACTCCAGCAGTTCATCCAGCAGGGGCGACAGCTGCGACCAGCGCTTGGCGTCCATGGCATCAACCTTCCTGCATGGATGCCAGAAGCAACATGCGCGCTTTCTGCCAGTCGCGGCGGATGCTCCGTTCGGAGCGCTGCATCAGCTCGGCGATCTCCTGTTCGGACAATCCACCGAAGTAACGCAGCTCGACGACCTTGGCCAGACGCTCGTCCACCGAATGCAACCGGTTCAGCGCGACGTCCAGTGCGAGCAGGTTTTCATCCAGGCGTACTCCGCTGTCGCTGTCTTCTGGAATCTCGGCAACGCGCTTGAGGTCCCCGCCCCGCTTTCGGGCCAGGCGATTGCGCGCATAGTCCACCACCACGCTGCGCATCGCCGAAGCCGCGTACGCAAAGAAGTGGGCACGGTCATCGAAGCGGGCACCGCCACTGGCGCCCAGCAGCTTGAGGTAGGACTCGTGCACCAGCGAGGTGGGGTCGAGGGTGTGGTTCTGCTGGCCAGCCAGCTGGCGCCGCGCCATCGCATGCAGTTCGCGATAAAGCGTGGCAAGGACGCGATCCAGCGCGGCGCGGTCGCCCGCGCGCGCGGAATCCAGCCAGAGGGTGATGTCCGTCGACTCAGGCATGGTGCAGTCCTTACACCGTAGATGGCGCGGACTATAGCGGTGAAACGCGCGGCCGGGGTGAAGGCCTCAGCGCTGGCAGCGCGGGCACCACACGCTGGCGCGCTGACCTATCGTGGCGTGCCGGAGCGGCTTGCCGCAGTTGCGACAGGGCTCCCCTTCGCGGCCGTAAACCAGCAGTTCCTGCTCGAAATACCCCGGCGCGCCGTCCGGGCTGATGAAGTCGCGCAGGGTCGTTCCCCCTCGCTGAATGGCGTGGGCCAGAATCTCCTTCACCGCTCCAGCGAGCTGGATATAGCGATCGCGCGAGACCTTGCCGGCTTCCTTGAGCGGATTGATGCCCGCCCTGAACAGGCTCTCCGCCGCGTAGATGTTGCCCACACCCACGACGATGGACTGGTCCATCAGGAAAGTCTTCACCGGCGCGCGCCGGCCTCGGCTGCGTGCGAACAGGTAATCGCCATCGAAGTCGTCCGACAGCGGTTCCGGCCCCAGTTCGGACAGCAGGGGGTGAACCTCGCCGGGCGCCTGCCAGAGCAGCGCGCCGAAACGGCGCGGGTCGTTGAAGCGCAGCAGCCTGCCGTTGTCGAGGCTGATGTCCACATGGTCGTGCGCACGCAGTGGCGTGTCGCCCGGCAGGACGCGCAGGCTGCCGGACATGCCCAAGTGCAGCAACGCGCTGCCGTTCCGCTCGGTATCCAACAACAGGTATTTGGCGCGACGACGCAGTCCGGAGATCTTCGCGCCAGGCAGTTCGCGTTCAATTTCCGGTGGGATCGGCCACCGCAGATCCGGCCGGCGCAGGATCACGCCATGAATCTGGCGACGGAGCAGGTGAGGTTCCAGCCCACGAAGCGTGGTTTCGACTTCTGGCAACTCAGGCATGTGCGCAGTCCAGGCCGGGAAGGGAGCCGAACACAGCTGTCGCCGTGTCCGCTAGCCGATATGAGGGCCAGCAGTGCCCTGCACAACGTCCGAGATTTTCCGAACGCCGGAAAAGACAAACCCCCAGCCGA
>DJAN01000038.1:0-751 GCA_002429615.1 Lysobacteraceae bacterium UBA6001
TTCCGATCTCCGCCCCGCAGGCCGCTGCCACCCCCGCGGCCAAGCCGGCGGCGGCGCCCAACGTGCAGCCGGTCGCCGCTGACGCGCAGCGCGTGATTCCGCTCGAAGGCGCCTGGAACGTGCGCAGCTTCGCCGGCCTGGAAGGCACGCACGGGCCGATCCCGGCCTCGGCCTTCATCCGCACCGCCGACCTCGGCCGCCTCACCGCCGCCGACCGCGATGCGCTCGCCAAGGCCGGCGTGACGCTGGACATCGACCTGCGCACCGCCGACGAGGAAGCGCAGTCGCACGACCTGCTCGCCGACGATGCCCGCTTCGACTACCAGCGCATCTCGCTGATGGGCACCGAGAAGATGGACATGCAGAAGATGATGACCAGCTTCCCGGATTCGCTTGGCGCGGCCTACACGCAGTGGCTGGGCAGCAACCAACCGCAGTTCAAGCAGGTGTTCGAGCGCATCGCCGCGCAGCGCGACGGCACCGTGCTGTTCCACTGCACGGCGGGCAAGGACCGCACCGGCATGATCGCCGCGCTGCTGCTGGACCTGGCCGGCGTCTCGCACGAGCAGATCGTGCACAACTACGCGATCTCGGCGCATTACCTGGAAGGCCAGCCGAAGGACAGCGCGATGAACGCGCAGATCATGGAGATGATCAGGCAGCACCCGGAAATCGCCCGCAAGATGGCCGGCATGGCGGGGACCGCGCCGGAGAACATGGAGATGTTCCTGGCCGCGCTGACCAAGCAGTA
>DJAN01000038.1:924-5168 GCA_002429615.1 Lysobacteraceae bacterium UBA6001
CCGCGCTGACCAAGCAGTACGGTGGCGCGAAGGGCTACCTGAAGACGATCGGGCTGAGCGATGCGCAGATCCGCAGCCTGCAGGTACGGCTGGGGCAGGCGGGCTGAGCTATCACCGGATATCGTTGGATAGAAAAAGTCCCGGTCACCCGGGACTTTTTTTGGCCCTCCCGGCAGCGAACCGAAGCCATGCCGGTACAAAGTAGTAAGTAGTTTTACTGAGACTTGGCCGGCTGAATTTCTGTAGCGCGGGCCGGACGTTCGCGACAAAGATGGAAGTAGTGAGTTCGCAGCAAGACCAGACCGATTGGCCTACCCGTCCGTCACTGCGGCGATGGACATGGGTCACATGACGCGACCCGCGCGCAGCACTATCAAATGTCAGGAGTACGACATGCCCAAGCCCTTCAACGGCGTTATCGAACTCGACATCCGCGATTCCAAGCCGGACTGGGCCTCGGTTATCCCGCCGAACGCCAAGCCGGGCTCGCCCAATGTCCTGATCATCCTCTACGACGATACCGGTCTGGCGGCATGGTCTCCTTTCGGCGGCCGTATCCATATGCCGACGCTTCAGCGGCTATCCGACAACGGACTGCGGTACTCGCAGTGGCATACGGTCGCGCTGTGCGCGCCGACGCGATCGTGCTTTCTGACCGGGCACAACAACCACGAGAACGGCTTCGGCCAGATTTCCGAGGGCGCGACCGGGTTTCCCGGTTACAGCTCGCACATCCCGGAGGAATGCGCGCCGATCGCCCGGGTGATGCGCCGCGCCGGGTACAGCACCTTGTGGGTCGGCAAGAACCACAACACGCCGGTGGACGAGTTCCACATGGGCGCCTCGCGAGAACGCTGGCCGCTCGGCCTGGGCTTCGACCGCTTCTATGGCTTCCTGGGCGGCGAGACCGACCAGTGGTACCCGGACCTGATCGAGGACAACCACCAGGTCGACCAGCCCTACCCGCCTGAAGCGGGGTATCACCTCTCCCGCGACCTGGCCGACAAGGCGCTCACGTACATCCGCGACATCAAGCAGGTGGCGCCTGAGAAGCCCTGGTTCATGTGGCTGTGCCCTGGCGCGAACCACGCCCCGCACCAGGCGCCGCAGGAGTACATCGACAAGTACAAGGGCAAGTTCGACGACGGCTACGAGGCATATCGCGAATGGGTGCTGGCGCGGATGGTCGAACAGGGCGTGTTGCCGGCGGGCACCGCGCTCACGCCGATCAACCCAATGCCGGAAGGCACCTATTCGCCGGGTGACAAGGTCCGCCCTTGGGACACGCTCGACGCCGAGGAGAAGCGGTTGTTCTGCCGGATGGCCGAGGCCTATGCCGGCTTCTCGGAATATACGGACGTGCAGGTCGGCCGGGTGATCGACTACCTCGAAGAATCCGGACAGCTCGACAACACGATCATCTTCTACTGCGCCGACAACGGCGCTTCGGCAGAGGGCACGCCGAACGGCACCTTCAACGAAAACACCTTCTTCAACAGCTGGCCGGTCACCGTCGAGGACAACCTGCGGATGATCGACAAGCTTGGTGGGCCCGACACCTACGGCCACTACCCGACCGGCTGGGCCTGCGCGTTCTCCACGCCGTTCAAGATGTTCAAGCGCTACGGTGAATACTGCGGCGGCACCAACGCGCCGATGGTGGTGCACTGGCCAAAAGGCATCCGTGCCAAGGGCGAGGTGCGCCACCAGTATCACCACGTGGTGGACGTGGTGCCGACGATCCTCGAATGTTGCGGGATCGAGATGCCCAAGGTAGTCGATGGCGCCGAGCAGACCCCGCTGCCGGGTGTATCGATGCGCTATTCCTTCGACCAGGGCGATGCGCCGACCACCAAGCGGATCCAGTACCACGAGTGCACGGGCACCCGCGGGCTCTGGCAGGACGGTTGGAAAGTGGCGGCCACGCACGGCTCGCAGCCGGGCCTGGGCAGGTACGACCAGGACAACTGGGAGCTGTACCACGTCGACGCGGACCGCTCCGAGGCGCACGACCTGGCCGCCGAACATCCGGACAAGGTCAAGGAACTGGTCGGGCTGTGGTTCGAGGAGGCCCGGAAGTACAACGTGCTGCCCCTCAATGACCTGCTGGTCAGCGAACTGGTGGGCGGCGGACTGCTGTACCAGGAGCCGTTGCAGCCGGGCGGAAAATACACCTACTACCCGGGAACCTCTGCCGTCCCCGAGCAATCGGCGGCCAATACGCACCAGGCATCGTTCAAGGTGCTGGCCGATGTCGACTTCACCGACAAAACGCAGGGCGTGATCTTCGCGCACGGGTCGCGCTTCGGCGGGCATGCCCTGTTCGTGAAGGACGGCACCCTGCACTACGTCTACAACTTCCTCGGCCTGCCACCGGAGCAACGATTGTCCGCGCCCGTCCCGACCTCGGGGCGGCACATCGTCGGCGTGGACTTCGCCAAGGAAGGGGCCGGCGAGCATCACGAAACGCTTGGCACTGCCACCTTGCATGTCGACGACCAGACCGTTGCCAGCGGCGCGATCCGCACCCAGATGCGGTTCTCGCTGTGCGGCGAGGGCCTCTGCATCGGGTATGACAGCGGCGATGCGGTCTCCAGCCTCTATAAGCCGCGCTTCGATTTCACCGGCGGCACGATCCACAAGGTCGTGTTCGATGTGGCGCAGGACGGTTATGTCGATCTGGAAAAGCACCTGATGGCTGCGATCGCGCGCGACTGACGGCAGCCGGCGTCTTAACGGCTACCGCCGCTCGCGGCGCGAAGGGTTACCTGAAGACGATCGGGCTGAGCGATGCGCAGATCCACAGCCTGCAGGTGCGGTTGGGGCAGGCGGGCTGAGCCACGGGCGCGCGGCTCAGAACACGCCTTTCACGATCTCCCACCACAGCTTGCGCAGGCGGGGAAAGGCGCTGCTGCGATAACGCAGCAGCGCATAGCCGCTGTAACCCAGGGCAGCCAGGCCGACCAGCGCGATGATCAGCGCCTCACTGCCCTCGGGGGCCTGCATCGACCACAGCGCCACCAGCACGCCGACCAACAGTGCCGCGAGCAGGGGCGGCCAGAGGGGAGCGGGCGTGTTCATACGTTCCGAATCTCCATAAAAGAACACCCCCGGATTCGCATCCGGGGGTGTACGTCATTAGCGCGTCCGAAGCATCGGCCTCAGAACGGAATGTCGTCGTCGGCGAAATCGTCCATCGGCGGCGCGGACTGCTGCGGGGCCGGTGCCTGGCGGCGCGGGGCGTATTCCTGGCGCGGCGCGGACTGGCGCTGCGGGCGATCGCCGCCCATGCCGGCACCACCGCCACCACCGCCTTCACCGCGGCCACCCAGCATCTGCATCTCGTCGGCGACGATATCGGTGGAGTACTTCTCCACGCCGTCCTGGCCGGTGTACTTGTCGTAGCGGATCGAGCCCTCGACGTAGACCGAGCTGCCCTTGCGCAGGTATTCGCCGGCGATCTCGCCGAGCTTGCCGAAGAACACCACGCGGTGCCATTCGGTGCGCTCCTGCTGGTTGCCGTCGCGGTCCTTGCGCACGCTGGTGGTGGCCAGGCTGCAACGGGTCACGGCCATGCCGCTCTGGGTGTACTTGACCTCGGGGTCGTTGCCGAGATTGCCGACGAGGATGACTTTGTTGATGCCGCGGGCCATAGCGTTTCCGTCTGAATGAAGCGATTGGGGCGTGGCGGGCCGCGGGCGGGAAGCCGGGCCGGCCGGAGGGTGCTGCCGCTGGGGCAGCCCGATGCCCCATCTTAACAGCACCGCCCCCGCCGGCCGCCCCCGGCCGGCCCGGCGTGGGGTCGGGCGGATGCCCGGCCACGCCCTACCAGCCGATGCCCACGCCGACGCCGGCCGACTGCTCGCTGCCGCTGAACGCGGCCCCCATCGACACCGACACGTTCGGCCGCAGCTTGCGCTGGTAACCCACCGACAGCGCCTGCTCGCCCTCCGACCAGCCCGCTCCCACCGCCACCCGGTTGTCGGTCTGCACGTTGGCCGCGCCGCTGGCCATGTGCACCATCGCCGCGTTCATCGCGCCCTGGCGGTTGATGGTCTTGTTGACGGTGCGGAAGCGGTCTTCCATCTCCCCGCGCAGCGAGTCGATCTCCTGCATCGGGATCGACACCACGTCCCCCACCCGCTGGTCGGTATAGGTATTGGCCTGCTGCAGGGTGTCGGCGGCCTGTTCCTGCATCTGCCGCACGTTGACCGCATCGGTGGCCGCGGTGCCGGCGGCGACGT
>DJAN01000038.1:5405-5601 GCA_002429615.1 Lysobacteraceae bacterium UBA6001
CGACGTGGGTGACCTGGCGCTCGCCGCCGTCGCGCCCCACCGAGACGGTGTTGGCACGGTCGGCCACCGCATCGGCGCCGATCGCCACGCTGCCGGCCGCACTCGCCCGGGCGTTGCTGCCGAGGGCGACGCTGTCCTCGACGGTGGCCTGCGCACCGGTGCCCACCGCCACGCTCTCCACGCCCGCGGCGCTGGC
>DJAN01000232.1 GCA_002429615.1 Lysobacteraceae bacterium UBA6001
GATCCGGACGACGGCCAGGCCGCGCTGGCCCAGCTGCTGCGCAAGCTCAACCTGCGCGCCGGCACGCCGGCGCTGTGGCTGGGCGTACCGGACGACGTGCGCGACCTGTTTTCACCGTGGCCGGCCCCGGCGCCGCGCGAGCAAGCCGCGGGTGAGGCGGGATTCGGCCTCGCCTTCGCCATCACCCAGGCCGAGCTCGACGAGCGCCTGCAGGCCCTGGCCCACCACTGCCCCGGTGATGCAGTGCTGTGGATCGCCTATCCCAAGCAGACCTCGCGGCGGTATCGCTGCGAATTCAACCGCGACAGCGGCTGGGACCGTGCCGGCGAGCTTGGCCTGGAGCCGGTGCGGATGGTGGCGATCGACGCGGACTGGTCGGCGCTGCGGCTGCGGCGGGTCCAGTACATCAAGCAGCTCAAGCGCGACCCGGCGCGGCGCTGGACACCGGGCTGAGCGCGCGCGCATTCCGTGGCAAGATCGGCCAGGGCCAAGCCGGCCGAACCGGAGATAGGGAATGTCCAGAAAGATCATCGCGGCCGTGTTCGCCGCCTTCCTGCTGTTGTGCACCCACGGCGCTTTCGGCCGTGAACCGTTGCGCATCGACGGCACCTCCGACGAATCCGCGCAGGCCAGCTACACCAAGATGGCCCGCGGCCTGTCGTCCGAAGGCAAGATGGCGCTGGCGCTGGCCGTCCTGAAGCTCAACATGGAGGGCATCAACAGCGCCTACGAGATGCTGAACACACCGGGCGCCAGCAACCCCTCCATCACCCGCATCCGCGAACGCGTCAATGGCATGACGGCGCAAGAAATCATCGCACTGAGCGAAACGGTCCAAGGCATCCAGGTCGAGGCGATGCCGGCCACGCCACCGGCCACGCCGACCCAGCAGTAGCACGCCGGCGCGCCTTGACGCGCCGTGGATGCCCTCCTCGCCACAGTGCTGCCGCGGCGCGCGTGCGCCTTCGCCGGAGCGGCATCCATGGGTATTCGCAAGCTTTTCAACAGCCTCGCCAAGAAGGCCTCGGCCGCGGCGGGCTCGCCGTGGGTGTTCGCCGGCGCGCTGGGCATCGTGGTGGTCTGGGGCATCAGCGGCCCGATCTTCAGCTTCAACGACACCTGGCAGCTGGTCATCAATACCGGTACCACCATCATCACCTTCCTGATGGTGTTCCTGATCCAGCACACGCAGAACTCGGACACCGCCGCGCTGCACCTCAAGCTCGATGAGCTGATCCGCGCCACGCATGCCGCCGACAACCTGCTGCTCAACATGGAAGAGCTGGACGAGAAGCAGCTGGAGCGCATTCGCCAACGCTACGAAGCGCTGGCGACGAAGGCCCGCGACCGCAACGCGCGCGGCCGCGGCATCGCCTCGCCGTGCCGCGATGACGAACTGGAGACCGACGATCCCCCGCCCGGAGCGCACTGAGCCGATCCGCCTTCGGCACCTGCGTCAGCTTGACGCGATCTGCCCGCGCCGGACACGCGCGCGGCGATGAACGCAGGTACGCTGGAATCCCCCGCCCGACCGGCTCGCCATGCCTCAGCTGCCTCCCGATATCGCCCTGCTGGTGATCGACCTGCAACCCGATTTCATGCCCGGTGGCGCGCTGCCCTGCGCCGACGGTGACGCCATCGTCGCGCCGATCGCCGCGCTGCTGCATGCGCGCCGCTACGCCACGGTGGTCGCCACGCAGGACTGGCACCCGTCCACGCATGCTTCGTTCGCCAGCCAGCATCCGGGCCGCGCGCCGTTCGCGCAGATATCGCTGCACGGCCACCCGCAGACGCTGTGGCCGGATCACTGCGTGCAGGGCACGCCGGGCGCGGCCCTGCATCCCGGCGTGGACTGGGACCGGGCCGACCTGATCCTGCGCAAGGGCACCCGCGCGCAGGTCGATTCCTACAGCGCGTTCCGCGAGAACCATGGGCCGGGCGGCGAACGCCCGGCGACCGGATTGGCCGGCTGGCTGCGCGAACGCGGTATCAGCGAAGTCCACGTCTGCGGCCTGGCGCGTGATTACTGCGTGCTGTGGAGCGCCCAGGACGCGGCCGCCGCCGGCCTGCGCGTGCGCTTCCTGTGGGCGCTGACCCGGCCGGTGGATGCGGCCAATGATGGTGATACGCGCATCGCGCTCGAACGCGCGGGCATCCGCATCGACTGACTAGCGGAACACCACCGTGCGGTGGCCGTTGAGCAGGATGCGATGCTCGACGTGGCGGCGCACCGCGCGCGCCAGCACCAGCGACTCGACGTCGCTGCCCAGCCGCACCAGTTCGCGCGGGCTCATGGCGTGGTCCACCCGTGCCACGTCCTGCTCGATGATCGGGCCTTCGTCCAGGTCCGGCGTAACGTAATGCGCGGTGGCACCGATGATCTTGACCCCGCGGGCGTGCGCCTGGTGATACGGCTGCGCGCCCTTGAAGCTCGGCAGGAAGCTGTGGTGGATGTTGATCGCACGGCCAGCCCAGGCCAGGCACAACGCCGGCGACAGGATCTGCATGTAGCGCGCCAGCACCACCAGGTCGACACGCTCCCGCGTCGCCAACGCCTGCAGCTCGGCTTCCTGCGCGACGCGGTTGCCCGCATTCACCGGCAGGTGATGGAAGGGCACCGCGTAGGACGCGGCCAGTGGCGCGAAATCCTCGTGGTTGGACGCGATCGCGGCGATGTCCACCGGCAGCTGGCGGCTGTGCGCGCGGAACAGCAGATCGTTGAGGCAATGGCCCTGGCGACTCACCAGCACCAGCAGCCGCGCGCGGCGACGCGCATCGTGCAGGTGCCACTCCATGCCGAAGTCGATGGCGAGCACGTCGATGGCCGCGCGCAGGCGTGGCGGCGCTAGCGCCGCGTCGCTGTCGAAATGCACGCGCAGGAAGAAACGCCCGCTGTCCTCGTCACCGAACTGCTGCGCATCGAGGATGTTGCAGCCCAGCTCGAACAACAGGCCGGTCACCCGGTAGACGATGCCGGTGCGATCGGGGCAGGACAGGGTGAGGATGTAGTCGGGGCGCATCGGCCGATCATAGCCAGCACGCTCGCCGCGCCGCGACACTTGCAGGCGCAACCTTGCGCCCGGGCACTCAGGCCTGTCCGGCGCGGCGCGCGGCGACTTCCGCCAGCACCGCCCAGTCGCAGTCGCCTTCGCCGGCGGCGATGGCCTGGTCCAGCTCGGCGCGCAGCACCTCGGCCAATGGCATCGGCACGCGTTGCGCCTGGGCGGCCTGCAGCGCCAGGTCCAGGTCCTTGCGGCCGAGCACACTGCTGAAGCCCGCCGGCTGGTAGCGCCGCTCGGCCATCAGGCGGCCATAGCCCTGGTAGACAGGGGCGGCGAACGCCGTGCTCCACAACAGCTCCAGCCACTGCGCCGGCGCGACGCCATGGCCACGGACCAGCGCCGCGCCCTCGGCCATGGTGCCGATCGCGCTGGCGATGCACAGGTTGGCGGCCAGCTTGGCCGCGTTGGCCTGCGCCGGCTCGCTGCCGAATGCCCAGGTACGCTGGCCGAGCAGGTCGAGCAGCGGCTGCACGCGCGCCAATGCCAGCGCATCGCCCGCGGCCAGCAGGTTGAGCTGGCCACGCGCGGCCACGTCCGGGCGGCCCAGCACCGGCACGGCGAGATACGCCACGCCACGTTCGGCGTGCAGCACGGTGAGCTCGCGCGCCAGTGCCACCGAGATCGTCGCCATGTTGACGTGCACGCTGCCGGCGGGCAGCGCGTCGATCACGCCGCCTTCCAGCAGCACCTGCCGCGTGGCGGCGTCGTCGGCCAGCATCGAGAACAGCACCTGGCCGTGCGCGGCCCGCGCCGGCGAGGCCACCGGCACCGCATGGGCGTGTTCGCGCGCCAATGCCTCGGCTTTTGCCGGATCGCGGTTCCACACCCACAGCGCATGTCCGCCGCGCAGCAGGTTGGTCGCCATCGCGGTCCCCATCGCGCCCAGTCCAATGAATCCGATCGCCATCGTTTCCCCTGTCGTTGTCGCTATCGGCTACGCGTTGGGCGCGGCAAACAGGCCACGCGCCTGGCGTGGTTCGCAGCGCAGGTACTGCGGCGCGGGTTGCAGCTGCGCGCCGAGCGCGGCGGCGGCATGCCACGGCCAACGCGGGTCATAGAGGATGCCGCGCGCCAGCGCGATGGCATCGGCGCGGCCCTCGGCGAGGATCGCCTCGGCCTGCGCGGGCTCGGTGATCAGGCCGACGCCGATCACCGGAATGTCCACTTCGGAACGGATCGCCTCGGCCATCGGCACCTGGTAGCCCGGGCCCAGCGTGATCTGCTGGCGCGGATCCAGGCCACCGCTGGAAACGTGCACATACGCGGCGCCATGCGCCGCCAGCGCGCGCGACAGCGCGATGCTCTGCGCGACATCCCAGCCGCCCTCGACCCAGTCGGTGGCGGAAATCCGCACGCCCACTGCCATCGACGGCGAGACCGCCGCGCGCACCGCGTCGAGCACGCGCAGGGTCAGGCGCATGCGGTTCTCCAGCGAACCGCCGTAGGCGTCGTCGCGCTGGTTGGACAGCGGCGAGAGGAACTGGTGCAGCAGGTAACCATGCGCGGCGTGGATCTCGATGAGTTCCAGTCCAATGCGCTCGGCACGACGCGCGGCATCGGCGAAGGCCTCGATGACGGCATCGATGGCGGCGGTGTCCAGCGCCACCGGTGTCGAGTAGCCGGCGTCGAACGGCAACGCCGACGCCGACGCGGTGACCCAGCCATTCGGTGCATCGGCGGCGATGGGGCCACCGCCGTCCCACGGCTTCTCGGTGGATGCCTTGCGACCGGCATGCGCGAGCTGGATGCCCAGCGGCATCGGCGACCATCGCCGCACCGATGCCAGCACATCGGCCAGCGCGGCTTCGCAGGCCTCGTCGTAGAGGCCGAGGTCGGCGTAAGTGATGCGCCCACGCGCTTCCACTGCCGCCGCTTCGAGGATCAGCAGGCCCGCGCCGGACTGTGACAGCGTGCCAAGGTGGATGCGATGCCAGTCGGTGGCGCGGCCATCCTCGGCCGAGTACTGGCACATGGGGGCGATGACGATGCGGTTGGCGAGCGTGAGCGGGCCCAGCGCCAGCGGTGAGAAAAGAGCGCTCAAACGGTTACTCCGATGCGGGCCACCGTGGGGGTGGCGGCCAATGCGCCATTGCAGCGCCGCCGCCGCGCGCGATCAACCGCGCGGCTGGATCACTGCGTCGCGCCCTGCGCCGGAGCGTGCAGGAAGGCCAGTGCGGCGGCGCAATCGTGTTCGACCTTGAGGCTCAGCAGGTCGTCGGCGCGGGTGCGCCCGCGATTGAGCGCGGCGACCGGCAGGCCGGCGCGCGCGGCGGCCTGCACGAAGCGGAAGCCGGAGTACACCATCAGCGAGGAACCGACCACGAGTACGGCATCGGCCTGTTCGAGCGCGGCCTGTGCATCGGCCACGCGCGGGCGCGGCACGTTCTCGCCGAAGAACACCACGTCCGGCTTGAGCATGCCGCCGCAGTGCGGGCAGGTGGGCACCACGAAGTCATCGAACGAGGCCTGTTCCAGATCGGCATCGCCGTCCGGGGCCTGGCTGGCGTCGAGCGTCGCCCAGCCGGGATTGTGGGTTTCCAATGCACGCTGGAATTCGACACGCGGCAGGCGCGCTTCGCAGCCCATGCAGCGCACCTGGTCGAGGCGGCCATGCAGGTCGATCACGTGCCGGCTACCCGCCGCCTGGTGCAGGCCATCGACGTTCTGGGTCAGCAGCACCCCCAGGCGTCCCTGCGCCTCCAGCGCGGCCAGCGCGTGGTGGGTGCCATTCGGTCGCGCCTGTCCGAAGTGGCGCCAGCCCACCAGGCTGCGCGCCCAGTAGCGCCGGCGCGTGGCCGCCTCGCCCATGAAGGCCTGGTAGGTCACCGGCTGCGCGCGCTTCCAGCCGCCGTCGGCATCGCGGTAATCCGGAATGCCGGAAGCGGTGCTGCAACCGGCACCGGTCAGCACGAACAGGCGCTGGTGGCGTTCGATGAATTCGCGCAGGGCATCAGGAGAAGTCATGCCCTGCAGATGAGGCCGGCACCGCGCCGGCACAAGCACGGCTCAGACGTAGTTGCTGACTTCGATCAGGTTGCCGTCGGGGTCGCGGAAGTAGATCGACAGGATCTGCCCGCGCGCGCCGGTACGCGGCACCGGGCCTTCCTCGATGACCACGCCGCAGGCCTCGATTTCCGCCTGCGCCTGCGCCAGGGGCATGCCGGTGACCAGGCACAGATCCGCCGAGCCCGGCGTGGGCTGCCGCGCCTTGGGTTCGAATTCGCGACCCGCCGCGTGCAGGTTGATCTTCTGCCAGCCGAACGCCAGCGCCTTGCGCCCTTCGCCGAAGGTGACGACCTCCATGCCCAGCACGCGCTGGTAGAAGTCGCAGGTGGCCTGCACATCGGCGACGGTGAGCACCAGGTGGTCCAGGCGGTCGATGCGCATGCTCAGGCCCCGCGGGTGGACGTGGCGCCCGCACGCACGTCGTGGCGGGCCGGCGCGGGCAGTGCGTCGCGCGCACCGCGACGCAGGACATGCGCGGCGAACTGCGCCACCAGCAGCAGCGCCAGGCAGAACGCAGCCAGCGCGTTCCAGCCGCCCCACTGCCAGAAGCTGCCGCTCACCGAACCGATCAGGCTCGCGCCGACGTAGTACGCCAGCAGGTACAGCGAGGCCGCATGGCTGCGATGTTCGCCGCCCAGGCGGCCCACCCAGGCACTGGCCGCCGAGTGCGCGATGAAGAAGCCGATGGTGAGCACCACCACGCCGAGGATCACCAGCGCCAGCACATGCGCCAGCGTCAGCAGCACGCCGGCGATGGCGCACACCACGCCGGCCTGCACCACCGGGCCGCGACCGAAGCGGTCCGAGGCCGAACCGGCGATGGAAGAACTGACGATGCCGAACACATACGCGCCGAAGATCAGGCCGATCTGGCTCTGGCTCAGCCCGAACTCCGGGCCGCCGAGGCGGAAGCCGGCGTAGTTGTAGACGCTCACGAAGCAGCCCATCAGCAGGAACGGCAGCGAGAACAGCCACGGCAGGTGGCGGTCGCGCAGGTGCCCGCCCCAGGCGCGCAGGTGGAAGCCGAGGTTGACGCCATGGCGGCGCAGGAAGTTGCGCGAGGGCGGCAGCAGCAGCACGAAGCCGACCGCGCACAGCAGGTCGACCACGCTCAGCGCGGTCAGCGCGGTGCGCCAGCCGAAGTGGTCGGTGAGCACGCTCATGGCGATGCGCCCGGTCATGCCGCCGAAGGCGTTGCCGGCGACATACAGGCCGGTGGCCGCGCCCAGCCGGGTGGCCGGCAGCTCTTCGGCCAGGTACACCATCGCCACCGCCGGCACGCCGCCCAGCGCCAGCCCGGAGAGCGTGCGCACCGCCACCAGCGAGCCCCAATGCGGCAGCCAGGCAGCAACGATGTTGAGCACCGCGGCCAGCGCGATCGAACAGAACATCAGGCCGCGCCGGCCGAGGTTCTCCGAGACCGCGCCCGCGCAGAAGATCGCGATCGCCAGCGCACCGGTCGCCAGCGACAGTGGCAGCGAGCTGGCCGCCGCGCCCACATGGAAGGTGCGCGCGAATTCGGGCAGCAGCGGCTGCACGCTGTACAGCAGCGAGAAGGTCGCGAAACCAGCCAGGAACAGCGCGATGCGGATGCGCAGCAGGGTGGCGGTGGGGAGGTCGCCGGGGCGGGCCACGGCGGGAGCGGAGGTGTTCACGACAGCGCGGATCGGTGGAGTGGCGCCATTGTTCGCCCCGCCCGACCCCCTGTCCAATATATGATGCAGGCGGTCTCCATATCTGGTGCATATGATGGAACTGCGCCACCTGCGCTATTTCCTGGCCGTCGCCGAGGAGGCGAACTTCACCCGGGCCGCGGCCCGGCTGGGGATCGGCCAGCCACCGCTGAGCCAGCAGATCCAGGCGCTGGAGCGCGAACTGGGCACGCCGCTGTTCCGGCGAACCCATGCCGGCGCTGAACTGACCGAAGCCGGCGAGGCCTTCCTGGTCGAGGTGCGCCGCGTGCTGGCCGACGTGGAACGCGCCGCCGACACCGCGCGCCGCATCGCCCGTGGCGAGGCCGGCCGGCTGCGATTGGGTTTCACCGCCTCGGCCGCGTTCAACCCGCGCGTGCCGCGCCTGATCCGCGATTTCCGCCGGCAATGGCCGCAGGTGCAGCTGGTGCTGGAGGAAACCAACACCGCCGGGCTGCTGGATGCGCTGCGCAACGGCCGGCTCGATGCGGCGTTCATCCGCTACACGCCGTCCGCGCTGCCGGCCGGGCTGGACCTGATGCGTTTCCCGGACGAGCCCATGCTCATCGCCGTGCCCGCCGCGCATCCGCTGGCGCAGCGCGAACGCGCCCCGCTGCGCGCGCTCGCCGGCGAGCCTTTCATCCTGTTCCCGCGCAGCTTCGGCAGCAGCCTGTACGACGAGATCCTCTCGGTGTGTCGCGAATCGGGTTTCAGCCTGCAGATCACCCAGGAGGCGCCGCAGATGTCGTCGATCGTCAATCTCGTCGCCGCCGAACTCGGCGTCTCGGTGGTGCCTGCCTCCACCGCGCAGATGCAGCTGCCCGGCGTGCGCTACCTGCCCATCGAAGGCCGCGTGCCACTGGCGCGCCTGGCCCTGGCCACCCATCCCGCCACGCGCGCGAACACGCCGGTGGTGCGCCATCTCTGGGAGCTGGCGCACGCCACGCCGCAGGTGCCTTGACCTCAACTTCGGTTGAGGCCGTCCAATGGCGTCCTCGTTTCGTCCGGACACCGCCATGCGCCTGCTGCACCTGCTGTTGCCTTCCCTGGACCCGGCCGCCAGCGCGGCCTTCTACCGCGACGTGCTGGAGCTGCCGCTGCAAGGCACGCGCGTGCGCGCCGGCTGGAGCGAGATCGAACTGGTACCGGCCAGCGGCGCGGTCGGCTGCCTGCACCTGGCGTTCAACGTGCCGCATGCGCGCTTCGGCGCGGCGGTGGAATGGCTGTCCGCGCGCGCGCCGCTGCTGCGCGATCCGCTCGGCGAGGCGCGCTTCCGGCTGGACGGCGCGTGGCAATCCGAATCGGTGTACTTCGCCGGGCCCGACGGCGCGGTGCTGGAACTGATCGGCCGCCGCGCGCTCGACGACGCATCACCGCGCGGCGGCCCCTTCAGCGGCGCGGAGATCCAGTGCCTGAGCGAAGTCGGCCTGCCGAGCGCGGACGTGGCCGCGGTGATGCGCAGCCTCGCCAACCATTTCGATGCCCGCCCGCTCGGCGGCGAAGCCTCGACGGACTTCGCACCGCTGGGCGACCACCAGGGTCTGCTGATCGTGGTCGAGCGCCAACGCCGCTGGTTTCCCGAGCGCCGGCAGCTGCCGTGGGCACGCGGCCTGCGGCTGACGGTGAGCGCGCGCCAGCCGGGCCTGCGGCTGCGCGATGCGGAAGGCTGGGAGCTGGTCGCCGCCTGAGCGGCGCGCGGCTCAGCCCGGCAGGCGGAAGAAGGCGCGCGCGGCGGCGGTGGTGATCGCCGCGCTGGTGGCCACGTCCTCACCGCGGTCGCGCGCCAGTTCCTCGACGATATGCGCCAGGAACATCGGCTCGTTGCGCCGATCCTTGGGCATCGGCTTGAGCGTACGCGGCAGCAGGTACGGCGCGTCGGTCTCGATCATCAGCCGCTCGGCGGGGATGTGCTTCACCAGCTCGCGCAGATGCGCGCCACGGCGCTCGTCGCACAGCCAGCCGGTGATGCCGATGTACCAGTCGCGGTCGAGGTAATCGAACATCTCCTCGCGCGTGCCGGTGAAGCAGTGCACCACCGCCGCGCCGATGCGGCCTTCGAACTGCTTCATCACCGCCAGGAAATCGGCATGCGCGTCGCGCTGGTGGAGGAACAGCGGCTTCGGGTTGCCGGCATCGGCCAGGTCGGCGGCGATCTGCAGCTGGCGCTCGAACGCACGACGCTGCGCCGGGCGCGGCGAGAAATCGCGGAAGTAGTCCAGCCCGCATTCGCCCACCGCCACGACCTCCGGATGCGCCAGCAGCGCGCGCATCTCGGCATCGCACTCCTCGGTGTATTCCACCGCGTGGTGCGGATGCACGCCGGCGGTGGCATACAGGAAGCCCGGATGGCGCTGCGCCAGTTCCAGCGCCAGCGGCGAGTGCTCGCGGCTGGCACCGGTCACCACCATCGCGGTGACGCCCGCCTCGCGGGCGCGCTGCAGGACGGCGTCGCGGTCGCGGTCGAACGAGTCGTGGGTCAGGTTGGCGCCAATGTCGATCAGTTGCATGGGCAGGAGCGGAATCCGAAAGCGCGGCATTGTAGCGGGCGCGGGCTTTATCCTTGTCACGATGGCAACCCCCGATTTCCCGATCTCCCCGCTGCTGGCGCCGATCCGCGACAGCCTGCTGCGGCACCCACGGCTGGTGCTGGAAGCGCCGCCCGGCGCCGGCAAGACCACCCAGGTGCCGCTGGCGCTGCTCGACGCGCCGTGGCTGGACGGGCGCCGCATCGTGATGCTGGAGCCGCGCCGGGTCGCCGCGCGCAGCGCCGCCACCTTCATGGCTCGCCAGCTGGGCGAGGACGTCGGTGGCACGGTCGGCTATCGCATCCGCTTCGAGAACCGGACCAGTGCGCGCACCCGTATCGAGGTCGTGACCGAGGGCATCCTGACCCGCATGATCCAGGATGACCCGCTGCTGGAAGGCGTCGGCGCGATCCTGTTCGACGAATTCCACGAGCGCCACCTCGCCGGTGATCTTGGCCTGGCGCTGGCGCTGGACGTGCAGTCGCAGCTGCGCGAGGACCTGCGCATCGTGGTGATGTCGGCGACGCTGGACGGCGAGCGCCTCGCGCGCCTGCTCGATGCGCCACGCCTCAGCAGCGAAGGACGCGGTTTCCCGGTGGAGATCGCGCATTTCCCGCCGCGCCGCGACGAAGCGCTCGAACCGCAGGCGCGACGTGCCGTGGAGCATGCGCTGGCGCAGCATCCCGGCGACGTGCTGGTGTTCCTGCCAGGCCAACGCGAGATCGCCCGGGTGCAGACGGCATTGGAGAGCGTGCTCGACCCGGCGGTGCAGGTCCTGCCGCTGCATGGCGAGCTGCCGGTGGAGCAGCAGACGCGGGTGCTGCAGCCCGATCCGGAAGGACATCGCCGCGTGGTGCTGGCCACCAACGTGGCCGAATCCTCGGTGACGCTGCCCGGCGTGCGCGTGGTGGTCGATGCGGGGCTGGCGCGCGAGCCGGCCTACGATCCGAACAGCGGCTTCTCGCGGCTGGAGACCGGTGCCGTCTCGCAGGCATCGGCGGACCAGCGCGCCGGACGCGCGGGGCGTGTCGCTGCCGGCTGGGCCTACCGGCTGTGGCCGCAGTCGCAACGGCTGGAGGCGCAGCGACGCGCGGAGATCGGGCAGGTGGAGCTGGCGTCGCTGGCCCTGGAACTGGCGGCCTGGGGCTCGGATGCACTGCGCTTCGTCGATGCCCCGCCCCCCGGCGCACTGGCCGCCGCACGCGAGCTGCTGCAGCGCCTCGGCGCGCTGGGCGGC
>DJAN01000249.1:0-7489 GCA_002429615.1 Lysobacteraceae bacterium UBA6001
GATGGGCACTGCGCCCCGGCCGCCGCACGCGGACCCGATCCCGCCTGCTGTCCGCGACCATCTGCCCAAAGACCCGGAAACACCCGCTCGTATATGCTGACCCCCGATCCACGGAGCCGAAGATGAGCGCAGCCCCCCGCATCGCTTTCCTTGCCAGCAACACTGACGCCGCGCAACGCGCGCGGGCCGAGTTCGCGACCCGCTATGGCGATCACGCCATCGACGAGGCCGAAGTGCTGTGCGCGCTTGGCGGCGACGGCTTCATGCTGCAGACCCTGCATCGCCATGGCAGCTCGGGCAAGCCGGTGTTCGGCATGAAGCTCGGCTCGATCGGCTTCCTGATGAACCAGTTTCGCGACGACGACCTGATCGAGCGCCTCACCCGCGCCGAACCGGCCCACCTGCGCCCGCTGGAAATGCTCGCGCTCACCGAATCCGGCACCAGCACCGGCTCGCTGGCCTACAACGAGGTCTCGCTGCTGCGCCAGACCCGCCAGGCCGCGCACCTGCGCATCGACCTCAACGGCCAGACCCGCATCGAGGAACTGATCGGCGATGGCGTGCTGGTCTCCACGCCGGCCGGCAGCACCGCCTACAACTACTCCGCGCACGGCCCGATCCTGCCGCTGGGCTCGCACACGCTGGCGCTGACCCCGATCGCACCGTACCGCCCGCGGCGCTGGCGGGGCGCCATCCTCAAGGCCGACACCGAAGTGCGCCTGCAGGTGCTGGACCCGTACAAGCGTCCGGTCAGCGTCACCGCCGACTCGCACGAGACCCGCGACGTGGTCGAAGTCACCATCCGCGAATCGCGCGAGCACCGCGTCACCCTGCTGTTCGACCCCGAGCACAACCTGGAAGAACGCATCCTCAGCGAACAGTTCGTGGTCTGAGGCGGCCGCCCGGCGCCGACTGCGGCACAATGTGCCGGCATTCCCCCTTCGAACTGCTGAGCAATGGCCGACAACACCCCCCGCCTGCTGACCGTCGCGGTAACCTCGCGCGCGCTGTTCGACCTGGAGGAGGGGCACGCGCTGTTCGAGCGTGAAGGCGTGGAAGCCTATGCCGCCTACCAGCGCGACCATGAGGACGACATCCTGCGCCCGGGCGTGGCCTTCCCGGTGGTGCGCAAGCTGCTCGCGCTCAACGCCGGCGCGCCGCTGGATACGCCGCGGGTCGAGGTGATCCTGTTGTCGCGCAACTCCGCCGACACCGGCCTGCGCATCTTCAATTCCATCCAGCATTACGACCTGGGCATCGTCCGCGCCACCTTCACCTCCGGCGAGGCGACCTGGCCCTACGTCAAGCCGTTCGGCACCGACCTGTTCCTGTCCGCCAACCCCGAATCGGTGCGCCGGGCGCTCGCCCACGGTGTAGCGGCGGCGACCATCCTGCCGCGCGGGCGCGACGAAGTGGTGGAAGCCGCCAACGCCGATGCCGACCCGCATGCCCGCCAGCTGCGTATCGCCTTCGACGGCGATGCGGTGATCTTCGGCGACGAAAGCGAGCGCATCTCGCGCGAGCAGGGCGTGGAGGCCTTCGGCCGGCATGAGCGCGAGAACGCGCGCGAGCCGTTGACCGGCGGGCCGTTCCGCAACTTCCTGTCCGCCCTGCACGCGCTGCAGGCGGCCTTCCCGGCCGGCGAGGCCTCGCCG
The DNA here is from genome assembly GCA_002429615.1 of Lysobacteraceae bacterium UBA6001. Lineage (GTDB taxonomy): Bacteria > Pseudomonadota > Gammaproteobacteria > Xanthomonadales > Xanthomonadaceae > Stenotrophomonas_A. The sequence continues at coordinate 1,656 of DJAN01000249.1, forward strand.
ATCCGCACCGCGCTGGTCACCGCGCGTTCGGCGCCGGCACATGAGCGGGTGATCCGCACGCTGCGCGAATGGGGCGTGCGCCTGGACGAGGCGCTGTTCCTGGGAGGGCGCCACAAGGGCCCGTTCCTGGCCGCGTTCGGCGCCGACATCTTCTTCGACGACTCGCAGCACAACATCGACAGCGCCCGCCAGCACCAGCATGTCGCCGCCGGTCACGTACCGCACGGTGTAGCCAACGACCCGCGTCCGCAATGAAGCGCGCGGCCGGTTCCGGCGCCTACCTGCGCCGCAGCTGGCGGTTCCTGGAGCTGCAGTTCGAAGGCGCGGTGACACAGACACGGATGCTGCGCTGGGCGCCTGACCTGTTGTGGGTGGGCTATACGCGCAGCATGCTGGCTGCGTTGTGGCTGCACCCGGCGCCGCGACGCATCGGCATCGTCGGGCTGGGCGGCGGTGCGCAGGTGAAGTTCCTGCACCGGCATTTTCCGCAGCTGCGGATCGATGTCGTGGAGAACGACGCCGGCGTGCTGGCGCTGCGCGACGCCTTCCGGGTGCCTTCCGACGACGCGCGTCTGCAGGTGGCACACGGCGACGGCGCGGACTGGCTGCGACGACATCCTGGTGCGTTCGATGTATTGCTGGTGGACGCCTACGATGCCGGCGGCATTCCCGGGCACATGGGCAGCCAGGCGTTCTACGCGCTGTGCCGCGATGCGCTGGCACCGGCGGGGGTGATGGCGAGCAACCTGTATGACACCGACCTGCGCGCGCACCAGGCGCGGCTGTGCCAGGCATTCGACGGGCAGAGCCTGCTGCTGCCGGAGCCGGGCATGAGCAACGAGGTGGCGTTCGCCTGGCGCGGCACGCCGAAGCCGCCGCCGCCTTCGGGTTGGCTACGGACTTTGGGGCGATCCGCGCGCTGGCAGCTGCGCGGCGGTGTGCGGCGCCTGGCCCGGGCCTGGGCGCAGCGCTGAGCGGTTGTCCACATCACATGTGGATGTGCAGTGGGCCAACATGTGGATAACCTTCGCCAGCCCTTGCGGCAGCAGGCGCTTCGACGGGTTGGCGAAAGAATGACCAGCGCGTGCGCTCAGGGCGATGCGCGGGTCAGTGGCAGGCGGATATCGGTCAGGCGCCAGCGCAGGCCCTGGCGATCGAGCACGAAGACCACCGGGTCGCCGTTGTCCATCAGCACGGTGGCGGTGAAGCGCGAGGTGGACTCGAAGTGCTTGCGGGCATCCTTGAGTGGCCGCGCCGGCATCGGCGGCGACCAGGTGTCGCCATCGACGGTCTCGCCGCTGGCGCGTTTCCAGAGCTGGTGTCCCTGCAGGAGTGCGCCGATGCCCAGCGGCGTGACCATCGTATCCACGGCCGCGCCGGTGACGCCGCCCGCCAGCTGCAGCGCGATGCCCCCCAGCAGGCTGGATTGAGCGTCGATGCCGGCGCGGCGCACGACGTAGTCGTCGAGCTGCGCCTTGAGGTTGGCGCGCAGGCGCGGAAAATCGACGTGGCGTTCAAGGGCGGCGGTATCGCGCTGCTCGATGGCCTGGCTGATGCCCCGGATGGCGAGATATGGCCCGGCGACGACGTAGGCACCGAGCGCGAGCAGGAGCAGCAGCGGGACGATCCACCAGAGCTTCTTCACGGTTTCTCCTGGGCAGGCGCAAGCGGCGCGAATGCGGGCGGGGGCACGGGCGGCAAGGGCGCCGCCGTGGCCGATTATGCAGAAGCCGCTGATTCGCACCGTGTTTTTTCTTGAATCGAATGGCAGGTGACCGTTCCGGCACGGAGCGGACGTTGCGTGCGACGCGCGTGCACGTCTTCACAATCTGTCAACGCATTGAAACGTCATCATGACTTCGGCAGAAAAGCCGCCATATTTCCGGGATAAGAGGAGTAGTGGAATGTTTCTGACCAAGCAAAATCTGGCGACCGCGCGGGCGCTCGGCGTGGCGATCGTCGCCACCGTCACCTTTGCCGGTTGCGCCACCTACAAAGACGAGTTCGCAACGATCAACTCACGACTCGACCAGCTCGACGCGAAGGTGCAGAACGCCGCCCAGAGTGCCGAATCCGCCAATCAGTCCGCACAGCAGGCCAACCAGCGCCTGGACCAGATCGAAGGCCGCGTCCAGAAGCTTGAATCGGCACCGCGCCGCGTACCGCGCGGTTAATCGCGCTTGCGCTGTCCGGTAGCGACAGGTTGAACCCAAGATCCGGTGGCCGTCGCTGGCCACCGGTCTTTTCTTCTTTGCTTCTTGTTTGCGGGGAACATCCCATCAATATGCGCACACACCTTGCCATCCGGGGCGCGCCGCTTGCGTTGGCCCTCGCGCTGGCGTTTGCGTGCCCTGGCGTGGCCAACGCCAAGGACGCAGTCGCGCAGCCGGCGGCTGCCGTCGACCTGCTTCCTCCGGACCAGAAGGTCTCCGACACGGTGACCGAACTGGCCGGTTGGGTGGTCGCCAGCCGCGATAGCGAAGGCTATCCGTTCGCGATCATGGACAAGGCCGCCGCGCAGATCCTGGTATTCGATGGCGACGGACGGCTGCGTGGCGCGGCGCCGGGGCTGTTCGGCTCGGCGATCGGCGACCATTCGGCCCCGGGTGTCGCCGGGCTGGCGCTTCGGGAGATTCCGGGGCGCGACCGCACCACGCCCGCAGGCCGCTATGTCGGCGGCTTCGGCCCGTCGATCGACGCCGGGCGGGTGTTGTGGGTGGACTACGATTCGGCGGTTTCCATGCACCCGACGGCGACGGGCGTGCCGGCCGAGAAGCGCGCCGAGCGCCTGGCAACGCCCACCCCGGACGACAACCGCGTCACCCATGGCTGCATCAACGTCGCGCCGGAATTCTATGAGCAGATCGTCGCGCCCCTGTTCGCGCGCGGCGGCGTGTTCTACATCCTGCCGGACAAGGCGTCGCTGGCGGAGACCTTCCCGGATTTCGTGAAAAGCCGCGCCACCGCGCAGCACGACGAGAAGAAGCACGAGCAGCCTGCGCCGCATTGATCGCGGCTGGCGCGTTGTGGCCGGAATCTCTTGCTAAGGTGCAGCACCTGCACCGATAAGTGAAAGGATCATGGGTACTGCTGGCAAGCCCTCTCCCTACCGCTGGCGGACGGCCGTGCGGCGGCATCTGCCATGGTTCCTCATTGACCTGGGCGTTGCCGCCAAGGGGCGCGATTGCGAGGCGCGCGGTGGAAGCCACGCCTGGTACCACCAGGACCACGTCACCAGCGCCTGCTACCACTGTCGCGTCGTTCGGGCGGGTCGTCTGTGGGAGGCGCTCGAGGTTTGATGCGCGACGCCAGCCTCAGACGCAGCTTCGGCCCGCTCGTGGCGTGGTTGCTATTGCTCGTCTTCCGGCCGCAGTGGCGACATCTGCCACTCGAATGCGCGCATCACATCTGCACTGAGGTGATCCAGCTCGGCATGGTAGTGATGCTGGTGGGGCGAGGGGATTTCGGGAGCGCCCGCCGTGAAACCCAGCGAGGTCAAGGCGGAGGAGAACTGGGCTACTGGACCGTATCCGAACAATTGGTCATGCCGGTCCCACACCACTGTGCCGTGGCTGCCGGGTGAGTGCGCCCAGAGATCGAAGCGTGCGTCTGCCGAAAGGAAGGGGGCGAATCTTTGAAGGAAATCGTATGCCTCGGCGCTCGAAACCGGTGGGCTCTGATAGCGCCCGGGTTCGGCCTCTCCCCTCGGGGTATGCAGCACGTAGAGCAGGAAATACGGTGGCTCAAGACATTCGAGGAGCTTTCCGAACACGCTCGGATCGCTGTTCGGCACGCCCGCCACGATACGCTCGCCCGTCGTGAACACGGCGGGATGCGAGTGCGGCACCCAGCGACCCTCCACGAGGTGGGTCAGCCGATGCATCATCAGAATTCCAGGTCCAACGCCGCGCACAGGTAATCCACGAACGGCCCCAGCGTGGCGAGGTCCGCCGCAATGGTCTGGCGCAGCTTCGGCCCGGTCATGGCCTCGTCGTCCAGCGAGCGCCACATCACCCAGTTGCGATGCTTGAGATCGTCGATGCACTCGAAGTCCGCCGGGAAGCCGCGCGGCGGGCGCACCAGCTTTTCCTCGTCGGCCAGGTCGAAGCGCTTGCGCAGCTTGGCGTCGTGCGCGGCGGCCTTCCAGCTGCCCGGGTTGTCGAAGATGAACTGGCGCACCTTGCGCTGCGTGTCCGGCTCCGGATGCCACAGGCCCGCGCCGACGAAACTGCCACCCGGCTGCAGGTGCAGGTAGAACGACGGCGCCGCCACCTCCCGGCGTCGCACATGGAAGAAGCGCGCGCCCTGCCAGGTCTTGTACGGCGACTTGTCGTTGGAGAAGCGCGCGTCGCGATAGATGCGGAACAGCGAGCCGCCATTGCCGCGCGGGTCGGCGCGGAAATGTTCGCTGACTTCGGCCAGCGCCGGCTGCAGGTCGGTGATCAGGCGCACGAACGGGTCGCGCACGTTCGCCTCGTAGTCGGCGCGATGTTCTTCGAACCACGCCTTCTCGTTGTGTTGTGCCAGGCCCTTGAGGAACTTGAAACTAGCCGGGGTGAAATAGGTGCTCATAGGGTCCTCTGCAGGTCGGCGCCCCAGCCGGCGAGCTGGTCGAGCAGGGCGAGGCGGCCGGGAACGTCGGCGTGGGTGGCACGCAGTTCGGCGATCTGCGCCCAGAACTGCTCGAACGTCACTTCCGACAAGCCATTGTCGTCGATCAGGCGCCGCCGCCGGTATTCGTCCCAGCGTTGCTGCTCGGCCGCATCCAGCGATCCTGGCCAATTGCGTGCGCGGTAGCGGAACAGCAGCTCCGGCAGGCGCGGATCGGTGAAGCGGTCCGACAGCGTCGCCAGCGCCTGCGGCGTGCTGGCGCGCACCGCCGGGAACAGGCGGCGGTCGCCATCGCCGAGGAAGCCATCGTAGAGCGAGGCGTCCGCATCGGCGGGCGCGCCGCCGCGCTCACCGGCATACACCTGGCGCACTTTCTCCGCCAAGGCCGGACCGATCTCGCGCAGGCGCGCGGCATTGGCCTCCACGCGTGCCGGGTCGATGCCCATGCGCTGGAAGTCCGGCGCGCGCAGATGGCCCCAGGCCACCAGGGCCGGCGACTTGTTGAGATGCACTTCCTTCAGACCGATGCGCTGCTCGCCTTCCGGCAGCGCGCTGGCCGGCACGTACAGCCGCTCGGCGATATCTTCCGGTGACAGGCGCAGCAGCGGCTCGATATCACCTTCCAGGTCGAACACGATGACCCGGCTGTCCACGCGCGGATGGCGGGTCAGCGGCAGCACCGGCGCGGCGCACATCCGTGCCGCCGGGTAGCGCTGGGAGACATGCAGCACCGGCTGCATCGCGATGACGTCCAGCAGCGTGGCGCAGTAACGCTTGTCACGCAGCTTCAGCGCGTAATCCCACAGGCGCGGCTGGTGGCGGCGGAACAGCCGCGCCATGCCGATGGTGGCGAAGACGTCGGACAACGCTTCGTGGGCGTCGCCTTCGCGCACATGGTTGGCCTCGGCCAGCTGTTCGAGCTTGAACGAGGTGGCGCCGTCCTCGCGCTGCGGCCAGGTGATGCCGTCCGGGCGCAGCGCGTGGACCAGGCGCAGCATGTCGAGCAGGTCCCAGCGCGAGTTGCCGCCGCGCCACTCGCGCTCGTAAGGGTCGTGGAAATTGCGGAACAGGCCGTGGCGCACGAACTCGTCGTCGAAGCGCAGCGAGTTGTAGCCCAACGTGCAGGTCTGCGGCCGGCTCATCTGCTCGGCGATGCGCGAGAACGCCTCGGCCTCGTTCACGCCCTGCGACTTCGCCAGCTGCGGGGTGATGCCGGTGACCAG
>DJAN01000249.1:7709-7977 GCA_002429615.1 Lysobacteraceae bacterium UBA6001
CGGGGTGATGCCGGTGACCAGCGTGGCGTAGGGCGAGGGCAGCAGGTCATCGGCCGGCTGCACGAAGAAGCTCACCGGCTCGTCGATGACGTTGAGTTCGGCATCGGTACGCACCGCCGCGAACTGGGCGATGCGGGTGCGACGCGGATCCTGGCCGTAGGTTTCCAGGTCGTAGAACAGGAAGCTGTCGGGCATGGGAAGGCGGTGAACGGAGATGGGCCTATTCTAGGCGCAGTGGCCGCGGGAGGCTCTCCTGTAGGAGCGGCTT
>DJAN01000041.1 GCA_002429615.1 Lysobacteraceae bacterium UBA6001
CGACGCTCTTCCGATCTCAGGCGACGCTGGTCGATCATTCCGACGACCCGGTGCCGCCGGTAGGGCCGCCGGCCCCGGCGCGTGCGCCGAGCGTGCCGCAGCCGGAAGCACCCGAGTCCCCGGACGAAGCGGAACAACGTCGCGCGCGCATGGCCGCGAGCAGCCCGCCGGTGGAACGTCGCCCGCAGACCTGGACGGGCCGACCACCGGGCATGCTTGAACAAGACACCGCACCGGACAACCGCGGCATGGCCAGCGGCCCGGCGGTCGAGGCCGGCAACCGCAACGACGCGGCTTCCGCCCAGCCCAGCATGGAAGTCGGCGGCTACATGGTGCTGTACGACCTGCGCAGCGAGACCCAGCTGCGCAGCTGGCAGAGCGAAGGCATGAAGGAAATCTCCATCCCGCTGCCCGGCACCCAGTACTACATGGTCTGCCCGCTGGAAATCGCGCTGCGCCGCGGCTCGGGCAAGTGCCGCCTGCTGGAGCCGTATTCGCCGGAGCTGGGGGACATCGGCGATGGCCGCGAGGTCATCAACATGATCCAGGTCTACAAGCAGGGCGAACTGGTCTGGCGCGGGCCAGGGCCTTACCGCTGAGCCTGTCCTAGAACAGCTGGCCCTGGGCAGGCGGCGTGGCATCCGCGGCGGGTGCGGTGGCGTGCGATGCAGCGCCGCCCAAGCGCCAGGCAAGGCCGGAAATCCGCTGCGCATGCCGGGCCAGCGCGGCACGCAGCACCGCTTCGCTGCCGGCCAGGTGCAGGCGACGACGCGCGCGGGTCAGGCCGGTATAGACCAGCTCGCGGCTGAGCACGCGGGCATCGCGGGCCGGCAGCTGCAACCAGACGTCATCGAACTCCGAGCCCTGCGCCTTGTGCACGGTCATCGCGAACGCACTCTCGTGCGCCGGCAACGCCGCGGGATGGAAGCCGCGCACCCCGCCATCGCCATCGGCGAACCAGGCCACCAGCGCGCCCTCGGCATCGCGCAGGATCACGCCGACATCGCCGTTGAACAGGCGATGGCGATAGCTGTTCTCGGTGACCAGCAGCAGCCGTCCCGGGAAGTAGGCCGGCGGCGCACCGATCGGCTGTCCGCCCAGCTGCGCCTCGATGCGCGCGTTGAGCCCGCGCGCGCCCTGCGGGCCTTCGCGCACCGCGGTGAGCAGGCGCACCCGGCCCGCCCATCGCAGGGCGGTGGCCGGATCCGGGGCGTCGGCCAGCGCGCGCCAATGGTCGAGCAGGCCCGCCCCCGATGCGGTGAGCGGGTCGACCTGGGTCTCGTGGAAGTCGACGCCGGCGAGCTTGCCCCCACGAAGCAGTTGCAGCGCCTGGGTGATATCGCCCTCGCGGACGGCGGTGGCGAGCGGCGCCAGTTCGAATGCGGCGTCCTGGCGGTAGCCGCGCAGCAGATGGACGCGGTGGCCCGCCAGCGGCGCGGTAATGTCGGACTGCACTCGCGGCGCGCCGAGCAGCGGCGCCAGCCACCCGGCGTCTTCGTGTTGCAGTGCCTCGCCGTCGCCGGCGGCGGCGAGCACGGCGGCGAGTACGTCGCCCGCCTCGACCGACGGCAGCTGATCGGGATCACCGAGCAGGATCAGCTGGGTGCCGGTGGCCACAGCCTCGACCAGCTTGCACATCAGCGGCAGGTCAACCATCGAGGCCTCGTCGACGACGACGATGTCCGCCTGCAGGGGATTGTCCGCGTCGTGCCGGAAGCGCGGCCGGTCGGGCACGCTGCCCAGCAGGCGGTGCAGCGTGCTGGCGCTGTCCGGGAGCGCGTCGACCACCGCGGCGGGCACGCCTTCGCCATGCAGGCGCTGGCTGGCGGCACGCAGGCTTTCGGCCATGCGCTCGGCGGCCCGGCCGGTAGGCGCCGCCAGGGCGATGCGCGGGAGCGGACGCCCCGCATCGAGCGCCTGCGCGATGCGCAACGCGAGCAGGCGGGTGATGGTGGTGGTCTTGCCGGTGCCGGGCCCGCCGGTGACCAGCAGCAGACAGCGCCGCAATGCCAGCGCGGCGGCCTGCGCCTGGCGGTCCTCGCCCGCCAGGGCCTGCGGGAACAACTGCGCGAACAGCGCGGCGAGTGCGAGCGGATCGCCCGCTGGCGGCGGCGCGGCCGCCAGGCGCAGCAGGCCGGCCGCGAGCCGGCTTTCATATTCCCGATAACGGCGCAGATAGAGCAGCCCGCCTTCGCTCACCAGCGGCTGCTCGGCCGGACTGCTCGCCAGCGGATCGGAAGGGGTCGCGACCCAGCGCGAGGCGGCCAGCGTGGCCTGCCAGTGGGTCGGCGTCGGCCAATCGCTCTCCGCCTCGGCCAGCAAGGCGGGGCGTGCCGGATCGAAGGCGGCATGTCCCTGCGCCACCGCCAGCGACGCCAGCGCGGCGCCGACCAGTACCGGCTCCGGTGTCTGTGGATCGAGCCGGCGCAGGCTCTGCGCCAGCGCATGATCGAGCGGACGCAGCGTGCCGGCGCGCAGCAGTTCGGCGAGCAGGCTCATGCGCTGGCCTCGCGTGCGAGCGGCCGCCCGAACAGTGCATCCAGGCCCTCGACCAATGCCGGCGCGAACCGTTGCGCATGCACGCCGGGCGAGGCGGGATCGGCGGCATCGAGCCCGCGGCAAAACAGATAGCGGATACCGCCGAAGTCGCGCGCATAGTCGTAGGCATCGCCCAGGCGGAATCCCAACCAGCGATGCAGCGCCAACGTATAGATGAGTGCCTGCAGGTCGTACTCGCTGTCGGTCATGGCCTGGGCCACGCGCGCGCTGTCGTAGCTGGGCAGCCGGTTGGACTTGTAGTCCAGCACGTACCAGCGGCCGTCATGGTGATAGGTGAGATCGATCAGGCCGGTCATCAGCCCTTCGAGGCGACGGCGCAGGCCGAAGCCGTGGCGGTCGGCCACCACGCCGTGCGCGTGCAGCAGCTCCAACAGCAGCGGCACCGCGGTGGGGCGCAACACGAAATGGAACTCCATCTCCGCGCGTCGCTGGTCCGGCGGCAGCTCACACAGGCGCACGCCTTCCGGCAGCGGCACGGTGAGTGTATGGCCCACCAGCGCGGTCAGCAGGGCCACGCCATCGTGCCGTTCGCCGGCCGCGTAGCCGCCGCGATCCAGCGCGCCGCCCAGGATGTCGTCCTGGCCCGCGGGTGCTGCCGCGCCGGGATGCCAGTCCTGCCAGGCATTGAAATCGACCTGCTCGAACGCATCGTGCATCACCACGCCGAAGCGGTTGCCGACGAAGCGCAGGTCCACCTCGGCCAGCGGCTGCGCTGCCGCCGGCTCAATCGCGGCGGCGGCCGATTCGTCCAGGCCGCCCGCCGCTTCGGTCGTGGCACTGGCCTGCGGCTCACTGCCGGCATCGGCGTTGGCGAGCTGGGTGAAGCTGTAGACCCACCAGTCCGGTGCGATCAGCCGATGCATCGTGCGCGCGTCGGCCACGCGGTCATCATCGCCCGCAGGCAGACGCGGCAGCGCCAACGGCGGACAGGTGGTATCCACGACCACCCCGGGCACCCGCGCCAACGCCGGCAGATCCTGCAGCATCGGCCACAACGCGGTGCCCTGCTGCTGGTAGAAGTCGCCACTGGCGATCCACAGTGCCTGCTCGGCACGGGTCAGGCCGACATACAGCAGGCGCGCCTCCTCGGCACGCGCGGCATGCGCGGCCGCGCTGGTGGCGGCATTCCAGGCCGGGTCGTCGCTGGCGATCTTCCATTGCAGGTGGCGGCCATCGGCATCGCTCACCTGGCAGTGCCGCTCGGCCGGATGCGGACGCGTGCCGATGCCGACGAAGGGCAGGAACACCAGCGGGTATTCCAGGCCCTTGCTCTTGTGCAGGGTGATGATCTGCACGCGGTGCGCGTCGGACTCCAGGCGCAGCAGCTGGGTCTCGTCGTTGCGGTCGGCTTCGGCAATGCGTCGCGCCAGCCAGTCCACCAGGCCATGCAGGCCCAAGGTCCGCGCCTGCGCCTGCTGCAGCAGCTCGGCCAGCTGCAGGTAGTTGCTGAGCCGGCGCTCGCCATCGAGCAGGGCCAACAGACGCGGGCCCTGCACCGCGCACAGCTCGGACAGCAGGGCCAGCGGCCCGCCACGCTGCAGGCGCTCGCGCCAGGCCAGCGCCTGCAGCTGCCATTGGCGATGCACCGGGCCGTCATGTTCCAGCGCATCGATGGCGGCGGCATCCTCGCCGATCAGCACGGTGGCAAGCGCGGCGCGCAGTCGTGCGTCGTCGGCGCCGTGCAGCAGCGCGAGCAGCAGGGTCAACACCTCAGCGGCCTGTTCGGTCTCGAACAGGCTCAAGCGCCCCGCGGCCACCGCGGGAATCCCGGCGGCGGACAGGGCCTGCTGGATACGCGTGGCTTCGCCGTGGCGGCGCACCAGCACGGCGATGTCGCCCGGCTTCACCGGTTCGTCCTGCAGCAGCGCGCGCCCGGCGCGGGCGTCGGCGAGGACGCCATGGATCGCGGCCACACAGGCGGCAGTGGCCCATTGCCGCGACGCCTCGGCGGAATAGGCACCGCCCTCGGCTGGCGGCGGCGCGCGCCACAGCGTCAGCGCGGCGGCGATGGCGCCGTCGCGCTGCCAGTCGTTGTTCTCGCGTTGGCCACCGGGCGCGACGGCATGGAAATGGATGTCGTCGTCGAGGAAGGCGTCAGCGCCCGCCTGTTGATACAGCGCGTCGACCGCAGCCAACAGCATCGGGCGCGAACGGAAGTTGCGATCCAGCGGCGGCGCCGGGACGGCGTCGTGCGCCGCGGAGAGATAGGTGCGCACGTCGCCGCCACGAAAGCCGTAGATCGCCTGTTTGGGATCGCCGATCAGGAACAGCGCCGGCGCCAGCCCCCACGCTTCACCGCGCAGCCCGAACACGCGGTCGAAGATGTCCCACTGGCGTTCGTCGGTGTCCTGGAACTCATCCACCAGCGCGAAGCGGTACTGCGCGCGCAGGCGTCGCGCCAGTTCGGCGCCGTGCGCACCGTTCAGGGCGGCATGCACGTCGTCGATGAGGTCGTCATAGGTCTGCACGCGCCGCTGCTGCTTGAGCTTGTGCAGGCGCGCCTGGCCGGCGTCGCGCAGGCGATGCAGCAGCTGGGTGCGGCGCTGACGCAGATACGTTTCGCGCGCGGCGAGTGCGTCCAGATACGGGGCGATGGCCTCGCTCAGCGGCGAGGCCGGCGTGCGCCCAGCGTGGGCCTTGTTGGTCTTGGCCTGCAGCGCGTCGGCGGTCAAGCGGGCGAGACGTTCATCCAGCGGTGCTTCGGGATCGCCCTGTTCGGCCCACGCCCGCCAGTGCGCCCACAGTTCAAGGATCCAGGCGCTGCGATAGGCATTGCCGTTGAGCACCTTGTGCTCGATCGCGGCGAGCAGATCGGCGAGAAAGCGCTCGCCGTGCGCGAGGAACGCGCTGGCGAGGTCGGCGGCGCTGGTGTGCAGGCGCGTGCGCGGATCCTCGCCGGACGTCTCGTCCGTCGGCCGCAGGTCGGTGGCGCGCAGCAATGCCGGCAGGTCGGCGGCCAATGCCTCCGGGCCGCCACTCCACAACCGTTGCAGATCTTCCGCGCCCGCCGCGGTCGCCGCTTCGGTGCGCCACAGGTCGGCGGCCAGCGCATCATGCAGCTCGCGCGTATTGGCCAGCAGTTCCGGCGCCGCGAAGGTCTGCCCGCTCTCCAGCGCATGCTCGCGCAGCACGCGCGCGCAGAAGCCGTGGATGGTGAAGATCGCCGCCAGGTCGATCTCGTCGGCGGCATCGAGCAGGCGCTGGCGCAGCTTCTCCACCGGCTCGCCACTGGCCACCCGGTGGCGCCGCAGCAGTTCGGCGGTGAGCCGCACTTCCGGCGCATCGCTTTCCACCGCATCCGCGGCACCAGCCAGATGCGCCGCCAACGCCAGCCGTTCGCGGATGCGTTTGCGCAGCTCCTGCGTGGCCGCCTCGGTGAAGGTCACCGCCAGCAGTTCGCCGATGCGCAGGCCGCGCTCGACGACCAGGCGCGTGGCCAAGGTGGCGAGGGTGAAGGTCTTGCCGGTGCCAGCACTGGCTTCGATCAGGCGCAGGCCATCCAGCGGTAGGTCGAGGTAGGGATCGACGACGCTCATGCGTTCGGTCCGGTGACCGCGGAGAACACCTGCTCGCTGATGCGGGCGAACTCGGCGAAGGCGGCCTCGTCGGCGAACGGATCGCGGCCGCGCAATGCCAGCCGCGGCGCGTCGGCGTTGCCTTCGCCCCACTGCCGCTCGTTGCCTTGCCAGCGTTCGGCCGCCTTGCGACGGCGCGCCGAGGGGTCGCCTTCGGCCTGGAAGTATTCCCAACCGCTGTAGGGGCCAAACAGCAGCGGCGCGCGCAGGCCGTCGCTGCGCAGGCGCAGCAGGTCGGCGAGGCGGGTGCGGGCTTCGAGCGGCGACAGCGCCGGCAAGGGTGTCGGCTGGCCGCCGCCGTCTTCAGTGAAGCGCAGCAGCGGGCGCGGGTCGCCGGCGGCGCTGGCCAGCAGCCAGTCCAGGCCATGGGCGATCACCGCCGGCCCGTTGAGCGCGCCGACCCGCAGGCGGGCCATGCCCGGCGCATACAGGCCACCGACACGGCCATGCACGCGCACGCCGTCGATATCGACCGCATAGACCTGGGATTGCGCGTCGGCGCCGTCGCGCCACGCATTGAATGCCCGTGCCAGCGGTTCGAGGGTGCGGGTGATCCCCCGCAGCTGTTGTTCGCCCGCGGGCCCGGCCGGCAACAGCGCGCGCGCGCGCAGC
>DJAN01000042.1 GCA_002429615.1 Lysobacteraceae bacterium UBA6001
CGCGCGCGGATGACGCGCCGCCGCCGTGGCTGCGCGATACCGCCACGACCGCCGCCGCCCCCAGCGCGGCCACGCCGCCCGCGGAAGATCCCGAGCGCGCGCGGCAGATGGCCGCGCTGCAGCAGTCGGTGCAGGGGCTGGTCGGCGTCGCGCGGCAGCGTTCGGTGGCCTCGGAGGCCTACCTGCGCCAGGCGCTGGCCACGCTCGAACAGATGAACGACCCGGCCATCACCGCGCAGATCAACCTGCCGGCGGTGAGGCAGAACCTGGAAATCAGCATCCGCATGCAGCAGGTCAGCGAACAGCTGCAGCAGGTGATGGGCCAGCCGCCGGGCGAGCAGCGCCAGCAGCGCCAGGAAGCGCTGTTGGCGCAGCTGCGGCAACTGCAGGGACAGCTGCGCAGTGACGTGCGCGCGACCCCCGCGGCCACGGTGCCATGAGCATGGGGACGCACCGCCGCAGCCACGCCGCGCGCCAAGCCGGCTTCACCGTGCTGGAAATGGCGGTGAGTGTCGGCGTGGTGGGGGCGCTGGCGCTGCTCGCCGGCACCGGCTATCGCGACTACGCGCAGTGGCGTGCGCGCAGCCATGCCGAGGCCCAGACCGAAGTCGCGCGGCAGGCGCTGCGCGGCTTCGTGCTGCGCAACCGCCGCCTGCCCTGCCCCGACCTGAGCAACCTCGGCGACGGCGCGCGCGAAGGCAATGGCGGCAGCTGCCCTGGCGGCGCGCAGGTCGGCTGGCTGCCTTATGAAACGCTCGGCCTGCCGCGCCCGGACCGCGGCGAGCGGCTGCGCTACGCGGTGTCGCGTCCGTCCGGCGCCGATCTGGTCGCGCCCAGTGGCAGCAGCGCCGAGGACGGCAACTTCGACAACGGCGCGCGCATCCGCGCCAGCCTCGCCACGCTGGCAGCGCGCACGCCGGGCACCGATGTGCCCTACCTGAGCGACCCCGACCCGGACCTCGAAAGCTGTGGCCGGGTGCTGAGCAATCCCGCCTTCGCGCTGATCGCCGCGCTGGACGACCGCGACGGCGACGGCAGCGGCCGCGCCGACGACCTGGCCCGCTTCGATGGCCTCAACCAGGCGATGGCCAGCAGCAATGCGTTGTGCATCGCCGCGCCCGGGCGGCCGATGGACCGCCAATACGACGACGTGGTGGCCAGCGAGAGCGCCGATGCGCTGCTCGGCTGGCTGGCCACGCAAACCCGATGACCGAACCAGGCCCGCCCATGACCCGTTTCCGCGCCCTCTCCGCTTTCCGCCCCGGTGCTTCGCCGGTCGTCGCGCCGCTGGCGCTCGCGCTGACCCTGCTGATCGGGGGCTGCACCGGCACGCCGCGCAGCGTGAAGTCGCTGCCGCCCACCGAATACAAGGCGCTGCAGGAGATCGGCAGCCGCGTCGGCGAGGAGTCGACCAAGCTCGCCGAGGAGAACGCACGCCTGCGCCAGGAACTGGAACGCAGCGCACCGCGCGTGGCCCCGGTCCCGGTGGTGGCGCCGAAGTACGACCCGCTCGAAAACCGCATCGTCACCCTCAACATGAACGATGCCAGCGTCGGCGGCCTGCTGTGGGCGCTGGCCGAACAGCTGGGCATGAACCTGATCGTCGATCCGGACGTGCTCGCGCGTGACCAGCGCGCCAGCCTGTTCCTGAAGAACGTCACCGCGCGCGAGGTCTACAACCACATCCTCAATGCCTTCGACCTGTACGGCGAGACCCGCGGCGGCGCGCTGGTGGTCAGCCCGATGGAAGAGCGCGTGTTCAACGTGGAGATGCTCAACACCACGACCTCGCTGGACATGAGCACCGGCGGCGACGTGTTCGGCGCCGGCAGCAGCGGCGCCGGCAGCGGCGACTCGCTGCGCGGCAAGCTGGTGCTGGACGGCACCGTCGGCAAGCAGAACGACCCCTACAAGCAGCTCGGCGCCTCGGTCGAGGCGGTGCTGCGCGAGGATCCGGGCATGAAGCGCGACGGCCAGGCACGCGAAGCCGCCCGCTTCAGCCTCGATCCGCTGACCGGCTCGCTGTTCGTGCGGGCGCGGCCGTCGCAGGTGCGCGCGGTGGCCGACCTGGTCGAGCGCAACAAGGCGATGCTGGCGCGGCAGGTGCTGGTGGAGGCGCAGCTGATCGACGTGCAGCTCAGCGACGACTTCCAGTACGGCGTGGACTGGAACCTGCTGAAGAACCGCGTGGCCGGCATCGTCGGTGATACCCCGATCGACCTGGACCCGATCAGCGGTTCGCTGCCTGGTGCCAACCACGATTCGCTCGGCCGCCTGCTCACCATTCCGCGCCAGACCATCGGCAGCGCGCTCGGCCGCGGCGCCGGCATCGGCTACGTCGGCGACACCTTCTCCACCGCGCTCAACGTGCTGCGCTCGTTCGGCCACGTCAAGGTGCTGTCCAACCCCAGCGTGCGCGTGCGCAACGGAACCCCGGCCTACCTCAGCGTCGGCCGCAACATCCGCTACGTCAGCAAGTCCACCACCAGCTTCAGCAACCCGGGCGGCGGCGCGACCAACACCTCCTCGGACGTGCAGACCGAATCGCTGTTCTCCGGCGTGGTGATCGGCGTAGCGCCGCTGATCCGCAACGATGGCAACGTCGAGCTGCTGGTGCATCCGATGCAGACCGAGATCGACGAGTCCAGCCTGGCGCTGGTCGAGGTCGGCAACGGCAACTCGGTGACGCTGCCGCGGATCAGCTTCAAGGGCATGACCACCACGCTCAACCTGCGCGATGGCAACACCGTGCTGATCGGCGGCCTGATCGACCAGCAGGACCAGAACACCGACAACGGCGTGCCGGGCCTGTCCGACGTGCCCGGCCTGGGCAAGCTGTTCGGCAACGAGGCACGCACGCACAAGAGCCGCGAGCTGGTGATGGTGCTGCGGGTGACGGTGATATGAGCCTGATGTTCGCCGCGCTGCGCAAGCTCGACGGCGAGCAGCCCGCCGCCGTGACCCGCTCGTCGCCGCGGCGGATGCCGTGGGCACCGCTGCGTGCTGGCGCGATCTGGCTGGGCATCGGCGCGCTGCTCGGCGG
>DJAN01000043.1:0-17380 GCA_002429615.1 Lysobacteraceae bacterium UBA6001
ACCCCCTCGCACCGTGCCCCGGCCGAGCCGGCCGCGCCGAAGCCGGCGCTGTCCTCCGGCAAGCCGGCCGACATCGAATGCCGCATCGTCGTGCTGGGCTCCGGCCCCGGCGGCTACACCGCCGCGTTCCGTGCCGCCGACCTTGGCCTGGATACCGTGCTGGTCGAGCGCTACAGCGCGCTGGGCGGCGTCTGCCTCAATGTCGGCTGCATCCCGTCCAAGGCGCTGCTGCACGCGGCCAACGTCATCGACGAGGCGCATCACGCCGGCGAGGACCTGGGCATCGAGTTCGGCAAGCCGAAGATCACCCTGGACAAGCTGCGCGCGTACAAGGAAAAGGTGGTCGGCAAGCTGACCGGCGGCCTGGCCGCGATGGGCAAGCAGCGCAAGGTGCGGGTGGTGCAGGGCACCGGCACGTTCGTGTCGCCGAACGAGCTGGAGATCGTCGGAAGCGACGGCAAGACCCAGCTGCTGCGTTTCGAGCAGTGCATCATCGCCGCCGGTTCGCAGGCGGTGAAGCTGCCGAACTTCCCGTGGGACGACAAGCGCGTGATGGACTCCACCGACGCGCTCGACCTGGCCGACGTGCCGGGCAAGCTGCTGGTGGTCGGCGGCGGCATCATCGGCCTGGAAATGGCCACCGTGTACAGCGCGTTGGGCAGCCAGGTCACCGTGGTCGAGTTCATGGACCAGCTGATGCCGGGCGCCGACAAGGACCTGGTCAAGCCGCTGGCCGACCGCCTGAAGAAGCAGGGCATCGAGGTCCATCTCAAGACCAAGGCCGCCGGCGTCAAGGCGGACAAGGCCGGCATCACCGTGAGCTTCGAGGCCGCCGCCGAAGGCGAGGCGCCGGCGCTGG
The DNA here is from genome assembly GCA_002429615.1 of Lysobacteraceae bacterium UBA6001. Taxonomy (GTDB): domain Bacteria; phylum Pseudomonadota; class Gammaproteobacteria; order Xanthomonadales; family Xanthomonadaceae; genus Stenotrophomonas_A. The sequence goes on from DJAN01000043.1 coordinate 860, forward strand.
CCTCGGGCACCTACGATCGCGTGCTGGTCGCCGTCGGCCGCGCGCCGAACGGCAAGAAGATCGGCGCCGAGCAGGCGGGCGTCACCGTCACCGATCGCGGCTTCATCCCGGTTGACCGGCAGATGCGCACCAACCAGCCGCACATCTTCGCCATCGGCGACATCGTCGGTAACCCGATGCTGGCCCACAAGGCCACGCACGAAGGCAAGCTGGCCGCCGAAGTGGCCGCCGGCGAGAAGAAGGAGTGGGTGGCGCGGGTGATTCCGTCGGTGGCCTACACCAACCCGGAAATCGCCTGGGTCGGCGTGACCGAGACCGAAGCCAAGGCCAAGGGCCTGAAGGTCGGCGTGGCCAAGTTCCCGTGGGCGGCCTCGGGCCGTGCGATCGGCATCGGCCGCACCGAAGGCTTCACCAAGCTGATCTTCGACGAGGAAACCCATCGCGTGATCGGCGGCGCCATCGTCGGTGTGCATGCCGGTGACCTGCTGGCCGAGATCGGGCTGGCGATCGAGATGGGTGCCGAGGCCGAGGATATCGGCCACACCATCCATGCGCATCCGACCCTGAGCGAATCGGTCGGCATGAGCGCGGAGATCTACGACGGCACCATCACCGATCTTTACATCCCGAAGAAGAAGTAAGGCCGCTTCGCGGTCGATCACGGACGCCCCCGCTTGCCGGGGGCGTCTGCGTTTGTGGCGCACGCTGATGTGACCGAATTCCGATTGCGCGATTCTGGGGCGATCTTTCGCATGTAAAGGCGGTTTCCTGCTGCGAGCTTCGTGGCCTTCTGCTTCCCTGTCGGCTCTGACACTGGGAGGTGACATGAAGCTGCGAGGAATTCTGTGGGCCGGTCTGCTGTGCGGCGCGTTCGCCGGCAGCGCGCAGGCCGAGCGCAACAAGGTGGTGATCATCGGGCTGGATGGTTTCCGTGCCGATGTCTATGGCCGGGCCAAGACGCCGAACATTGATGCACTGGTGAAGCAGGGCTACCTGTCCGGCGAGGGCTGGACGGCCGATACCGCCGTTAGCGGCAGCGGCTGGGCGTCGATCATCACCGGCGTGGAGCGCGACAAGCACGGCGTGCGCAACAACGATTTCGACGGGAGTCGTTTCACCGACTATCCGGATGTGCTCAGCCGCGTCGAGAAACTCAAGCCCGGCCTGCGCACCGCCGCGCTGCTGAGCTGGCCGGCGCTGGCCAAGCACGTGCCGTGGTCCGCCGACGTGGTCTTCGATGGCGGCTACGACGACGACCGCGTGCTGCAGAAGGCGCAGGCGTTGATGGCGTCCAAGTCGTCGCCGGATGTCCTGCTGGTCAATTTCAACGAGCCCGATGGCAGTGGTCATGCGGGGGATTACTTCGATCTGGACGCGCCGGGTTACCTGCAGGCGATCGAGACCGCCGATGCGCGGGTGGGCGCGCTGATGCAGGCGATCCGCCAGCGCCCGGAAGCGCGCAACGAGAACTGGCTGGTGGTGATCGCCACCGATCACGGCGGCTCGCGCCATCATGGCGAGAACATTCCCGAGCACCGCAAGACGCTGGTGGGCTTCAGTGGCAAGTCGGTGGCCGCGCTGGGCGTGGATCCGCTGCGGCTGGCGCCGCGGCAGGTCGATATCGCGCCATCGGTACTGGCGCACCTGGGCCTGCCGCAGGCGAGCGGACTGGATGGGCGTCGCATGCTGCGCCCGGTCGCCGAGCCGGTGGCCGCGCTGGGCCGCAACCAGCTGGTCAACGGCGATGCGGAATATTCGGTTGGCCGGCTGGATCGCGGCTATGACAGCGACGTGCCGGGCTGGCGCAAGGGCGATGGCGGGCAGGTCGTCGATTACGTCACCCATGCCTGGTTGCCGGCTCCCGGCGCGCGCGCGGGCGCGAACCTGTTCATTGGCAGGGACGCGGGCAAGCCGCTCAACACGCTGACGCAGCGCGTGCCGCTGATCGGGGCGCTGGCCAATGCGCGCAGCTTCCGTCTCAGCGCGGACCTGGGCGCCTCGTCTGGGCATCGTGCGCGGGTATTCCTGCGCTTCAGTGGCGAGGGCCGGGTCACCGGGTTCACCCGCGACGGCATCGTGCATCTGTTCAAGGGGCCGGGCTACTGGCGCTATTCGCTGGCCGAGCAGCGCGTGCTGCCGGGCTATCCGCAGGCGATCCACCTGATGTGGCCCGGCTTGGCCAGCTTCGCGGGCGGCGCCTCGGATCTGGACGGCATCCTGCAGAAGGGCGACACGGCCTATTTCTTCAAGGACGGGCAGTACGTGGCCTACGACATGCGCTCACAAACGGTGGCGGGCGGCTATCCGAAGCCGATCGAAGGCTTGTGGCCTGGCCTGGAGCGCATGGCGGGCGGTGCGCGCGACCTGGACGCGGTGTTCCGCACGACGGCGGGCGATCGCGCGTTCTTCTTCAAGGGCGATCGCTACATCCGCTACGACGTGGTGGCGGATCGCGCCGACGCGCACTATCCGGCCTACCTGTCCGACAGCAGCTGGCCCGGCACGGGCTTCTGGCCGGCGGACTGGAACGGCGTGGTGGAAGGCGAGGGCGCGCAGGCGTTCGTGTTCAAGCCGGGCGAATATCTGTTGTACGACCGTGCCGCGGATCGCGCGATGCAGTCGAAGCCCGGTTCCTTCCATCACGGCGCGCTGGCGGGTCTGGAAGACCTGTATGACGGCGAGTGGTTCGAGCTCGCCTCCGGCGCGGGCAGCGGCGTGCTGCAGACGAAGGTATTGCAGGGCAGCGTGCCGGTGGGCGCGCGCGTGGCGGAAGTGGAAATCCGTTTCGAACACCCTGCGGACAGCGGCACGGGCGATGCCTATGCCGACAACCTCGCGCTGGAATTCCTGCCCTGATGGCAGGCGGAAGCAGGGCGCATCGCGCCCTGCTTCATGGCGATCAGAACGCCAGGGTCACGCCCGCGACCGGGCCCTTGAACTCCTGCTTCAAGCCGATCAGGCCGTCGCTGCCGCTTTTGTCGACATCGAGCTTGAACCAGTCGTAGCCGGCGAAGATGCCGAAGTTGCGGGTGAAGCGATATTCGACGATGGCGTTGGCGCGGGTGAGGTCGCCGTCATAGTTGTCGAAGCTGCCCCAGTCGGTATTGAGGTACTGGCCCTGCACGTTGAACAGCCAGTGTTCGCTCGGCCGCGCGGTGAAGCGCACGCCGACCACCGGCGCCACGCCATCCTCGCTCTCATCGACGAACGTGCCCTGGTAAAGATCGGCACCCAGGTCGGCATAGCCGTTGGCCTCGACCTTGGCCCATTCCGCGCCCAGCTCCAGGCCCATGCTGAAGTGCTCGGTGTCCACCACCGAGTAGTCGTACACCAGGCTGGCGACCTGGTACTTGAGCTCGCCCTTGACGAAGCTGCCGGCGGGCACGGTGACGCCTTCGTAGGTGTAGGTATCCCCCAGTTCCTCGCGCCGATCCTTGTCGTACTTGAAGTAATCGAAGATCAGGCGCTGGCGCTGGCTGATGCGGAACGTGCCGTCGACGCGCGGCTCCAGTTCCTTGCCGCCGAAGTCGAAATCCTGCGCGAAGGAGATGTCGTTGCCCATCACGTCGGTGCTGCCGCGGATGGTGTTGTTGTTGTCGATGTTCATCACACCCAGGCGCAGCTCGAAGCGATCGTCGGTATCGGCGGCATGGGCGGGCAGGGCAATGGCAGCGGCCACTGCAAGGGCGAGCGAGGCAGGAACGAAGGACTTCATGCGGGGGAACTCCGATGTGCACGGCAAAAACGCCAAGTGCGGCGACTATCGGCAACTGCCGGTCGAACATCGGTGAACAGGTTGTCCAGCAGTTGTGAACGCTGGCGTATGGAAGGCCCGGGCGGTGCCGGCGGGCCTGCCGGGGCGGTATTGCGCCGCCCGGGAAAGGTGAAGCCCCGGTTGCCCGGGGCTTCTGGGGCCTGACTTAGGAGCTGTCGACGAGGTTGAAACGCAGGCCTCGCAAGGTCTGACCGGCCCGTCGGGCGGAAGTTCCCGGAAAATCCATGCCGCAATGCAGCAGGGTGCGGTGACTTGTCCCGGTTGTCTCGCAATTAGCCCAATTGCTATAATTTGGCGGCTCGACGAGACGCCTCCGCGTCCACCCCTCCTCCAAACCGCAAGGGATACGTGTGCTGAACTCCGTTGACTCGGGTCGGCGGCTGATGCTGCGCGCAGCGCTGTACCCCCTGGTGGCGGTGGCGGTCGCCGCGGCAGGCCTCTACCTGCTGCTGGGTTCCAAGCAGGCGCTGGCGGTGCTGTTGACCGGCCTGGCGACTGTGGCTGGCGGGTGGTTGGCGGCGCGTACCGCGCTGGGTGGTGGGGTCCAGGCCGCAGGCGCGGCCATGGCCCGGCTGATCCTGGCGATGGTGTTCAAGTGGGTGCTCGTCATTGCGGCGCTGGTCCTGGGCTTCGGCCTGTGGCGGCTGCCGCCCGTGGGTCTGCTGGCGGGTATCGCCATCGGGCTCATCTTCCAGGTGCTGGCTCTGGCCAAGCGCTGACCGAATTCATAAATCAAGGTTCCGGACACATGGCGGGCGAGGCAGAAACCCCTACCTCCTATATCCAGCATCACCTGCATAACCTCACCTTCCATATCCAGGAAGGCGGTTTCTGGGCGATCCACGTCGATACCATCGTCACCGCGGTGCTGATGGGTCTGGTCATGGTGGTCGCCTTCTGGCTCGGCACCCGCAATGCCACCTCCGGCGTGCCGGGCAAGTGGCAGGCGTTCGTGGAGATCTGCCTGGAGTTCGTCGACCGCCAGGCCAAGGACACCTACCACGGCCACAGCAAGCTGGTGACGCCGATCGCGATCACCATCTTCTTCTGGATCCTGTTGATGAACCTCATCAAGATGATCCCGGCCGATTTCATCGCCATCCCGCTGGGCTGGGCCGGCATCCACTTCTGGAAGCCGGTGCCCACCGCCGACGTCAATGCCACCCTCGGCATGTCGATCAGCGTGTTCTTCCTGATGCTGTTCTTCGCCCTGCGTTCCAAGGGCATCGGCGGCTTCACCAAGGAATTCCTGACCGCCCCGTTCGGCAAGTGGATGCTGCCGTTCAACCTGATCCTCAACATCGTCGAGTGGCTGAGCAAGCCGATTTCGCTGGCGATGCGACTGTTCGGCAACATGTTCGGCGGTGAGATCGTCTTCCTGCTGATCTGGGTACTGGGCGGCGCTGGCCTGTTCGGTGCCGTGGCCGGCGGTGTGTTCGGCCTCGGCTGGATGCTGTTCCACCTGCTGGTGATTCCGCTGCAGGCGTTCATTTTCATGATGCTGTCGATCGTGTACCTGAGCCTGTCGGAAGACAGCCACTAAGCTTTCACCGTTTCACCCTTCATCCGTTTCATCACCCTTAGCAAAACGTTCCTGGAGACAATCATGTTCCTCGCCGTCCTGACCAACTTCGCCCAGATCCAGAGCTCCACCGCCCTTGCCGTCGGCATCATGATCGGCCTCGCCGCGCTGGGCGCCGGTCTGGGCCTGGCCATCATGGCCGGCAAGTTCCTGGAGTCGGCCGCCCGCCAGCCGGAGCTGATCCCGGTCCTGCAGGTCCGCATGTTCATCACCGCCGGCCTGATCGATGCCGCGTTCATCATCAGCGTCGCCGTCGGCCTGCTGCTGGCCTTCGCCAACCCGCTGTCCGCCACGCTCGCCGAAGCGGCCGCCAAGGCCGTCGCGGGCTGATCCAGCGATAGCGGTATGCGGCCGGAGCCCGCGGTGCGGGTTCCGGCTGCGGATGAAGGTTAGGACGCGCCACCCACCGGGTGGCGCGCCCACCCCGTCAACATCGATTGAGCGAACCCCATGGATATCGGCTTTACTCTCATTGCCCAGGCGCTGGCTTTTGCCGGTCTGATCTGGATCGTCGCGACCAAGATCTGGCCGCCGCTGATGAAGGCGATCGAAGAGCGCCAGCAGAAGATCGCCGAAGGCCTCGCTGCCGCCGACCGTAGCCAGAAAGATCTGGCCCAGGCGCAGGAGAAGGTCAACGAGGCGCTGAAGGAAGCCCGCACCAAGGCCAACGAGATCATCGACCAGGCCCACGCGCGTGCGAACCAGATCGTCGACGCCGCCAAGAGCGAGGCCATCGCCGAGGCGAACCGTCAGAAGGATCTTGCCCAGGCCGAGATCGACGCGGCCGCCACCCGTGCCCGTGAGGACCTGCGCAAGCAGGTGTCCGCGCTGGCCGTGAGTGGTGCCGAGAAGCTGCTCAAGCGCGAGATCGACGCCAACGCGCACAAGGCGCTGCTGGACGAACTCGCTTCGGAGATCTGATTCATGAGCCAGGCCCTCACCCTTGCCCGTCCGTACGCCCGCGCCGCATTCGCGATCGCGCGCGACGAAGGCCGCTTCCCGCAGTGGGGCGACGCGTTGTCGTTCTCGGCGCAGGTCGCCGGCGACCCGCGCGTGGCCGGACTGCTGCTGAACCCGGAGCTGGGCCAGGGCGATGCCGTGGGCCTGCTCGCCCCCGAGGGCGCCAGCGAGGAATTCCAGCGCTTCCTGGCGCTGCTGGCGCAGTCGCAGCGTTTGACCCTGCTGCCTGAGATTTCCGGTCTGTACGACCAGCTGCGCGCCGAAGCCGAGCGCGTGGTCAAGGCCACCGTCACCAGCGCCGCGGAACTGGCGCCGGCTGAGCTGGAGAAGATCGTCGTCGCGCTGAAGAAGCGCTTCGGTCGCGAGGTGGAAGTCACCACCGCGGTCGATGCCTCGCTGATCGGCGGCGCGGTGATCGACGCCGGCAACGTCGTGATCGACGGCTCGGTCAAGGGCAAGCTCGAGCGTCTGCAGAACTCGCTCGCACACTGACACTCATAAACGCGCGGCCTTGCGGCCGGCACCTAGGACTGAACGATGGCAACCACGCTCAACCCCTCCGAAATCAGCGAACTGATCAAGACCCGCATCGAGAAGGTCAAGCTGTCCGCCGAATCGCGCAACGAAGGCACCGTGACCAGCGTGTCCGACGGCATCGTGCGCATCTTCGGCCTGGCCGACGCGATGCAGGGCGAAATGATCGAACTGCCGAACAACACCTTTGCGCTGGCGCTGAACCTGGAGCGCGACTCGGTCGGCGCCGTGGTCCTGGGTGACTACGAGCACCTGCGCGAGGGCGACGTGGCCAAGACCACCGGCCGCATCCTCGAAGTGCCGGTGGGCAAGGAGCTGCTCGGCCGCGTGGTGAACGCGCTGGGCGAGCCGATCGACGGCAAGGGCCCGCTGGGCGCGCAGCTGACCGCACCGGTCGAGCGCGTCGCCCCGGGCGTGATCTGGCGCAAGTCGGTCGACCAGCCGGTGCAGACCGGTTACAAGTCGGTCGACGCGATGATCCCGATCGGCCGTGGCCAGCGCGAGCTGATCATCGGTGACCGCCAGACCGGCAAGACCGCGATGGCCATCGACGCGGTCATCAACCAGAAGGGCACCGGCATCAAGTGCGTGTACGTGGCGATCGGCCAGAAGGCCTCGACCGTCGCCAACATCGTGCGCAAGCTGGAAGAGAACGGCGCCCTGGCCCACACCATCGTCGTGGCCGCCACCGCGTCCGAATCGGCCGCCATGCAGTACATCTCGGCCTACGCCGGTTGCACCATGGGCGAGTACTTCATGGACCGCGGCGAAGACGCGCTGATCGTGTACGACGATCTGTCCAAGCAGGCCGTCGCCTACCGCCAGATCTCGCTGCTGCTGAAGCGCCCGCCGGGCCGCGAAGCCTACCCGGGCGACGTGTTCTACCTGCACTCCCGCCTGCTCGAGCGCGCCGCCCGCGTGTCGGCCGAGTACGTGGAGAAGTTCACCAACGGCGCCGTGACCGGCAAGACCGGCTCGCTGACCGCGCTGCCGATCATCGAGACCCAGGCCGGCGACGTCTCCGCGTTCGTGCCGACCAACGTGATCTCGATCACCGACGGCCAGATCTTCCTGGAAACCGACCTGTTCAACGCCGGCATCCGCCCGGCCGTGAACGCCGGCATCTCGGTGTCGCGCGTCGGTGGTGCGGCCCAGACCAAGATCATCAAGAAGCTGTCGGGCGGCATCCGCATCTCGCTCGCCCAGTACCGTGAGCTGGCTGCGTTCGCGCAGTTCGCCTCGGACCTGGACGAAGCCACCCGCAAGCAGCTGGAGCGCGGCCAGCGCGTCACCGAGCTGATGAAGCAGAAGCAGTACCTGCCGATGTCCATCGCCAACCAGGCGCTGACCATCTATGCCGTCAACGAGGGCTTCCTCGACGACGTGCCGGTCGCCAAGCTGCTGTCCTTCGAGGACGGCCTGCACGCCCACTTCGCCAACACCCAGGGCGAGCTGGTCGGCAAGATCAACAGCACCGGCGACTGGAACGGCGACATCGAGGCCGCTTTCAAGAAGGGCATCGAAGAGTTCAAGACCACCGGCAGCTGGTAAGACCGGCAACCGGACGCGGGTGACGGGGCGCGGCAACGCGCCCTGGCCCCACCAGACAGCGATCAGAGCGAGCGAAGATGGCAGGCGGACGCGAAATCAAAACCAAGATCAAGAGCGTGCAGAACACCCGCAAGGTGACGCGCGCGCTCGAGATGGTCTCGGCCTCCAAGATCCGCAAGGCCCAGGAGCGGATGAAGACCTCGCGCCCCTACGCGCAGGCGATGAAGCAGGTGATCGGCCACCTGGCGCAGGCCAGCACCGACTACCAGCACCCGTTCCTGGTCCAGCGTGAGCAGGTCAAGCGGGTCGGCTACATCGTGGTCTCCTCCGACCGCGGCCTGGCTGGCGGCCTGAACAACAACCTGTTCCGCAAGATGCTGGGCGAAATGCGCCAGTGGCAGGACAAGGGCGCCGACGTCGACGTGGTGACCATCGGCCAGAAGGCCTCGACCTTCTTCCGCCGGGTCAAGGTCGACATGGTCGGCAGCGTCACCCACCTGGGCGACACCCCGCATGTCGAGCAGCTGGTCGGCGTGATCAAGGTGATGCTCGACGCCTTCACCGAAGGCCGCGTCGATCGCGTCTACCTGGTCTACAACCACTTCGTGAACACGATGACGCAGAAGGCCAGCTTCGATCAGCTGCTGCCGCTGCCGGCGTCCGAAGCGAAGGTCGCCCACCACGACTGGGACTACCTGTACGAACCCGATGCCGCGACCGTGCTTGAGCACGTGATGACGCGCTACATCGAGTCGCTGGTGTACCAGGCCGTGCTGGAGAACGTGGCGTCCGAACACGCCGCGCGCATGGTGGCGATGAAGGCCGCCAGCGACAACGCCAACAAGCTGATCGGCACCCTGCAGCTGGTCTACAACAAGGCCCGCCAGGCAGCGATCACCCAGGAAATTTCCGAAATCGTCGGCGGCGCAGCGGCAGTCTGACGCGCGCGGCTCAACAGCATCACTTCTAGAGGATCCATCCAATGAGTCAGGGCAAGATCGTTCAGATCATCGGCGCGGTCGTCGACGTCGAATTCCCGCGTAGCGAAGTGCCGAAGGTGTATGACGCACTGAAGGTCGAAGGCACCGCGATCACGCTGGAAGTCCAGCAGCAGCTGGGCGACGGCGTCGTGCGCACCATCGCCCTCGGTTCGACCGACGGCCTGAAGCGCAACCTGGTCGCCAACAACACCGGCCGCGGCATCTCGGTGCCGGTCGGCACCGCGACGCTGGGCCGCATCATGGACGTGCTGGGCAACCCGATCGACGAGGCCGGTCCGGTCGCGGCGACCGACGCGTGGGAAATCCACCGTGCCGCCCCGAGCTTCGACGAGCAGGCCTCGGCCACCGAACTGCTGGAAACCGGCATCAAGGTCATCGACTTGATGTGCCCGTTCGCCAAGGGCGGCAAGGTCGGCCTGTTCGGCGGCGCCGGCGTCGGCAAGACCGTCAACATGATGGAACTGATCAACAACATCGCCAAGGCGCACTCGGGTCTGTCCGTGTTCGCCGGCGTTGGTGAGCGTACCCGCGAGGGCAACGACTTCTACCACGAGATGATCGAGTCCAACGTCGTCAACGTCGAGAAGCCGGAAGACTCGAAGGTGGCGATGGTCTACGGCCAGATGAACGAGCCGCCGGGCAACCGCCTGCGCGTCGCGCTGACCGGGCTGACCATGGCCGAGTACTTCCGCGACGAGAAGGACGCCAACGGCAAGGGCCGTGACGTGCTGTTCTTCGTCGACAACATCTACCGCTACACCCTGGCCGGCACCGAAGTGTCCGCGCTGCTGGGCCGCATGCCGTCGGCGGTGGGTTACCAGCCGACCCTGGCCGAGGAAATGGGCGTCCTGCAGGAACGCATCACCTCGACCAAGACCGGTTCGATCACCTCGATCCAGGCCGTGTACGTGCCCGCGGACGACCTGACCGACCCGTCGCCGGCCACCACCTTCGCCCACCTGGATTCGACCGTGACCCTGTCGCGTTCGATCGCCTCGCTCGGCATCTACCCGGCGGTCGACCCGCTGGACTCGACCAGCCGCCAGATGGACCCGAACGTCATCGGCAACGAGCACTACGACACCGCCCAGCGCGTCCAGCAGACCCTGCAGAAGTACAAGGAGCTGAAGGACATCATCGCGATCCTGGGCATGGACGAGCTGTCGCAGGAAGACAAGCAGGCCGTGTCGCGCGCGCGCAAGATCGAGCGCTTCTTCAGCCAGCCGTTCCACGTGGCGGAAGTGTTCACCGGCTCGCCGGGCAAGTACGTGTCGCTGAAGGAGACCATCCGCGGCTTCAAGGGCATCGTGGACGGCGAGTACGACCACCTGCCGGAGCAGGCGTTCTACATGGTCGGCACCATCGACGAGGCGGCCGAGAAGGCCAAGAAGATGGCCGAGAAGGCCTGATCCTCACGCCCCTGAGCTGATGCCTTCCCGCGTGCGGGAAGGCATCGAACGGAAGAGAAGCGAATCATGAGCAGCACCATCCGTTGCGACATCGTCAGCGCCGAGCAGGAGATCTTCCGCGGCGAGGCGACCCTGGTCGTGGCCACGGGCGAACTCGGCGAGTTGGGCATCGCGCCCAAGCACGCGCCGCTGATCACCCGCCTGAAGCCGGGCAAGGTGGTTGTCACCACCGCCAGCGGTGAACAGCTGGACTTCGCCATCTCCGGCGGCATCCTGGAAGTGCAGCCGCAGGTCGTGACCGTGCTGGCCGACACCGCCGTGCGTGCGCAGGACATCGACGAAGCCGCCGTGCGCAAGGCCAAGGAAGAAGCCGAGCGCATGCTGGCCAACCGTGGCGAGGCGATGGAAGTGGCCGAGGCCCAGGCCAAGCTGGCGGAAGTCACCGCGCAGCTGCAGGCGCTGGAACGCCTGCGCCGCAACCTGAAGCACTGAGCCGCCACGCGGCTTGAGCGAAAACGCCGGCCTCGTGCCGGCGTTTTTGTTGATGGGCGATCAGCGGTAGACCACGTGGCGCCACAGGAAGAAGGTGACCGCCGCCAGCCCGCCCTCCACCAGCGGCTTGGCCAGCCATGCCCATTCCAGCCCCAGCCGGTGCGCGACCAGGGCAACCAGCCAGGTGCTGAGCACGGTCATCAGCGTCCACACCACCGCGAAACGGGCGAAGCGATGCCAGCCCAGGCGCGCACCGTCGCGGGCGAAGGTGATGCGGCCGTTCAACCAGAAGCCGAGCAATGCACCCGCCACGCGGCCGGCGATGTTGCCCACCGGCACCGGCACGCCGAGGGCGGTGCCGGCCACGAACACCGCCCAGTCCAGCAGCAGTTGCAGCAGGCCGATCAGCACGTAATGCGTGCCTTGTCGCAGCAGGCTCATGGAGACGGGAAGCGCGGGACGGAAGACGCCATGCTAACCGCCAGCGCTTAGAATCGTCCTGACTCTCCTTCCAGAAACGCCCGCCCATGTCGCTTCCCCTGCACGTCATCATCCTCGCCGCCGGCGAGGGCAAGCGGATGAAGTCCGCGCTGCCGAAGGTGCTGCAACCCATCGCGGGCCGGCCGATGCTCGCGCATGTCATCGACGTGGCGCGCGCGCTGCAACCGGAAGCGATCCACGTCGTGCATGGCCATGGGGGCGAGCAGGTGCGCGCGGCCTTCGCCGGACAGGACGACCTGCGCTGGGCGGAACAGACCCAGCGCCTGGGCACCGGCCATGCGGTCGAGCAGGCGATGCCGCAGGTGCCGGACGCGGCCAACGTGCTGGTGCTGTACGGCGACGTGCCGCTGATCCGCAGCGAGACCCTGCAGCGCCTGCTGGATGCCCAGGCGCGGCTGGCGGTGCTGGTGGCCGAGCCGGCCGACCCCACCGGTTACGGGCGCATCGTGCGCGATGCCGAAGGCAAGGTGGCGGCCATCGTCGAGCAGAAGGACGCGGATGACGAGCAGCGTCGTATCCGGGTGATCAACACCGGCATCATCGCGGCGGAATCGACCGCGCTGCGGCGCTGGCTCTCGCAGCTGTCGCCGAACAACGCGCAGGGCGAGTATTACCTGACCGACGTTTTCGCCAGCGCCGCCGCGGAGTTCAGTCCCGCCGACATGGTCGGCGTGGCCGATCCGCAGGAAGCCGAAGGGGCCAACGATCCGTGGCAGCTGGCCCAGCTCGAACGCGCGTTCCAGCTGCGCGCGGCGAAGGCGCTGTGCCTGCAGGGCGCGCACATGGCCGATCCGGCGCGCGTGGATCAGCGCGGCACGGTCAAGGTGGGCCTGGATGTCCGCATCGATGTCGACGTGGTGTTCGAAGGTGAGGTCGAGCTGGGGGATGGCGTGGTCATCGGGCCGTTCACCCGCCTGCGCGACGTGCGTTTGGCCGCGGGCACGGTGGTGCGCGCGCATTGCGACCTGGAGGGTGTGGTGGCCGAGGGCGCGGTGCAGATCGGCCCGTATGCGCGGCTGCGTCCGGGCACGGTGCTGGCCGACGGCGTGCATATCGGCAACTTCGTCGAGACCAAGAAAGCGCGGCTGGGGGTGGGCAGCAAGGCCAACCACCTGACCTACCTGGGCGATGCGGAGATCGGCGCCGGGGTGAATGTCGGCGCGGGCACGATCACCTGCAACTACGATGGCGTGAACAAGTGGGTCACCAGGATCGGCGACGGTGTGTTTGTCGGCTCCAACAGCGCATTGGTCGCGCCGATCGAGATCGGTGACAACGCGACCATCGGTGCGGGATCGGTGGTGACGCGCAACGCGCCGGAAGGTCAGCTGACCGTGGCGCGTGCCAAGCAGGTGAGTATTGCGGGCTGGCAGCGGCCGAAGAAGAAGTGAGGTGTGGGGTGGGGTGAGAGTGCTTGCCGCTGTGGGTCCCAGTGCCACTCACTATTAACGCCTGTTAGCCCCTGTTACCTACCCTCTGTTACCCCCTGTTACCTCCCGTTACCTCCTGTAGGAGCGGCTTTAGCCGCGACCGTCGGATATCGGGTCGCGGCTGAAGCCGCTCCTACAGGAGGTAACAAGCGCCATATCGATACCTGCTCCGCGCCGCCACTTCACGCCGGCAATAGAATCGCCACGCACAGCCCGCCATCATTGCGGTTCTGCAGCGAGATCCGGCCGCCATGCGCCTCCACGATCTCGCGCGTCAGCGCCAGCCCGAGGCCGGTGCCGTTGCGCTTGGTCGAATAGAACGGCATCAGCGCGTTCTGCAGCACCGCCTCGTTCATTCCATTGCCACGATCCAGCACCTCGATGCGCAGCCACTGCGGCAGGCGGCTCACGCGCAGCTCGACATCATCGTTCGGTATCGTCGCCTCGGCGCAGGCTTCATGCGCGTTCTTCAGCAGGTTGAGCAGCGCCTGGCCCAGCTGCGCCACGTCCACCCGGCTGCACATGTCCGGCGACTGCATGTGCAGCCGGAACGGAATCTGCTGCTGCAGCCCGCCCAGGAACTGCTCCCACTGCACGGTCTGCAGCAGCGGCTGCGGCAACTTGGCGAAGCGCGCATAGCCACGGATGAAGCCTTCCAGGTGTCGCGCGCGATCCTCGATGGTGCCGAATATCTCGCCCAGCCGTTCGGTCTTCTGCCGCCGTACCAGTTCGGCGCCGGAATGCGCCAGCGAGGCGATCGGTGCCAGTGAGTTGTTCAACTCATGGCTGATCACCCGGATCACCTTCTTCCAGGTCTGCACTTCCTGCCGGCGCAGCTCGGGTGTCAGCAAGCGGATCAACAGCAGCTCGTGGACGCGCCCATTGAGATGGAAGCTGCGATGGGCCAGATGGTAGATCTGCTCGTCGTCCTCGTCGCCGTCCTCCTCGCGCACCGCAAACAGGCTGTCGCCGCCACGGGCAATCGCATCGCGCAGTTCGGGGGGCATCTGCTCCAGCAGCATCTCAATGCGCTGTCCCTCCAGCCGCCAGCCACCATGCAGCAGCTTGCGCGCGGCGATGTTGGAGAAGGTGATGCGGCGGATGCCGTCGCCGCCCGCCGCGACCAGCAGCATGGCCACCGGCGTGTTCTGCACCATCGCATCGAGCATCAGCTCGCGCTGCACCAGGCTCTGCCGCTGTTCGCGCAGCACTTCGCCCAGGTCGGAATGCGCCTGCACCAGCTGCGCCAGTTCATCGTCGCCACGCCAGTGCACGCCGAAGTTGTACTCGCCGTCGCGGTAGCTGCTGGTGGTGCCGGCCAGGGCGCGGAACAGCGACCGCATCGGTGCGGTCGCGCGGCGCAGTACCCACCACATCAGGATGAGCAGGAGGACGCCGGACACCACCGCGACCTCCCAGCCGCGGTCGAGCCAGTACGCCAGCAGCCAGGGCATCGCCGCGGCCAGTGCCAGCACCGGCAGCAGCCGCACGAACAGGCGGAAAGTGAAGGAGCGGCTCATCATCCCTCGCGCGGAATGCCGTAACGATCCATGCGCCGGTACAACGCCTGGCGGCTCATGCCCAGGTCGGCCGCCGCCTGCGCGATCACGCCATGCGCGCGCGCCAGCGCCTGCTCGATGCGTGCGCGATCCGGCTCCTGTCCATTGCTCGACAGCCGCACCGCCGGCGGTGCCGGCAGGTTGAGGTCGGCCGCTTCGATGCGCGTTCCCTGCGCAAGCAGTTCGGCACGCTGGATCACGTTGCGCAGCTCGCGCACGTTGCCTGGCCAGGGATGGCGCTGCAGCAGGCTGCGCGCCTGCGGTGACAGCGGCTTGCCGGAGACGAGGAAATGCTGTGCCAGCGGCAGGATGTCACCCGGGCGTTCCACCAGTGGCGGCATCGCCACTTCCACCGTGTTGAGGCGGTAGTACAGGTCCTCGCGGAAGCTGCCGTCGCGGATCATCCCCTGCAGGTTCGCGTTGGTGGCGCTGATCACCCGCACCTTGGCCTGGCGCTCGCGGTTGGAGCCCAGGCGTTCGAAACGACCGGTCTCCAGTACGCGCAGCAGTTTCATCTGGCCGGCGGCGGACAGGTTGCCGATCTCATCGAGGAACAGCGTGCCGCCATCGGCGGCCTCGAACTTGCCCTCGCGCGCCTTGTTGGCGCCGGTGTAGGCGCCGGCCTCGGCGCCGAACAGTTCGGCTTCGATCAGCTCGGAGGGAATCGCGCCGCAGTTCAGCGCCACGAACGGCCCGTTACGCACCGAGGAATTGGCCTGGATGATCTCGGCGATCTTTTCCTTGCCGCTGCCGTTCGGGCCGGTGATCAGCACCGGCAGGTCCGAACGCGCGACCTGGCAGGCGAGGGCGATGGCGCGCTCGCTGGCCGGATCGGCGAACACCGCGCCGCGCAGGTCGAAGCGCTCCGCCAGCTGCTGGCGGCTGCGCAGTTCACGGTCGCGGCGACGATCCAGTTCGCGCCGCGCTTCGGACAGCTCCAGCAGGTTGTTGACCGTGGTGAGCAGCTTGCGGTCGTCCCAGGGCTTGGCGACGTAGTCGGCGGCGCCGGCCTTGACCAGTTCCACCGCGCTGTCCAGATGCGTCCATGCGGTGAGCAGGATCACCGGCAGGTCCGGGTGGCGCTCGCGGATCTGCGCGAACAGCGCCTGGCCTTCCTCGCCGGAGGTGGTGTCGGCGGTGAAGTTCATGTCCTGGATCACCAGATCGAAGGACTGTTCCTCCAGCCGTGCCAGGCCCGCCTGTGGCGAGTCGGCGTGACGGGTCTCGATGTCATGCAGCGAGAACAGCACTTCCAGTGCCGTGGCGACCGCGTGGTTGTCATCGATGATCAGGACGTTGGACATCGTGTCGTAGTCAGTGGGGCATGGGGTCGGAGGGATGATCGCAGCTGCGCTGGCGAAAGTCGCGCCGCGCCGCCGAATGGATCAGGCATGCCGTAGCGCCGCGCCGGCAAGCGGCACCGCATCGGCCTGGCGGGCGATCGGCCACATCGCACACTGGCCGGTCAGCAGCATCACCGCGATCGCCAGCAGCTGCACGGCCATGCCGCCGGGGCTCAGCTGCATGCCCAGCCAAGGCCACGCGCGCAGCAGCACGTGCAGCAGGGCGAGCCCGGCCAGCGCACCGGTACCGGCCAGCAGCAGGTTCTCGCGCCGCAGCTGCCAGCGGATCTGCGCGCTGCGCGCACCCAGCGCCCGGCACAGGCCGATCTGCCGGGCGCGGGCCTGCAGCAGCAGGTCGGCCAGGTTGGCCAGGCCGATGCCGGT
>DJAN01000043.1:17557-18408 GCA_002429615.1 Lysobacteraceae bacterium UBA6001
TGGCCAGGCCGATGCCGGTGCACAGCAGCCACAGCGCGGTACCGGCCAGCAATCCGGTGACCAGCCAACGGTCCTGGCGGAAATAGCCCTCACGCAGTTCGGCGATGCTGCGGTAGTCGGAGATCCAGCGTCGCGGTGAAGCCAGCGCCATCGTGGCGGTGATCTGCTCCGCCGTGGGGCGTGCGTCGCCGCTCAGGCGCAACAGATACGGCGCGTTGTGGCCGGGGGGGAAGCGCAGCGGCAGGATCAGGCTGGGCGTGCCATCGGCACGCGGTCCCTGCAATGCGCCATAGACGCCGACCACCCGCAACGGGCGCGTGCCCATCGCGTGCACGTGACGGCCAACCGCTGGCGCGCCGTGGAAGAGCGTTCGTGCCAGTGTCGCATCCAGCTGGACCTGGTCGATGTCGTGCAGGTCCGAGCTCGCGTAGGCCTGCGCGGAGAAGTCGTGTCCCGCCAGCAGGGGGACGCCCAGTTGTTGTCGCATCCCGGTGTCTCCCAGATAGATCGTTGCGCGCACCGAGCCGTTGTGCCAGCCGGGTGCCGGGCTGAAGTCCGCCGACCAGTAGTCCACGCCGAACGGCACCTGGTTGATGGTGGTGACGCGTGACACGCCGGGCAGCCGTGCCAGGGCGTCGCGTTCGCGCATCTGGCCGGCGGCATCCACGGGACCGCGCAGCACCAGCCGCAACAAGCGTGCTTCCTCCACGCCGCTGGGCCGGTCGATCCGCGTGCGCAGGTCGCTGGCCGTGGCGAAGGCCAGGGCCAGCAATACCGTTGTCAGCGCGGCCTGCAGCACGATCAGCGCGGCGGCCAGCCGGTGCCGCCGCAGCGATGCCAGGAACGGGTCA
>DJAN01000098.1:0-190 GCA_002429615.1 Lysobacteraceae bacterium UBA6001
CGCGTGGCGGCCGCCCGGCAGCGCCAGTGGGCGCGCGCCGGCGTCCTCAATGCGCGCCTGGATGCCGCCGCCACCGCGCGCGACTGCGTGTTGTATCCGGACGACGAGCTGCTGCTGGAACGCGCCATCGCGCAATGGCAGCTCTCCGCGCGCTCCATGCATCGCCTGCTGCGGGTGGCGCGGACGATCG
>DJAN01000098.1:447-4941 GCA_002429615.1 Lysobacteraceae bacterium UBA6001
GGCGCGGACGATCGCCGACCTCGCGGGTAGTCCGCGCATCGAGCGTGAGCACCTGACCGAGGCGATCGGCTACCGGCGCCGCGAATCGGACGCCTGCTGAGCGCGGGTCAGTCGATCGCCACGACGAAACACGCGCCGTCCGTACCCGGCGCCAACCCGATACCCCACCCATGCGCCGCGCAGATCTCCTGGCAGATCGCCAGGCCCAGGCCCGCGCCGCTGCCGTCGCGCTGCGCGCGCCAGAAGCGCCGGAACAGGCGCGGGCGATCCGCATCGCACACGCCGGGGCCTTCATCGCGCACCGAGAACCCGGACGCATCCACGCGCACATGGATGACGCCGCCCGGCGGCGAGTGATTCAGCGCGTTCTCCAGCAGGTTCTTGGCCAGCACGAAGAGCGCCGCGGAGTCCGCCTCCACCGGTGCCAGACCGGCGGCGATTTCGACGGACAGGTGTACCGCCTTGCGGTCGGCGCTGCGCGCCAGGTAATCGGCGGCCTCCTGCAATCCCTCGCCCAGCCACATCGGCGCGAACGTGTAGTTGTGCCCCTCGCTCACTTCCGCCAGATGCAGCAGCTGGTGCACCTGCCGCGCCATCAGCGCGGTGTCGCGCAACAGCACCTCGGTGTTCGCCGCACCGCCCAACTCGATCTCCGCCTGCAGCAACGCCAACGGCGTCTTCAGCTCATGCGCCGCCGAGGCGAGGAACTCCTGCTGCACGCGAAAGCCGTTCTCCAGTCGGTCCAGCGCCGCGTTGAATGCCTGCACCATGGGCTTCAGCTCACTCGGCATCTGCTCGACCTGCAGGCGCGCATGCAGGGTGCGTGGACCAATACCGGCGGCGATGGCCGAGGCACGACGCAGGGGCTGGAGCAGATGCCGCACGGTCAGGAACACGACGAGACCGAAGGTAAGCAGCGCGATCAGCACGCTGATCAGGCCGGCGCGGACGTACAGCTCGCCCGCGTAGTCGCCGAGCGTGCTGACCAGCCGGTCGCTGCGTGCCACCCGCACCGTGTAGTCGTGGCCAGCATGACGCAGCTCGCCCCCCATCATCAGCAGCACGCCGCCGGCGCCGGCGACCTCCGCGGTGGCGGACGCCGTGCCGCGTGGCATCGCGCGCAGCGCATCCAGCGCCGGTCCGCTCGGACTCGCCAGCACCGTCGCGCCGGACGCGTCCAGTACCAGGTAAGCGGCGTCCTTCGGCATCGCGTCGTAGGCGGCGGTGTTCTTGGGGTCCAGGCGCACGTGCGCGGTGCCATCGGCGTCCACCCACAGGCCATCGCGCAGGTGCACCCATTCTTCGTCCAGTTCCGTCTGCAGCACATCGGCGCGCGTGCGCGGCCACGGTGACGCCCACATCAAGGCAGCCGCCACCAGCGCGGCGGCCAGCAGCCCGGCGGAGGCCGCCAGCAGCAGGCGGCCGCCAAGGCTACGCGGCCGCATCATCGTCCCGCAGCGCGAAGCCGAGGTTGCGCACGTTCGCCAGCGATACGCCGCCACCGATGGCGGCCAGCTTCTTCCTGAGCCGATGCACGGCGACGTCGAGTGCGTTCGGCGTGACCGCCTCGGTGGTTCCCCATGCGGCGGACTCCAGCGCGGCACGGCGTACCGGCTGCCCGTCCGCGCGCACCAGCGACAGCATGATCTGCAGTTCCGCCGGCGCCAGGCTGACATGGTCCTCGCCCACGCGCATCCGCCCGTGTTCGGGCTCCACGCACAATCCGGCGAACGTCGGCGCGAGACTGCGCAGGGACGGCGTGCGCCGCATCAGGGCACGCACCCGCGCGGCGAGTTCATCCAGGGCGAAAGGCTTGGGCAGGTAATCGTCGGCGCCCGCATCCAGGCCGTCGACGCGATCGCGCAGCGCATCGCGCGAGGTCAGCATCAGGCACGGCGTGGCATTGCCGGCGGCGCGCAGGCGGCGCACCAGCGCCAGGCCGTCGCCATCGGGCAGGCCGCGGTCCACGATCGCCACCGCGTAGGCCTGCGCGCGCAGGCCCTGCCAGGCGGCGGCCACGGTGTGGAAGACATCCACCGCGATCCCCGCGGCGGACAATCCCCGTTCCACCAGCGTGGCCAACCGCTCATGGTCTTCGACCAGGGCGACGCGGGAGCTGGGTGGGATCTCGCGGTTCGACATGCGGGCTCGGACAGGGGATCAGAAGGACCAGCCGATGCCGATCCGCACGGAGAAGGCGCCGCTGACGTCGGGATCCATCAACGGGCTGTCGGTGATCTCACTGGGCAGCCATTTGTAGTTGACCGACCCGACCACCTTCCAGGCCGTGCCCAGCGGGCGCGAGAAGCCGATGCCCACCTGCGGCACGGTCGCCGCGCCGGGGCGATACGCCGCGACACCGCGTGCGATTTCCTTATCCAGCGTGCCGTAATAG
Organism: Lysobacteraceae bacterium UBA6001; assembly: GCA_002429615.1. Classification (GTDB taxonomy): domain Bacteria; phylum Pseudomonadota; class Gammaproteobacteria; order Xanthomonadales; family Xanthomonadaceae; genus Stenotrophomonas_A. The sequence goes on from DJAN01000098.1 coordinate 2,843, forward strand.
TAATCGACGGTATCGCGCGACAGCCAATGCACGCCCACGCCCGGCACCAGCGTGGTACGACCCCAGTGCAGCGCATAGGCATAATCGAGTGCCACCTCCTGTCCGCCACTGGTATCGGTGACGTCATACAGCGCGGTGAGCTTCAGTTCGGAGGCGCCGCCACGCCAGCCCAGCGAGATGCCGACATCCAGCGCATCGTCGCGATCGTCCAGCAGATCGATGTCGATGCCGTTGGCGGCGAGTTCGCGGCGGCCCAGATCCTTGACGTCGAAGCCATCGAAGCGGCCCGACAGCACCGCGTCCACGCTGAAGTGCTCGCCCTGGTAGGCATGCACGCCGCCGGACAGCCCGCGCCAGAAAATCCGCTTGCCCTCGTAGGCCACCAGCGGGAAAGGACGCACGCGCGTGCCCTGTCCGGCATAGCCTTCGTCCTTGATCGAGGCGCCGGCACCGATCATCCAGCGGTCGTCGTCCTGGCGGGCCAGCAGTTCGACGGTGCTGGCCGAACGCTGGGCCAGGGCGAGGGAGGGAATCAACAGCAGGGGCAGGCAATACGCGGGGGAGGGTTTCATCGTGCATCTTCGTCGGAGGGGGCAACGCGGCCAGTCTCCGGCGGGACGACTTACAGACGACTTACCTGGCTCGGGCCAGCAGCGTGTCGAGATAGCGGTCCACCGCCGCCGTGTAGGCGGACGCTTCACCCAGCTCGCGGTTGATCTGCATGTGCGACAGATCCTCCGGCAGCACGTCGATCGCCACGCCCAGCGTGGCCGCGCGCTGCGACAGCGCACGCGCCTGCGGGCAACTGTCGACACGGCGGCTGGAACACACCGCGAGCATCGGCAGCGAGGCACTGCCCAGGTGGTGGTACGGCGAGGCGCGCTGCCAATCGTCGGGATTCCTGCCGAAGGCGTCGTCATACAAGCCCAGGTGACGCGGTGCCTGCATCATCTCCGGCACGTTCATCACCGCGCTGTCCAGCGCGACCACGCCCAGCGGACGGGTGGCGCCGGCCGTGGCCAGGCGCTGCACATCGCTGCCCAGCAGGGCCACCAGATGCGCGCCGGCGGAATGCCCCATCAGGACGACGCGGTTTGGGTCACCTCCCCACGCCTGCGCGCGCCGCTGCACCCATGCCAGCGCCTGCGCCACGTCGTCGGCCTGTTGCAGCGGACCGGCCTCGGGCAGCAGACGGTAGTCGACCGAGACCAGCAGGTAGCCCTTCGGCAGCCAGTGCGCCGCCTTCGGCTGCGCCAGGCCCGGATTGTCGCGGCCACCGCGACGCCAGCCGCCGCCATGCACCAGGAACAGGATCGGCGCCTGTCGCGCAGCGGGCGGAATGTAGACATCCAGCACCTGGGCATCGTCGCGACCGTAATGCAGCGCGCGCTCGACCCGGCTGCCCGGTGGCAGTGCCGTGCTGCCGGCGCGCAGGCCCAGCCAGCCTCCCGAAGGGGCGGCTTCGACGATCACGGCGAACAGCAGCGCGGCCACGCCGGCGGCGACGATCCGGGTTTTCATGCGGGGATTCCGTTGGGAAGGTGGAGGACGGCTTTCAGGCCGTGTGGTGTATTGGGTTCGAGTCGCAGGCCACCGCCATGCTGGCGCGCGATGCGTTCGACGATGGCCAGCCCCAGCCCGGCACCGCCGGCGCGGGCGTCATGCACGAACGGCTGCACGGCGCGCGCGGCAGTGGCGGCGTCCATACCCGGGCCGTGGTCGGCGACTTCGATTCGCCAACCTTCCGCATCGGCACGCAGTGTCAGCGCGAACGGTCCGGCGCCATGGCGTTCGGCATTGACCACCAGGTTCTCCACCGCACGCGCCAGCGCGATCGGCCGGCCCCGCCAGGGTGCCTGCGCCGGCAGGTCGGTCCGCCAACCCGCGTGGCTGGCCGCCAGCACGCCCGCGCAGAGACCGGCCAGGTCGAGCGGCTGCACCGCCTCGTCGCGGCCATCGCGGGCATAGGCGATGAACTGCGCCAGGATCGCGTCGATCTCGACGATGTCGCGCTCCATGCCATCGCGCAGCGTCGGCTCGACATCCGGCACCAGCGCCAGCGCGTACTGCAACCGCGTCAGCGGCGTGCGCAGGTCATG
>DJAN01000098.1:5201-5378 GCA_002429615.1 Lysobacteraceae bacterium UBA6001
CAGCGGCGTGCGCAGGTCATGCGAGATGCCAGCCAGCATCACCGCGCGTTCGGCGGCTACCTCGCGCGCCTCCGCGCTGGCCCGCGCCAACGCGGCGGCGAGTTCCTCCACCTCGCGCGGCGCTCCGGGCGCCAGCATCTGCAACGGCTCCCCCTGCACCAGCGCCGGGGCCTGGCG
>DJAN01000036.1 GCA_002429615.1 Lysobacteraceae bacterium UBA6001
TCCGATCTCGCCGGGGTGCAGCTGGCCGCGGGCGAGGGCCGCGCCCAGGTATGGGCCGAGCTGCGGGCGAACCGCATCGTGGCGGTGACCACCCAGGCCGATCTCGGTGGCGTGCGCCTGCGCGGCACCGCCGCCAGCACGGGCGCGAGCCCGCCGCAGGTGGCCTGGGACCGCCTGCAGGCCAGCCTGCGCTGGCGCGTCACCGCGCAGGGCTGGCGCGTCGATGCGCCGCTGCTGCGCGTCACCACCGGCGGCAAGGTGCAGCCGCTGGACAGCCTCAGTGTCAGCGGTGGCCAGCGTTACGCCGCCAGCGGGCGCAATCTCGACGCGACCCCGCTGATCGCGGTGCTCGGCCTGACCGACCAGGTCGAGCCGGGGCTGCGCCGCTGGTTGCAGCAGTCGCGCCCGAGCCTGCGGCTGGGGCGGCTGCAGCTCAGTGGCGAGCAGGGCGGCAAGCTGTGGGCCGAAGGCCGGCTGGACGAACTGGCTTTCGCCAGCGCCGGCCAGGCGCCGGGCCTGAGCGGCCTGCAGGGCGAATTCGAGGGCGACGCCGACGGCGTGCGCCTGCGCCCGGTGCCGTCGGCGCTGGTGCGTTTCGACTGGCCGTGGGGCTTCGGCGTGGTGCACGAGCTGCGCCTGGCCGGCGACATCGTCGGCTGGCGCGATGGCGCGGGCTGGCAGGTCGGCACGCCGGCGCTGCGCGTGCAGTCGCAGGATTACGCGGCCGAGGTGCGCGGCGGCGTGGCCTTCCAGAACGACGGCACGCGCCCGCGCATCAACCTGGCCGCGAAGCTGGACGATGCGCCGGTGCCGGTCGCCAGGAAGTTCTGGATCCACGGCAAGATGAGCCAGAACGCGATCGACTGGCTGGACATGGCGCTAGCCGGCGGCACCGTGACCGGCGGCACCGGCCTGGTCAGTGGCGATCTCGATGACTGGCCGTTCGACCAGCACGACGGCCGCTTCGAGGCGAGCGGGCACATCCGCGATGGCGTGATCCGCTTCCAGAAGGACTGGCCGGCGATGGAGAAGGTCGACGCCGATGTCGCCTTCATCGCCAATGGCTTCTCGCTGCATGGCACCAGTGACCTGGCCGGCGCGGCGGTGGATCGCGTGGAGGCGGGCATCGCCGATTTCGGCGAGGGCCAGCTGTACGTGCGCGCGCATACCGGTGCCGAGGCATCGCGCCTGCTGGCGGTGCTGCGCCGCAGTCCGCTGCACGCCAGCTACGGCGACACGCTCGACAACGTCGCCATCAGTGGCCCGGCCGACACCAGTTTCGACCTGCTGCTGCCGTTGCACGGCGGACCGGGCGGACACCTGAAGGGGCAGGTGTCGCTGCAGGGCGCCAAGCTCGCCGACAAACGCTGGGACCTGGCGTTCGACCAGGTGCAGGGCAGTGCCGAGTACAGCAGCGAGGGTTTCGCCGCCGAGGGGCTGTCGGTGCGCCACAACGGCAACGCCGGCACGCTGGATCTGCGCGCGGGTGCGCCGGTGAAGGATCCGAGCCAGGCGTTCGAGGCCAGCTACAGCTCGCTGCTCGATGCCAAGGACCTGTTCGACCGCGCGCCGCAGATGGCCTGGTTGCAGCCTTACGTGCATGGGGCTTCGAACTGGAGGGTCGGGGTCAGCCTGCCGCGGTCGCAGCCGGGCAAGACCGAGCCGGCCAGTCACCTGCGCCTGGATTCGGACCTGGTGGGCACCACGCTCGATCTGCCGGCGCCGCTGGACAAGCCGGCCGAGCGCGCGTTGCCGACCCGCGTCGACGTGTCGCTGCCGCTGGGCAGCGGCGAGGTGGATGTGGCGTTCGGCCAGCTGGTCGCGCTGAAGGCGGTGACGCAGAAGGACCGCACCGGCGTGCGCGTGGTGATGGGCAGCGATACGGTGACCGATGCGCCGCCCGAGCATGGACTGGTGGTGACTGGCCATACGGCGTCGCTGGATGCGATGGACTGGATCAGCCTGGCGCGTGGGGGCGATGACAGCGACAACAGCCTGCCGTTGCAGCAGGTCGACGTGCAGGCCGACCGCCTGCTGCTGATTGGCGGTGCGTTCGCGCAGACCCGCCTGCGCCTGAAGCCGCAGCACGACCAGATTGCGGTGCAGCTCGATGGGCCTTCGTTGCAGGGCAGCCTGCAGGTGCCCAATGCGGATGGCGCCATCGTGCGCGGCGATCTGCAGCGGGTGTACTGGCAGTCGGCCGCGGCGCCAGCGACGCCGCCGCCCAGCGACGAGGTGGCCGCCACGGGCGCGCTGGCGCAGACGGTGCCGGAGCCGCAACGCCGTGCGGTGGACGATATCGACCCGGCCAAGCTGCCGCCGTTGGCGCTGGACGTGGCCGATCTGCAGCTCGGCCAGCTGAAGCTGGGTAAGACGGTGCTGCGCACGCGCCGGCTCAACGATGGTCTGCAGCTGGACCAGCTGCAGCTGCATTCGGCCGACCAGGACATCGCGCTGACCGGTGCGTGGCGCGGCAAGGGGGATGCGGCGACGACGCGGTTGTCGGCGCGCTTGGACAGCCGCAACCTGGGCGATCTGGTCCGCGATCTGGGTTTCGGTGGCCAGCTGCGTGCGGGCGAGGGTGAGCTGCAGCTGGATGCGGGCTGGCCGGGTTCACCGACCGGTTTCAAGCTGGCGGCGCTGGAAGGCAACCTGAAGGTGGCGGCGCGCAATGGCCAGCTGCTGGAAGTGGAGCCGGGCGCGGGCCGCGTGCTGGGCCTGCTCAGCGTGGCGCAGTTGCCGCGCCGGTTGATGCTGGATTTCCGCGATTTCTTCTCCAAGGGCTTCGCCTTCAACCGCATCGATGGCGAGGTGCGTTTCGATGATGGCCAGGCGCAGACCAGCAAGGTGCGCATCGAAGGCCCGGCGGCGGATATCGATATCCGCGGTACGGCCGATCTGCGCCAGCAGCAGTTCGACCAGACCATCGATGTGCATCCCAAGTCCGGCAACCTGCTGACCGTGGTCGGCGCGGTGGCCGGCGGCCCGGTCGGTGCGGCGGTGGGCGCGGCGGCCAATGCGGTGCTGTCCAAACCACTGGGTGAGCTGGGCGCGCGCACCTATCGCGTCACCGGACCCTGGAAGGATCCGAAGGTCGAAGTGGTCGGACGCGACGAGCACGATGAGGCTGAGGCCAAGCCGGCGGCTGACAGGAAGGCGGATCGGCGGGATTGAGGTGGGTTGGTTGGTTGTTGGTTGGTCGCGGAGAGCGCGGTGGGTGGGTCGCGCGGCGCCCGGTGGGCAAGCCCCATCGGGACACGCCGTGAATCCATCCATGGAGGCTCGAAGGCGACATCCATGTCGCCTACGGTCCCGATGGGGCTTGCCCACCGGACGCCCGATCCCTCCCCGGCGCTTCCAAGCAGGAAACACCGCGGCAGGAAACACCTCCGCGTGAAATACCTCTGCGGGAAATACCGCAGCGGGAAATACCGCAGCGGGCAACACCCCTGTGGGAAACATCCCTGCGGGGAATGCCCCTGCGGGGAACACCCCCGTGGGAAACGTCGCTGCCGGAAACACCCCTGCGGGAAACATCTCGGCGGGAAATATCCCTGCGGGAAACACCTCTGTAGGAGGGGCTTCAGCCCCGACCCTTCAAACCCTGGAAGGGGAACTTCAATCCTTGTAGGAGGGGCTTCAGCCCCGACCCCTAAAACCCCGGGAGGGGCGCTTCACCCCTTGTGGGAGGGGCTTCAGCCACGACGCTTCACTCCTTCGGTGCCTCGTCCTCTCCCGCACGCACAAACCCCGGCAACCGGAGCTTGGTCCTGTGTCCCGGCTCCGGCGCAGGTGAGTCACCCGTCACCCCGCGGAAATACCCACGCTGCCAGCGCTCGCGCGAGGCCTCCGATTTCGGGTCATTGAGGTCCTGCAGGAACTGCCCGCGGCTCTGCGTCCACTGCGTATAAAGCCGTTCAAGATCCGATTCATCCGACAACGGACGCCATTCGGCCCTGCAGTCGTCCAGCATCCGCCGCTGCAGCGGAAACAGATGGCAGAACGGTTCCCCCGCCTGGAAGCGCACGCGCCCGGGCCGGGTGAAACGCCAGTTCATCGTGAAGGTGTACGGACTCCAGTCGGTCTCGACGATGCCGGTCAATCCGGCAATGCCGTCCTTGGGCCGATTCACCGGGCCACCCACCATCAGGTCCACGCCTTCCTCGGTGCGGAACAGGCACGGCACGTGGAAGGTCAGCACGCCATAGCCGAAATGACTCACCGCCGGGGCATGCGTGCCGGGGTCCGGATAGATCCGCACGTCCTGCAGCGCGTTGCCACCCGTCCATTCGGCCATGAAGCCGGTCTGGCACAGCAGCTCCCAGCCATGCGAGTTGGCGATCGCCAGCGGCAGGCAGCGATAGGCGTAGTGCTGTTCGGTGGCATCCATCCAGTCGCGTTCACGCGGGGCGGGGCGGATGTCCAGGGTGTGTCCATCGAGCACGTAGGCAGTCAACTTCATCGGCGTTCCTGGCCGGGACAGGGCCGCAGTGTCCCGCGTTTTCCCTCGATCCCGCCAGATCGCGGCTTGTGCCCGGCGACGCCGGCCCCCATCCTGAGCGCATGACCGATCACGCACTCGCCCTGGCCGAAACCCGGCTGCTGCTTCCCGCCGGCCTCGATGCCGGACACCTCGACCGCACCTTCGGCACCCTGCTCGGGCCCGGGGTGGATTTCGGCGACCTGTATTTCCAGCATTCGCGCCGCGAGAGCTGGAGCATGGAGGACGGCATCGTCAAGGACGGGGCGCATTCCATCGAGCAGGGCGTGGGCGTGCGCGCGATCGCCGGCGAGAAGACCGGCTTCGCGTATTCCGATGACATCCAGCGCGAGGCGCTGCTGGCGGCGGCGCAGTCGGCCCGGGCCATCTCCCGCGATGGCGGCGCGCAGCCGGCGCGTGCGCTGGTGGGCGGGCAGGGCCGCGCGCTGTACCCGGCCACCGATCCGATCGACGATCTGGACAATGCGGCCAAGCTCGATGTGCTGCGCCGCCTGGATCAGTTCCTGCGCGCCGCCGATCCGCGGGTGAAGCAGGTGATGGTCAGCCTGGCCGGTGGCGTGGACACGATGCTGGTGGCGCGCAGCGACGGCGTGCTCGCCGCCGACGTGCGTCCGCTGGTGCGTTTGAACGTGCAGGTGATCGTCGAGCACGGCGGCCGCCGCGAGAGCGGCTATGCCGGTGGCGGTGGCCGCTATGGCTATGCCGAGCTGTTCGCCGATGGCCGCCCGGAAGGTTTCGCGCGCGAGGCGCTGCGCCAGGCGCTGGTGAACCTGGAAGCGGTGGCCGCGCCGGCCGGCACGATGCCGGTGGTGCTCGGTGCCGGCTGGCCCGGCGTGCTGCTGCACGAGGCGGTCGGCCACGGCCTGGAAGGCGACTTCAACCGCAAGGGCACCAGCGTGTATGCCGGTCGCATCGGCCAGCGCGTGGCCTCGCCCGGCGTCACCATCGTCGACGATGGCACGCTGCCGGGCCGCCGCGGTTCGCTCAACGTCGATGACGAAGGCACGCCGACGAACTGCACCACGCTCATCGAGGACGGCGTGCTGGTGGGCTACATGCAGGACACGCTCAACGCGCGCCTGATGGGCATGGCGCCCACCGGCAACGGCCGCCGCGAGTCCTTCGCGCACCTGCCGATGCCGCGCATGACCAATACCTACATGCTGGCCGGGCAGCACGATCCGCAGGAAATGATCCGCTCGGTGAAGAAGGGCCTGTACGCGGTGAACTTCGGCGGCGGCCAGGTCGACATCACCAGCGGCAAGTACGTGTTCTCGGCCACCGAGGCCTATCTGATCGAGGATGGCCGCATCACCGCGCCGGTGAAGGGCGCCACGCTGATCGGCAATGGCCCGGAAACCATGCAGAAGGTGCGCATGGTCGGCAACGACCTGGCACTGGATGAGGGCGTGGGCGTGTGCGGCAAGGACGGGCAGAGCCTGCCGGTGGGCGTGGGCCAGCCGTCGCTGCTGATCGACGGCCTCACCGTCGGCGGCACCCAGGCCTGACCGCGCGCGAATGCGTGGTATTGCCGGCAATGGCCAGGGCGCGCGCCACGATGCGGCGCGTCGCCTGGTTCACTCGTCGTCGCGTTCCTCGTCGAGCGCTTCGTCGGCGTCGTCCGGCGTGCGTGCCAGCTCGCGCAGCACCTGGAAGATCTCGCGGAACGCGCGCGGCGGCTTGTTGCGCAGTTTCTCCTCGCGCGCGTTGCGCAGCAGCGCCCGCAGGTGCTGGCGGTCGGCGTGCGGGTATTCCTCCAGCAGCTCGGTCAGCGCGTCGTCGCCTTCGTCGAGCAGGCGTTCGCGCCAGCGCTCCAGGCGGTGCATGGTGGCCACTTCGCGGCGAGAGGTCTCGCTGTTGGCATCCAGCGCTTCGCGGATCTTCTCCAGCGTCTCGTCGTCCTCGCGGCGCATCTGCTTGGCCAGGAACGCCAGCTGGCGCTTGTGGGCGATGTGCGCGGTGATGCGGCGGGCTTCCTCGATGTGCGGAATCAGCGCGTCGGGTACCGGCAGACGCGAGAGCTGGGCCGGCGTCAGCGCCACCAGCTTCTCGCCCAGCGCCAGCACCTCCAGCGCTTCGCGCCGTTGCTGGCTGCGGCTGCTGCCCAGGAATTCACCGGTTTCTTCGTCACGTCCGCGCATCGTCTTTCCAATTCTTCTTGGCCGCGACCAACGCGCGGCATTTACCCGCATAGGATAAAGCATTGAACGCGATCTCCCCCGATCTTCACGCCGCCGACGACAGCCAGGTCCGCCTGGACCGGCTGTCCGAGCTGTCCGAACGCCTGCTCGCGCGTGCCCGTGCGCTTGGCGCCAGCCAGGCCGAGGTGAGCTGCAGCGAGGAAAGCGGCCTGGACGTGAACGTCCGCCTCGGCGAAGTCGAGACGGTGGAATCCACCCGTGACCGCGGCATCGCGGTCACCGTGTACTTCGGCCATCGCAAGGGCAGCGCCAGCACCGCCGACCTGCACGAGGCCAGCCTGGAGGCTACCGTGGCCCAGGCCTGCGCGATCGCCAGGCATACCGAGGACGATCCGGCTTCCGGCCTGGCCGACGCCGAGCTGATGGCGCGCGAGTTCCCCGACCTGGACAGCTGGCATCCGTGGGCGCTGCAGGCCGATGCCGCGGTCGACTTGGCGCTGGCCTGCGAGGCCGCCGGACGCGAGGCCGATGCGCGCATCGGCAACTCCGACGGCGCGTCGGTGGGCAGCAATGCCAGCGTGTCGGTCTACGCCAATTCGCACGGGTTCATCGGCCGCGAGCGGGCGACGTCCTACTCCATCGGCTGCGCGCTGATCGCCGGCCAGGGCGAGGGCATGCAGCGCGATGGCTGGTACAGCAGCGCGCTGGCCCGCGAGGACCTGCAATCGCCGCAGGCGATCGGCCGGCGTGCCGCCGAACGCACGGTGGCGCGCCTGCAGCCGCGTTCGCTGCCGACCGCGCAGCTGCCGGTGATCTTCGCGCCGGAGGTCTCGCGTTCGCTGATCGGCCACCTGCTCGGCGCGGTGTCCGGTGGTGCGTTGTACCGGCGTGCCAGCTTCCTGCTCGACAGTGTCGGCCAGCCGCTGTTCCCGGACTGGCTGGACATCGACGAACGCCCGCACCTGCGCCGTGGCCTGCGTTCGTCCGCGTTCGACGGCGACGGCGTGGCCACGCGCGAGTCGGCACTGGTCAGCGGCGGCGTGCTGCAGCGCTATGTGCTCGGCAGCTATTCGGCGCGCCGGCTGGGATTGCAGACCACCGCCAATGCCGGCGGCGTGCACAACCTGCGGGTGTCCTCCAACGTGGGCGGACTGGCCGAGCTGATCGCCGGCATGCCGCGCGCGCTGCTGGTCACCGAACTGATGGGGCAGGGCGTGAACGCAGTCACCGGTGACTATTCGCGCGGCGCCGGCGGCTTCCTGGTCGAGAACGGCGCCATCAGCCATCCGGTCGACAACGTCACCGTGGCCGGCAACCTGCGCCAGATGTTCCAGCGCATCGTCGCGGTCGGCGCGGACGTCGATACGCGCTCGCATATCCACATCGGCAGCGTGCTGGTGGACGGTTTGACCGTGGCCGGCGAGGGCTGAGCAGGACGGACGTCTTGACAGGATCGGGGGCGGGCATCGACAGTGCCTGCGCCCTCTCATGCCAAGGAACGAACGATGAGCGAATATGACACTTCCGCGTCTCCCCCGCCGCCGCCGGTGACCACCGCCGCGCCGCAGGAGGAACGCACGCTTGCCCTGGTGGCCCACCTGCTGGGCATCCTGACCTGGTTCGTCGGTGCGCTGGTGATCTGGCTGATCAACAAGGACGCCAATCCGTCCAAGCCGTTTGCCACCGACCAGGCGAAGGAAGCGCTGAACTTCCAGATCACCATCGCCATCGCCTACGTGGCCTGCTTCATCCTGACCGTCATCTCGTTTGGCCTGCTGTCCTTCCTCGGCTTCCTGGTGTGGATCGCCAACGTGGTGTTCTGCATCCTCGCCGCGGTGAAGGCCAACAACGGCGAAACCTACCGTTATCCGTTCACGCTGCGCCTGATCAAGTAACCGGCGTGGTATGCAACGCAAAAGGCCCGGCAATCGCCGGGCCTTTTGTTGTGTGCGGCGTGCTCGCCTCGCTCAGTGGCCGCGTTCCACCGCCAGTCGCGCCAGTGCCACCAGCGGCGCGGCGGCATCGCCTTCGCCGGCGATCGCCGCGTGCATCTGTTCACTGAGCGTGGCCAGCTGCGCGCGCGCGCCCTGCATGCCGAGCAGCGCGGGAAACGTGGATTTGTTCTGTGCCGCATCCTTGCCGGCGGTCTTGCCGAGCTGGGTCGAGTCGGCCTCGATGTCGAGGATGTCGTCGCGCACCTGGAACGCCAGGCCGAGCGCGGCGGCGAAGCCGTCCAGCCGGGCCAGCGTGGCCGCATCCGCGCCGCCGGCCAACGCGCCCATCCGCACCGCCGCGCGGATCAGCGCGCCGGTCTTCAGTTCGTGCATCGCGGTGAGCTGCTGCAAGGTCTGCGCGCGGCCGGTGGCGTCGATGTCCAGCGCCTGGCCACCGCACATGCCGGCCGCGCCGGAAGCGTGCGCCAGCGTGCGCATCCAGGCCACGCGCAGCGCGTCCGGCGCGGCGCTGTCGGCCAGCACCTCGAAGGCGCGGGTCTGCAGCGCATCGCCGGCCAGGATGGCGGTGGCTTCGTCGAAGGCGATGTGCACCGTGGGCTGGCCGCGGCGCAGGTCGTCATCGTCCATCGCCGGCAGGTCGTCATGCACCAGCGAATAGGCGTGGATCAGTTCGACCGCCGCGGCCGGGGCGTCCAGCAGCGCATCGTCGGCGCCGAGCAGGTGGCCGGTGGCGTAGACCAGCAATGGCCGCATGCGCTTGCCGCCGCCGGTGGCGGCATGCCGCATCGCCGCGTGCAGGCGCTGCGGCGCGCTGGCCGCGTCGGGCAGGCAGGTGTCGAGGAACGCTTCGCTGCGCGCGCGCCAGCGCTCGAAGCGCTCAGCCGCCATGGAGCGGGGCGTCGAACGGTTCGGCGTCGTCCGGGCGCGCCGGATCGGTGAGCAGCTTCACGCGCAGTTCGGCCTGCTCAAGCGCCTGCTGGCACTCGCGGTACAGGCCGACGCCGCGCTCGTAGGCGGCCAGCGACTGTTCCAGGCTGAGGTCGCCGGCTTCCATCTTGGCGACCAGCTGTTCGAGTTCTTCCAGCGACTGCTCGAAGCGGGCGACCGGTGAACTCTCTTGGGGGGACGTCTTGGGCATGCGTAAAGTGTGCGCGGCAGGGCCGGAAGGGTCAATTCACGCGCCGGGCGGCTGCCATGCGATGTGCGCACCGCGCGCCTGCAGCCAAGCCGACAGATCGGCCGACAGCAGCGCATCGCCGGCGGCCAGCAAGGTATCGCCGTCCCACAGCAGCGGCAGGGTGAAACGCCGCCATGGCGGGATCGCCGTTTCCTGCAGCAGGTGCTTGAGCGGGTGCGAATGCGCGCGGCCCGGCAGGCGCAGGCGTTCACCGCCGCGGCGGGCGCGCACCATGCGCGGGGCGTCGAAACCTTCGGCACCGTGCAGCGCGAGCCGTCCGCCGTCGGGCAGGGCGAGGGGCATGCGGCCGTCCCAAGGGGCAGCCCAGTCGGCCGGCCACGGCGATGGCGGCGGCAGCAGGTGCAGGTGATCGCGCCAGCGGCGGATTTCCACGCCATGCCACGCGAACCGCGCGCCATCGGCGGCGGGCAGCACCTGCGCTTCGATCATCGCCACGCCCTGTGCCGGCAGCGGCGGCGCCTGGTGCTGCGCGACCCAGCGCCGCAGCAGGCGGG
>DJAN01000030.1 GCA_002429615.1 Lysobacteraceae bacterium UBA6001
GACCTGGCGCGCGTCCAGGCAGTTCGGGGCGGGGGGCGTGCGTGCCGGCGCATCCTGCGCGGCGAGGGCGAACGGCGCCGCGCAGGCGGCGAGCGCGAAAGACAGTGCAGCGAACCGACGCGTCAGCATTCCCTGGCCTCCCGGTGACGGATGCGGCGAGTGTAACCGTGCGCGATGACGCCGCAACGTTCAGTCGTCCTGCGCGGCGGCGTGCTCCATGGCCTGGCGTCGGGCCTGCCAGACCTCCGGCGTCTGCGGTTTGACGAACAGCGCGACCAGTTCCGGATGGGTCTGCCGCGCGGCCTGCTCGATGCGGCCGATGCAGGCTTCGATCTGCGGCGTGGTGCGGCTGTCCTCGAATTCCGCGCTGAGCGCGGCCACCACCTGGTTCGGCCCCATCTGCATGGTCAGCACGCCGTTGGCGGCGCGCACGTCGGCGTCGGCGGCGGCGATGGACAGCAGCGACTCGGCCACGCGCGGATGCGCCGGCTCGCCGATCAGCAGCCCCTTGGTCTCGCGCGCCAGCAGGAAGGCGGTGACCGCCAGCACGGCGGCGATGCCGATCGACGCCACGCCGTCGAGCTGCGGCATGTCCAGCCATTGCGCGGCGAGCAGGCCGGCGAAGGCGATCAGCAGGCCGAGCAGCGCGGCGCTATCTTCCAGCAGCACGGTGAACGTGCTCGGGTCCTTGCTCTGGCGGAACGCCTCGAAGTAGCCGAGCGCGCCCTTGCGACGGCGGAATTCGCGCAGCGCCACCCACCAGGAGGTGCCCTCGAACGCGAAGGAGATCGCCAGCACTGCATAGGCCAGGCCGTGGTGCTGGGTGGGGCGCGGATCGCGCAGGTGCTGGATGCCTTCATACAGCGACACGCCCGCGCCCATCGCGAACACCAGCAGGGCGACGATGAAGCTCCAGAAATACAGCTCGCGGCCATAGCCGAAGGGATGGGTTGGCGTGGGTTTGCGTGCGGCGCGGCGCAGGCCGTGCAGCAGGAGTAGTTCGTTGACGGTGTCCACCAGCGAGTGCACGCCTTCGCTGAGCATCGCCGAGCTGCCGGAGATCGCCGCGGCGGTGAACTTGGCGATGGCGATGCCGAGGTTGCCGGCGAGGGCGACATAGACGACGAAACGGGAACCGTGCGGGGCGCTCACGGCGGGCTCCAGGCGGGGGATGGGGGGATGATCCGCGGCAGTGCGTGCTGGGCGCGTGTATAGGTGGCGGGGATCGGGCTGCCTTCGCCTGTCGGGGCTGAAGCCCCTCCTACAGGGGGATATTCATGCCGCGGCGCGCGCGCACCTTCCGCAGCGCGCCAGCACCGCCACGCGCCTTACAATAGGGCGCTTTCCCCCGGTCTTCTCGCCATGTCCACGATTCCGCCGTGCCCGCAGTGCTCGCTTGAAAACACCTACGCCGATGGCGCGCTGTTCGTCTGCCCCGACTGCGGGCACGAATGGGCGGCCGGCGATGTCGCCGAGGCCACGGTGGTGGTGCGCGACTGCAACGGCAACGTGCTCGCCGCCGGCGATACCGTCACCGTGATCAAGGACCTCAAGGTCAAGGGCGCCTCGATCCCGCTCAAGCAGGGCACCGTGATCCGCAACATCCGCCTGATCGAGGACGATGCCGAACACATCGAAGGCCACTCGGACAAGATCAAGGACCTGGTGCTGAAGACCATCTACCTGCGCAAGGCCTGACGTCCACGGCGCCGCTCAGCGCGGCGCTTCCGGCGGGTCCGAGTCCAGCACCTGCACCGGCGCGCCGGTGGTCTCCGGCAGGATCGGCTGGTCGGTCGCCACCAGCACCACGCCGGGCAGCAGCAGCGGCAGCACGTCGGCGAGGAATCCGCTGGGCACCTGCAGGCGGCCCACCGTCGCCGCTTCCAGCGCGGCCCCGGCGTCGGCCTCGCCGGGGATCCCGATCCGCATCCAGTTCGGCATGCGCTGGCCCGGCAGGCCGGGAATCTCGCCCGGCAGGAAGCCCTGGCCGACGATGAAGGCCTGGGTGCCGATCGGCGTGCCGCTGGGATCGTCGCGCAGCGCGATGCGCGCGCGGCCGATCTCCACGCCGTTGCGGAACACCAGCAGCTGCTTGTCCGCGGTACTCATCACCATCGACACCGGACCGGTGGGCGACAGCATCGGCTGCCAGCTATAGGCATCGCCGCTGCCCAGCGGCAGCACCGCGCGCTCGGCACCCGTGAGCGGGTCGATCGGGCTGACCGCACGCGGATGCACCAGGTCCTCGCCACTCACGCCGGCCTCGGACACCACCACCACCATGCCCATGTTGGAGTTGTCGAACAGCAGGCGCGCGAACTCGGTGGGCAGGTGCACGCAGCCATGTGATTCCGGGTAGCCGGGCAGGCCGCCGGCATGCAGCGCCACGCCGCCCCAGGTCAACCGCTGCTGGTAGGGCATCGGCGCGTTGTCGTACTCGTTGGAATGGTGGTCCTTGTCCTTCTGCAGGATGGTGAACACCCCGGTCGGGGTCTCGTAGCCCTTCTTGCCGCTGCTGATCGTGCTGACCCCGATCAGGATGCCGTTGCGGTACGCGTAGGCGCGCTGTTCGGTGAGGCTGACGATCACCGCCATCGGCCCCCAGCCCTTGCTGACCCCACCCCAGATCCATTCGCCGGGCTTGAGGTCCGCCGCCGGCATGTTGGCCGGCTGCGATTCGCGCGCGCCCCAGGTGGGGACGGCGAGGGCGCTGCCGGCCGGCAGCGCGAGTGACAGGGCAAGGGCAAGCCGGGGCAGTCGGCGCATGGCGGATCCTTCGCGGGGGATGCGTCCGATCCTAGCAAGCGGCTGCTTGCGGCGCGTGCACGGCGGCTTATGATTTACCCGCGCGGCCGGGGATGGCAGCGTCCAGGGGAAAGGGAATGATGGGGAAGTGGCGGTGTGATGCCGCGCGCCTGCTGTGCGCGCTGTTGTGTGTGTTCGCCTTCGTGGCGCCGGCGATGGCGCGCATGCAGCTGGTCAAGCCCGGCGAGATTCCGGTGCTGGCACCCGACGAAGGCATGGTGTTGATGGCGGTGGACACCAGCCAGACGCTGGCGCGCGTGAACCTCAACAAGGACGGCACGCTGTTCGGCGCCGGCACGATGACGCAGATCCAGCCCGGCCGCAGCTATCGCCTGTACGTGGCGCCGGTGGGCGACTATGCCTGGAAGAAGATCACCGTCGAATCCAATTCGATGATGTGGTTCGGCTTCAACCTGGAGGACTCCGAAGAGTTCCGCTTCCACGTCGAGCCTGGCCAGATCACCTATCCGGGCGACCTGCTGTTCCGGCCGACCGGCCTGTGGCGCGCCGATACCGGCATGGTCAACCGCGCGCTGGCGGCGATGGACTGGCTGCAGGCCCAGCACCCGGGCCTGCGCACGCTGCCGTTCGCCTACTCGGGCCACTATCCCGATCCGTTCCCGGCGTTCTACCGCCAGGTGCAGGCCACGCGCAGCGTGCCGGCCAGCGATCCGGTGCTGGCCGAACCGCCGGCGCCGGGCAAGCTGCCGGTGGCCGCCGACGTGCTGCTGCGCCCGGGCCGCCTGCATGCGGCCTATCTCAATCCGCGCGGCGACCTGCTGGCGATGGAGACCTGGGAAGGCAAGGACAAGTGGCAGATCGAGCTGGTCGACCTGGTCGACGAGAAGCGCATGGTGCTGGCCACCAGCGTCACCCCGTTCGACCACGTGCGCTGGTCGGGCAGTGATGCGCTGCTGTTCTCCGCGCGCGTGGTCGGCGGCCATCTGGAGCGCGTACTGCGCACCGCGCGCGCGGCCGATGGCAAGCGCAGCTGGTCGGTGGTCGAGCTGCCCAGCGGCGGCACCGTGCTCGACGTGCTCGACGACCAGCCCGACCTGGTGCTGTACGTCAGCTTCGTCCACGGCGAACCGCTGGTGCACTACCTGCCCATCGGCAGCCAGGCACTGGTAAATGCCAACAAGCCGCGCATGCGCGAGCGCCTGAACATCGGCCTCAGCGACGACGTCAACTGGATGGCGGACGGACGCGGCCAGCTGCGCCTGGCCACGGTGAAGCGCGATGACGACTACGCGCTGATGTACCGCCAGGGCGGCGAATACACCGAGGTGATGCGTTTCGGCGACATGCAGGACTTCGAGCCGGTGGCGCTGTCCTACGAGGGCAACGAGCTTTACGCCATCACCGACAAGGAACGTGGCCAGCGCGACCTGGTGGCCTATGACATCGCCAGCCGCAAGATCACCCGAACGCTGTTCTCCAAGCCGGGCGTGGACGTGGAGTCGCCGATCTTCGGCCCGCACCGCGAAGTGATCGGCGTGCGCTACTACCGCGACGGCCATCTGCTCAGCGACTATTTCGGTGCCGACGACGCGCGCCTGGCCGCCTCGCTGCGCGCGGCGATGCCGGACCGCAACGTGGTGGTGGTCGATCGCAGTACGGACGGCAGCCAGGCGGTGGTGTGGGTGGATGCCGGCGACAAGCCGGGCCAGTTCTACCACCTGGACGTGCGCAAGCATTCGATGTCGCTGGTGGCCGAGGACCGCCCGTGGCTGGAGAAGGTCGACCTGGCGCCGACCCAGATCATTTCCTATCGCAGCCGCGATGGGTTGGCGCTGCAGGCCTTCCTCACCCTGCCGCCGGGCAAGGGCAAGCGTCCGCTGGTGGTGATGCCGCACGGCGGCCCGATCGGCGTCGCCGACGGCTTGAACTTCGACCCCGAAAAGCAGTTCCTCGCCTCGCTCGGCTATGCGGTGCTGCGGGTCAATTTCCGCGGCTCGGACGGCTATGGCCGCGCCTTCCGCGAAGCCGGCAAGGCGGGCTACGGCACGCTGATCGAGGATGACATCGACGCGGCGATCAACAAGGTGGTGGCCGAGCAGTCGGTGGATGCGCAGCGCATGTGCGTGCTGGGCGCCAGCTACGGCGGGTATTCGTCGCTGGTGATGGCGATGCGCTGGCCGGAGCGTTTCCGCTGCGCCGGCTCGATCGCCGGCGTGGCAGACCGCATCCTGTTCTATACCGCCAGCGACACCGGCCGCAGCGCCAAGGGGCGGGCGGGACTGGAGCGCGTGCTGGGCGATCCGCGCACCGAAGCGGCGCAGATGCAGGACACCTCGCCGCTGTACCACTACGACCGGATCAAGACCCCGGTGCTGCTCGCCCACGGCCTGGAGGATCGCCGTGTCGACTACGAACACATGCGACGCATGCAGCGCCTGCTGGTGGCCGCCGGCAACGTGCCGGTAGGCATGACCTTCAAGGAGGCCGGGCACGGCTTCGAGGAAGAAGACGAAGTGCGCCTGTGGACCGGCGTGGCCGGGTTCCTGCAGGCGCACCTGGACGACGCGCCGGCCAAGCCGGCCAGCGGCGCGCCCTAGGGCGCGCCGCGGTCACTTACTTGCCGGCCTGGGCCAGGGTCGGGTAGTCGGTGTAGCCCTTGGCGCCGCCACCGTACAGCGTGGCGGCGTCGACCGCATTGAGCGGTGCGTCCACGCGCAGGCGCTCCACCAGGTCGGGGTTGGCGATGTAGGCGCGACCGAAACGCCACCGCATCGGCGTAGCCGGAAACGATCGCCTGCTCGGCCATCGCCTTGTCATAGCCGTTGTTGGCGATCCACGGGCCGCGGAACTTCGCCCGCAGCGCGGCGTAGTCGAATGGCGCCACGTCGCGCGCACCGCCGGTGGCGCCTTCGATCACATGCACGAAGGCCAGCCCGCCGATCGCATCCAGGCGCTCGACCGCACGCTCGAACAGCGGTTGCGGGTTGGAATCGTGTGCGTCGTTGACCGGCGTCACCGGCGACAGGCGCACGCCGGTGCGGCCGGCACCGATCTCGTCGGCGATCGCCTGGGTCACTTCGGCCAGCAGGCGGGTGCGGTTCTCGATGCTGCCGCCGTAGGCGTCATCGCGGTGGTTGCTGCCGTCGCGCAGGAACTGGTCGATCAGATAACCATTGGCGGCATGGATTTCCACGCCGTCGAAGCCGGCATCGATGGCAAGGCGCGCCGCGCGCGCGTAGTCGGCGATCAGGCCGGGAATCTCGTCCAGCGCCAGTGCGCGCGGCTCGGACACGTCCTCGAAGCCGTTCGCGGTGAAGGTCTTGCCCTTGGCGCGGAGCGCGCTCGGCGCCACCGGCACCTCGCCGGGCGGCAGCAGGCTGGTGTGCGAGATGCGCCCGACATGCCACAGCTGCACCACGATCCTGCCGCCGCGCGCGTGCACCGCATCGGTCACCTGCTTCCAGCCGGCCACCTGCGCGTCGCTGTAGATGCCGGGCGTATCCAGGTAGCCCTGGCCCAGCGGATTGATCTGGGTGCCTTCGGCGATCAGCAGGCCACCGCTGGCACGCTGCGCGTAGTACTCGATGGCGAGCGGATTGGGCACCTGGCCGGCGACGGCGCGGTCGCGCGTCAGCGGCGCCATCACGATGCGGTTGGCGAGCGGGATATCGCCCAGCAGCGTGGGCGTGAACAGCTGCTGCGAGGTCGCAGCGGGGGAGGAATCGGCCATGAGAGGGGGCTCGGGGGAAAGAACCGCCATCATGCCCACGCGCGGCACCGACGTCGCGTTGCAACGGCGGGAAAGTGTTTCCCGCCCTGTCGTGGCCGCTCAGCGCGAGGACAGCGCGCCGGCCCGCTCCAGGCGCTGCAGGCCTTCCAGCTTGGCCTGGTAGCGGGTGCGGTCGTTCTCCGGGCCGAGATCGCGCGCGCGGCGCATCTCGCGTTCGGCCAGACGCGCCTGCCCGCTGAGGAAGTAGACCCGGGCCAGCCCGAAGTGGAACTGGTGCGCGTTCGGATACAGCGCCACCGCCCGCCGGTAGTGGCTGATGGCGCCGGCGTAGTCGCCGCTGCTTTCGGACTGGCGGCCGATCATGAACTGGTAGAACGGATCGACCGCGCGGATCTCCTCGAGGTGGCGCAGCATGCCGTCGGCGCTGGCGTTGTCGCCCAGGCGGCGATAGAGGTTGATCGAGTTCGACAGGCTGGCCACATGCGCGGGGTTGAGCTTCAGCGCCTGCGCATAGTCGCGGCCCGCCGCGGCCAGGTTGCCCTCGCGTGATTCCAGCACGCCGAGGTTGTTCCAGATGTTCGGCAGCGTGGCGTCCATGCGCAGCGCCTCCTGGTAATACGCACGCGCCGCCACGTTCTGGCCCGTGGCCATCAGTTCGCTGCCGCGGTTGTTGTAGTAGTGCGCGAACAGCCGCTGATCGCTGATCACGCGCGGGCCGCGACGGTCCATCAGCACGCTGGCATCCAGGTCCACGGTGCCGTTGCGGCCATCGATGCGCACCTGCGCGTTGACGTGGCCGAAGTTGTAGATGGTGCGCTGGTCCTGCCACCAGCTCAGGACCTGGCCGACCTCCTGCGGGCGCGCGCCGATGCCGGCCTCGCGTGCCAGCGCGACGAAGAACAGGGTGAAGGACAGGCAGTTGGCGCTGCGCGACTGGTAGGTCTCGGCCACGGTATGGGTGGCGTCGGTGGAGTACTGCAGCGCCAGCGCGTCCTCGTCGAAGATGAGATGGACCAGCGCGCGCACGCGGTCTTCCTGCGAGCCGTAGCGCATCACCTTCTGCCGCAGCAGCTGGCGCAGTTCCGGTGGCACCGCCATCAGCACCGCCGGGGAGGTGGGGGGCAGCACGCTGGCGTCGGCGGATGCGGCCGCTGGCGTGGCATCGCTGTTGGCGGGCAGGGTCGGGGTGGCGCCGGCCACCGACAGTTCGGCGGGCGGCAGCGTGGGGGTGGGCGTGGCCGCGGTCGCCGCGGCGAGCACGAACGAAAGCAGGATGGCCATGGCTGTCTCCCGCGGCGGTCGCGCCGCCGCCCTTGTGCTGGGGGCAGTGTATGCCTGTTTCGGCGCGTCGGCGTGGGCGTCATGGTGCAGCGCGGCAATGGCGTGCTCTGCTAGTATCCGCGCCCCTTTCCCACGCTGCGGCGCCGCGCCGGCATGACCGGATGAACCGCCAGTTCCTCTACCTGTCCTCCGCCGAAGCACAGTTGTCGCTGGGCTTTGGCGAGGCGCGCGCGACCGAGCGCCTGTTCTTCGCGCTGCTACCGCCCGCCGCGGTGGCCGAGGCGGCGCAC
>DJAN01000175.1 GCA_002429615.1 Lysobacteraceae bacterium UBA6001
TCGCCGAACGCGGCCGGCGCGAACGGTTGCAGCGGCTGCTGCACCACCAGTTCGCGCGCGGCGCGCGCCGGGTCGGCATGGCAGCCCGCCGCCGCCGCGAGCAGTTCGCTCACCAGCACCGACGGTTCGCGCACGCTGCCGTCGCGCGGATCGGCGCCGAGATAGCTCAGGTAGAACACGTCCTGCGCGGAGGCGAACAGCTGCAGGAACAGGAAACGGTCGTCCTCGCGCAGCGAGCGGTCGCCGGGACGGCGGCGCTCGCTGCCGAGTTCGGCGGTGAGGCGGTTGAGCCCGGCGCCCGGATCGCGGCGCGGGTAGTCGCCGTCATTCATGCCCAGCAGGCAGATCACCCGGAACGGCAGCAGGCGCATCGGCACCATGCGGCCGATGCTGACACCACCGGTCAGCAGCGGTGCGCGGGTATCGGCCTCGGCCAGCGCGGCGGCGAAATGCGCGCGCACGACCTCCGCCGGCACCGGCGCCTCGAAGCCGGCGCGCGCGGCGTCGCTGGCGAAGGCGTCGATCAGGCTGCGCAGGCGATCCAGCGCACGCACGCCGGCGGAAGTCGCCGGAGCCTGCGGCAGCAGGGCATCCAGCAGGGCGAGCAGGCGCTCGCGCCACTGCGCTGGCGCCAGGGCCTCGCCCAGTGCCTGCTGCTGGCGGGCCAGGATGCGCAGCAGGCGCACGAGGGTGTCCAGGGCAGCCAGCGCACCGCCTTCCAGCTCGGGCCACGGCGCGACGCCGGCGATGTCCTCGCCCGCGCCACTGGCGTGGCCAAGCAGCAGGCGGTCGAGCGCGAACGCCCAGGTATAGGCGTCCTCGCGCGGGGCGTCGTGCTGCTGGCGATGCGCCGCATCCAGGCCCCAGCGCGCGCCGGCCGCCTGCAGCCAATCGTGCAGACGGTCGAGCGCGGCCGCATCGAGCCCGGCGGCTTCGGCCACCGGCGGGCTGGCGAGCAGGTCGAACACCTCGGCCAGGCCGAAGCGCGACAACGGCAGACCGAGCAGCCGCACGAACACATCGGCCAGCGGTTCGCCGGCCAGCGGACTGGCATCGGCCAATGCATAGGGCACGGCTTCGTCGCGGCCACGCGCGCCGAATACCGCTTCCAGGTAAGGCAGGTAAGGGTCGATGTCCGGCGCCAGCACCGCGATCTCGCGCGGCTGCAGCGGCGGATCGAAGCGCGGGTCGTCGAGCAGCGCGCGCAGCTGGTCGTGCAGCACCTGCAGCTCGCGCAGGCGGGTATGGCAGGCGTGGATCTGCAGGCTGGGGTCGGCGCGATCGACCTGCGCACGCACCGGCAGGCCGGGCGCGGCACGGCGATGGAACAGATCCCCCTGCAGGCGCCGCAGCAGCGACGGCTCACCGGCCGCATCGGCCTCCGGGTCCGCGTAGGCAGGGAAATCACCGGAAGGGTGGACGACTTCATAGCCGCCCAGCACCGCGACGAAGTCGCGGCCGGCCGCACCCCAGGCCTGCAGCAGGCGGTTGTCGGCGCCTGCCGCGTCCTGGCCGGCGCGGCGCTGCTCGCCACGGGTCTGCAGGTCGCCCCAGTAGGTCCGGGTCGGGCTGGGCATATAGAAGTGGAGCGTGCCGACCCGCGCCTGGGTGGCTAGCACCCGCAGTACATCGGGCGAAATGTTGAGCGTGGCGAAAGCGAACAGGCGCGGCGGCAGGCCCTGCGGCAGCAGGCCGCGGTGGTCGCCGAAGCGGTCCAGGTAGTCATGGATGCGGCGCGCGCGGTACGGCCGGCCCTCGGCCACGCGCCGCCACAGGATGGCCTGCGGGTCTTCCGGGTCGGCACCGGCCTCCCAGCGCAGCAGCCAGTCGCGACGCCATGCCTGGTACTTCTCGAATACATCGCCCAGCTCGCCGGCCAGTGCCCAGGCCTTGAGCGGGTCGCCCCCGGCCAGATAGTCGGACAGCGCGCGCAGTGGCGGCCGCGCCATCAGGCGCGGCTCGTTGAGCGCGGCATAGAGATGCCAGCGCAGGGCGGCGGCGTCGAGGTCGTCCGCCCCACCCCCGACGTTGGCCGCTAGCGCGCGCGACACGAACTCACCCGGGGTCAGGAATTCGAGGTTGGCGGCCACGCCGTGCTCGGCGGCGAGCGCGGCCTGCAGCCAGCGCCGCATCGCGACCTGCGGGATCAGCACCAGGTCGGGCACCAGCAGCGATTGTCCCGGCGCCGGGCGCCGCAACTGCTCGGCAAGCAATCCGGCCAGGACTTCCAGCGAGTTGGAGTGGTACAGGCGGAAGTCGGGAACGGCCAGCGTCATGGCGTCATCTTGCCCGAGCCGCCGGGAGCGGACGAGCCCCGGTCGTCGGTGCCCCTTGCCTGTGGCACATGCGATTGGCCCGTCCCGGGGACACGCTGTTTCGGCTTGCATGCGCTTGTGGCCTTTGTGCCGGCCGAGAGCGGATGCGACAATACTGCACGGTCCAGTTCGGTTAAGTTCAGCCGCCGAGACCAATTCTTCTGCGGATTCCCTTGTCCAAGAAATGTCGGTGAACGATTCCCCTGTCGTCCAGTTGTCCGGTGTGCGCATCGATCGTGGCGGCCGGGCGATCCTGCGCGACGTTTCGCTCGACGTGCCACGCGGCAGCATCACCGCCGTGCTCGGTCCGTCGGGCAGCGGCAAGTCGACCCTGCTGGCGGCGCTGACCGGCGAGCTGCATCCGGTGGCCGGCAGCCTGCGCCTGTTCGGCGAGCCGGTGCCGCGCGGTTCGCGCGCGCTGCTGGAGATGCGCCGCAATATCGGCGTGCTGCTGCAGGGCAACGGCCTGCTGACCGACCTCAGCGTGGCCGAGAATGTGGCCCTGCCGCTGCGCACGCATACGCGCCTGCCGGCCCCGGTGCTGCGCCGCCTGGTGGAAATGAAACTGCAGGCGGTGGGCCTGCTGGCCACCGCCGATGCGTGGCCGCGCGAGCTCTCCGGCGGCATGGCGCGGCGCGTGGCGCTGGCGCGCGCGCTGGCGCTGGATCCGCCGCTGATGATCTACGACGAACCGCTGACCGGGCTGGACCCGATCGCCAGCGGCGTGATCATGAGCCTGATCCACCGCCTCAATGAAAGCCTGGGCCTGACCAGCGTCATCGTCAGCCACCACGTGCACGAGACCCTACCGATCTGCGACCAGGCGGTGGTGATCGCCAACGGCGGCATCGTCTTCGCCGGCACGCCCGCGCAGCTGCGCGAGAGCACCGACCCGCTGGTGCTGCAGTTCCTGCACGGCCAGCCGGACGGTCCGATCCCCTTCGACGCCGTGCCGCGCACGCCCCAGCGGAGCGCTGCCTGATGCCCGTCGTGTCCTCGATCCAGTCGCTGGGCCGCGCCGGCCTGTTCTCGCTGAGCGTGCTGCGCCGGTCGGTGCCCACGGCGGATTTCTTCGCCGAGCTGACCCGCGAGATCTACAAGGTCGGCGGGCGTTCGCTGCCGATCATCGCGGTGGGCGGTGCCTTCGTCGGCCTGGTGCTGACCCTGCAGGGCTACCGCACGCTCACCACCTATGGCGCGTCCGACGCGCTGTCCACGCTGCTCGGCCTGTCGCTGTACCGCGAACTGGCACCGGTGCTGACCGCGCTGCTGTTCATCGGCCGCGCCGGCAGCTCGATTGCCGCCGAGCTGGGCCTGATGCGTGCCACCGACCAGATCAAGGCGCTGGAGCTGATGGCGATCGACCCGATCGCCAAGGCGGTGGCGCCGCGCTTCTGGGCCGCGGTGCTGACCGTGCCGCTGCTCACCGCGGTGTTCTGCTCGCTGGCGATCAGCGGCGGCTACTTCGAAGCCGTGCACGTGCTGGGCATCGACAACGGCACGTTCTGGTCGGGGCTGCGCGGCAGCGTCGACCTGTGGGATGACTTCGGCGTGGCCCTGCTCAAATCGGCGATCTTCGGCGGCACCGCCGCGCTGGTCGCCGCCTACGTCGGTTTCCATGCCGAACCCACCATCGAAGGCACCTCGGTGGCGACCACCCGCGCGGTGGTGAACGCCTCGCTGCTGGTGCTGATGTTCAACTTCGTCCTCTCCGCGATGCTGTTCCAGTGAGCATGCGGAAGGATCCCGACCTGTCAGGACTGTAATGGCCATGCGTGGACCCAGACTCGAATTTTCCGTTGGCGCGTTCCTGCTTCTGACCCTGGCCTCGCTGCTGGTGCTGGCGGTGGCCTCGACCAACCAGCGCTTCGGCTTCGGCCACAGCGAATACACGCTGGTGGCGCGCTTCACCCAGATCGGCCAGCTGCGGCCGCAGGCGCCGGTGCGCATCGGCGGCGTCAACGTCGGCCACGTGTCGGACATCAGCCTGGACCCGAAGACCTTCGAGTCGGTGGTGACGCTGGCGCTGGACGACCGCTACAAGGACCTGTCGGCCGATACCTCGGCCGGCATCTTCACCAGCGGCCTGCTCGGCGAGAGCTACATCGGCCTGCAGCCGGGCGGTGACCCGGACGTGCTGAAGCCCGGCGATGAGATCGCCTTCACCCAACCGGCGGTGGATCTGCTGCAGCTGGTTGGCAAGTACATGTTCAGCGGTGGCGGCACGGGCGGCGGCGACAAGGCCGCGCCTGCCGATGCCACCGATACCCCCGCCTCCACGGAACCGCAACCATGAAGATCCGTTTCTCCGCGACCGTCCTGGCCGCCGCCCTGATCGCCGCCACGCCCGCGCTGGCGCTGGCACAGACCGCGCCGGCCGCCGCCAGCAGCAATGGCGTGGCCACGCGCACGGTGATCGACACCAGCACGCGCATCCTGACCACGCTGGAACAGCGTCGCGCCGAGTTCCGCAAGAACCCGACCGCGCTGCGTCAGTTCATCGACGGCGAGCTCAACAAGTCCTTCGACCGCGACTACGCCGCGCGCCTGGTGCTGGGCCTGCACGGCCGCGGCGCGTCCGACGCCGACATCAAGCTGTTCGCCGATGCCATGGCCGACAACCTGATGCAGCGCTACGGCGACGCCCTGCTGGAGTTCGAAGGCAAGCCGACCTTCCGCGGCAAGTCCGAAAGCGCGCTGCCGGGCAACCGCGGCGTGGTGGTGGCG
This sequence comes from Lysobacteraceae bacterium UBA6001, assembly GCA_002429615.1. Classification (GTDB taxonomy): domain Bacteria; phylum Pseudomonadota; class Gammaproteobacteria; order Xanthomonadales; family Xanthomonadaceae; genus Stenotrophomonas_A. The sequence continues at coordinate 5,043 of DJAN01000175.1, forward strand.
ACCGAGCTGCTGCGTCCGGGCAACGACCCGACGCCGGTGGATTACCTGATGCGTAACGTCGATGGCGTGTGGAAGATCTTCGACGTGCGTATCGAAGGCATTTCCTACGTGCAGACCTTCAAGACCCAGTTCGATGCGCCGCTGCGCCAGAAGGGGATCGCCGAGGTCGCCAAGGAACTGCGCGACGGCACCCTGCAGGCTGGCCAGCAGGCCGGCGGCAAGAGCAGTGGCAAGTAACGCCACCCTGCGCCGGGACGGCGACGCGCTGGTGCTGACCGGCGCGCTCGACCGTACCGCGGTGACCGCGCTGTGGCCGCAGGCCAGCGCGTCGCTGGCCGGTGCCCGCACGCTGGACCTGCGCGCCGTCGAGCGCGTGGACAGCGCCGGCGTGGCACTGCTGGCGGAGCTGGCGGCGCGTCTGCGCGCGGCCGGCG
>DJAN01000310.1 GCA_002429615.1 Lysobacteraceae bacterium UBA6001
CACCGCCGGCGGGCGGGACCATGCCGGCGACTTCGCCGATGCGCTGGCCGGCGCCGGCCTGTGCGTGACCAGCGGGCTGGCCGCCGGCATCGACGCCGCTGCGCACGAGGCCGCACTGGCTCGCCCCGACGGCCTCACGATCGCCGTGCTCGGGAGCGGCGTGGACACGCCCTACCCCGCCCGCCATGCCCGGCTGCAGGACCGCATCGCCGCCACCGGGGCGGTGGTCAGCGAATATCCGCCCGGTACCCGCCCACAGGCCGGGCATTTCCCGGCGCGCAACCGCATCGTCGCCGCGCTGAGCCTGGGCACCTTGGTGGTGGAGGCGGCCCATCGCTCCGGCGCGCTGATCACCGCGCGGCTGGCCGCCGAGGCCGGGCGCGAGGTGTTCGCCCTGCCCGGCTCGATCCACAACCCGATGGCGCGCGGCTGCCACCGGCTCATCCGCGAGGGCGCCACCCTGGTCGAATCGCCACAGGACATCCTGGTCGTGCTCGGGCCCCTCGCCGCCGAGCGGGCCGGGGCCTTGCGGGCCGTGGCCGACGCCCCCATTGAGGGAGCCGGAAGCGATACGGGCCAACCCCCACGGCCCGCCAACCCCGACTACCAGCGCTTGTGGCAGGCGCTGGGCCACGACCCCACCCCTATGGATTCATTGGTTCAGCGCACCGGATTGACGACCGCCGCGCTGTCCTCCATGCTGCTGGCCATGGAACTGGAAGGAAGGGTGGTGGTCCGTCACGGCCGCTACATGCGCTACCCCTAGTTTCTTCACCTCCACAGCGTCTCGCGACGCAGGCCGAGGGGCAATGAAAGAGAGCATTCTCGACGTACTGCTTTACCTGTTCGAACACTACTTCAGCGAGGACGCCGACCTCGTTCGTGACCGGGATTCGCTCCAGAACGGCCTGATCCAGGCCGGCTTCAGTCCCGCCGAAATCAGCAAGGCCTTCGACTGGCTGGATGCGCTCGCCGAGCAGCGTCCCAGCGTGGCGCAGCCGCGCGTGGATGGCCCGGTTCGCATCTATCACGGCCCGGAGCTGGACAAGCTCGATATCGAGTGCCGTGGCTTCCTGCTGTTCCTCGAACAGCACGGCATCCTCGACGCCGACCAGCGTGAGCTGGTGCTGGATCGGGCGATGGCCCTGGACCAGGACGAGCTGGACCTGGACGACCTCAAGTGGGTCATCCTGATGGTGTTGTTCAACCAGCCGGGGGCCGAAGCGGCCTACGCCTGGATGGAAACCCAGATGTTCGTGGACGAGCCCGAACCCGTACACTGACCGCTTCCATGCAACGGAAGCACAGGGGAAGCGGGCGATGAGCGAGTGGTTTTACGCCGAGGGCAACCGGCAGCGGATCGGCCCGCTGCCGAGCGAGAATCTGGTCGAGCTGTACCGTTCCGGGCGCATCGGCCTGGATACGCTGGTCTGGCGCGAAGGCATGCCGCAGTGGCGCCCGCTGGGTGATTTCGCCGCCGAACTCGCCCTGCCCGCCCCCGCCGATGGCAACCCGCCGCCGCTGCCGTTCGGCGCCACCGCACCTGCCGCCACGGCCACCCCATCCCCCGCCGCGCCCCTCCCGCCACGCAAGGGCCTGTCCGGCTGCGCCATCGCCGCGATCATCGCGGCCGTGGTCGGCGTGCTGGGCATCGCGGTGCTCGGCATCCTCGCCGCGATCGCCGTGCCGGCCTACCAGGACTACACGCTGCGGGCCAAGGTGGCGATGGGCTATTCCGAAATCGCCGCGCTGCGCACCGAAGTGGCGCAGTTCCAGGACACCGAGAAGCGCTGCCCGGTCAACGGCGAGGGCGACTTCGGCGCGCCGGAAAGCTACGCGCAGTCGCAGATCGGCAGCGTGCGCATCGGCCGCTTCGACAATGGCCATTGCGGGATCGAGGCGGTGTTCGCGGTGCCGGGCCAGGCCAGGCTGGATGGCAAGGCGCTGTGGCTGGACCTGGATCCGGAATCCGGGCAGTGGCACTGCAGTTCGGAGATCGACGACAAGTACCTGCCGCACGAATGCCGCGGCTGAGCCGCGGCGACTGACAAGGAAGAGTAGAGCGCGATGACGCAGTGGTACTACGCCGACGCTGCCGGGACGCAGCAGGGTCCGATCGACGCCGAGGCATTGCTGGCGCAATACGCCGCCGCCGAGGTCACCCCCGACACGCTGGTCTGGCGCGAGGGCCTGGCCGACTGGCAACCGTTGTCCACGCTGGCCAGCGAGCTTGGGTTGGCCGAGGCCAACCTGCCTGTCACCGCGCCATCCCCTTCGGAAGCGCTCACCGTCGCGCCGGCGGAGGTGGTCTACGCCGGTTTCTGGCGGCGCTGGGCGGCCAACCTCATCGACGGCTTCGCCATCGCGCTGGTCACGCTGCCGTTCATCGTGCCGATGATGATCGCCGCCGTCCTCGGCAGCCGCGACCATGCTGGCGCCATCGGCATGCTGCTGTTGCAGGTGGGCGTGCAGCTGGCCACCCTGGTGGCCACGGTCGCCTACTTCACCTTCTTCCACGCCTCGCGGCTGATGGCCTCGCCGGGCAAGCTGGCGGTGGGGATCAAGGTGGTCCGCAGCGACGGCCAGCGCTTGAACTTTGGTCGTAGCCTGGGGCGTGGCTTCGCCTACTACCTGGGCTACCTCACCCTCTACATCGGCTTCCTGATCGCCGCCTTCACCCAGCGCAAGCAGGCCCTGCACGACCTGATCTGCGACACCCTGGTGGTGGACCGCTGGGCCTTCACCGACCAGCCGCACAAGCAGCAGCGCGGCCTGGACGTGGTGACGATCGTGCTCCTGGCCTTCTATGGGGTGATCCTGCTGATCCTGCTGATCCTGCTGATCGTCCTCGCCGCGGTCGCGGCGGCGGCCTTGTATGGCGCCTCCCGCTGACCCCCTTGCCTGCCCGGACCGGCTTGACATGGCCGTGTCGGGCATGATTCCACTATCCAGACGCCCGGGGCCGAGCCCCGGGCGTCGCCGTCTGGAAAGCGGGCTCCGCTTCCCTCCACCGGCCAATTAGGCCACCCTACCCGCCCCCGGGCTCCCCCGCCCAAGATATCGCCACCATGCCCAAGCACCTGCTCATCGTCGAATCGCCCGCCAAGGCCAAGACGATCAACAAATACCTCGGAAAGGACTTCACGGTCCTGGCCTCGTATGGGCATGTGCGCGATCTGGTGCCGAAGGAGGGCGCGGTCGACCCGGACAACGGGTTCGCGATGCGCTACGACCTGATCGAGAAGAACGAGAAGCACGTCGAGGCGATCGCCAAGGCGGCCAAGGGGGCCGACGACATCTTCCTGGCGACCGACCCGGACCGCGAAGGCGAGGCGATCAGCTGGCATATCGCCGAGATCCTGAAGGAACGCGGGCTGTTGAAGGACAAGCCGATGCAGCGCGTGGTGTTTACCGAGATCACGCCGCGCGCGATCAAGGAAGCCATGCAGCAGCCGCGCGCCATCGCCGCCGACCTGGTCGATGCGCAGCAGGCGCGCCGCGCGCTCGACTACCTGGTGGGCTTCAACCTCTCGCCGGTGTTGTGGCGCAAGGTGCAGCGCGGGCTGTCCGCCGGCCGCGTGCAGTCGCCGGCACTGCGCATGATCGTCGAGCGCGAGGAGGAGATCGAAGCCTTCATCGCGCGCGAATACTGGAGCATCGACGCCGAGTGCGCGCATCCGTCGCAGCGCTTCAATGCCCGCCTGATCAAGCTGGACGGCGAGAAGTTCGAGCAGTTCACCATCACCGACGGCGACACCGCCGAAGCCGCGCGTGCGCGCATCCAGCAGGCCGCCCAGGGCCGTCTGCATGTCACCGACGTGGCCAGCAAGGAACGCAAGCGCCGCCCGGCGCCGCCGTTCACCACCTCCACGCTGCAGCAGGAAGCCTCGCGCAAGCTCGGCTTCACCACCCGCAAGACCATGCAGGTCGCGCAGAAGCTGTATGAAGGCGTGGCGATCGGCGATGAAGGCACGGTCGGCCTGATCAGCTACATGCGTACCGACTCGGTGAACCTGTCGCAGGACGCGCTGTCGGAGATTCGCGACGTCATCGCGCGCGACTACGGCACCGCCTCGCTGCCGGACAAGCCCAACACCTACACCACCAAGTCGAAGAACGCGCAGGAAGCGCACGAAGCCGTGCGCCCAACCTCGGCGCTGCGCACGCCCGCGCAGGTGTCGCGCTATCTCTCCGACGACGAGCGCCGCCTGTACGAGCTGATCTGGAAGCGCGCCGTCGCCTGCCAGATGATCCCGGCCACGCTCAACACCGTCAGCGTGGACCTGGCTGCCGGCAGCGCGCACGTGTTCCGCGCCAGCGGCACCACCGTGGTGGTGCCGGGCTTCCTGGCCGTCTACGAGGAAGGCAAGGACACCAAGAGCGCCGAGGACGATGACGAAGGCCGCAAGCTGCCGGCGATGAAGCCGGGCGACAGCCTGCCGCTGGAACGCATCCTCACCGAACAGCATTTCACCCAGCCGCCGCCGCGCTTCACCGAAGCGGCGCTGGTGAAGGCGCTGGAGGAATACGGCATCGGCCGGCCTTCCACCTACGCCTCGATCATCCAGACCCTGCTGTTCCGCAAGTACGTGGAAATGGAGGGCCGCAGCTTCCGCCCGACCGACGTCGGCCGCGCGGTCTCCAAGTTCCTGTCCGGCCATTTCACCCAGTACGTGGACTACGACTTCACCGCCAAGCTCGAAGACGAGCTGGACGCGGTCTCGCGCGGCGAGGAGGAGTGGGTTCCGCTGATGGAAAAGTTCTGGGGCCCGTTCAAGGAACTGGTCGAGGACAAGAAGGATTCGCTGGACAAGACCGACGCCGGCAGCGTGCGCGTACTCGGCACCGACCCGGAAAGCGGCAAGGAAGTCAGCGCGCGCATCGGCCGTTTCGGCCCGATGGTGCAGATCGGCACGGTCGAGGACGAGGAGAAGCCGAAGTTCGCCTCGCTGCGTCCGGGCCAGAGCATCTACTCGATCAGCATGGACGACGCGCTGCAGCTGTTCCTGATGCCGCGCGCACTGGGTGAGGACAAGGGCGAAGCGGTCAGCGTCGGCATCGGCCGCTTCGGCCCGTTCGCCCGTCGCGGCAGCACCTATGCCTCGCTGAAGAAAGAGGACGATCCGTACACGATCGACCTCGCGCGGGCGATCTTCCTGATCGAGGAGAAGGAAGAAATCGCGCGCAACCGCATCATCAAGGAATTCGATGGCAGCGAGATCCAGGTACTCAACGGCCGCTTCGGCCCGTACCTGAGCGACGGCAAGCTCAACGGCAAGATTCCCAAGGACCGCGAGCCCGCCTCGCTGACCCTGGAGGAAGTGCAGAAGCTGATGGAAGAAACCGGCAAGCCGGTGCGCAAGGGCTTTGGTGCCAAGAAGGCGGCCAGCAAGGTCGCCAAGAAGGCAGCCGAACCGAAGGCCAAGGCCCCGGCGAAGAAGGCCGCGGCCAAGAAGGCGCCTGCCAAGAAGACCGCGACGAAGAAGACCGCGGCCAAGAAAGCCCCCGCCAAGAAAGCGGCGAAGAAGACGGTGGCGAAGAAGGCCGGTTGACCGGGCGGCGTGCCGCCCCCGCTGAGGCAACGAGATGAAAGAGCTTTCGCTGGCAGGCGCGGTGTCCACCCTCCAGCAGGGCGGCGTCATCGCCTATCCGACCGAAGCGGTCTGGGGACTGGGTTGCGACCCGCGCCAGCGCGGCGCGGTGATGCGCCTGCTCGAACTCAAGCGACGCCCCGCCGCGAAGGGTGTAATCGTTGTTGCATCGAGCCTGGAACCGTTGCGGCCCTGGCTTGATCTTGCCGCCCTGCCTGCCGATCGGCTGGCCGAGGTGCTGGGCAGTTGGCCCGGGCCGCATACGTGGGTACTTCCCGCCAGCGAGCACGCACCGGAGTGGGTGACGGGCGACCACGCCAGCCTGGCGGTGCGTGTCAGCGCGCACCCGCTGGTGGAGAGGTTGTGCCAGGCCTGGCAGGCGCCGCTGGTGTCGACCAGCGCGAATCTGGCGGGGCAGCCGCCGGCGCGGCGGCGCGAGGAACTTGATCCGGCGTTGCTGCAGGCGATTGATGGATTGCTGGACGGGGAGACCGGCGGGCTGGCGCAGCCGACGCCGATCCGTATCGCGCTGACGGGGGAAGTGCTGCGCGATTGAGGTTTTCCGCGAACGGCGGTCGCGGCTGAAGCCGCTCCCACAGGGTGAAGTCCCCCTCCAACGGCGGTCGCGGCTGAAGCCGCTCCTACAGGGTGAAGTCTCTCTCCAACGGCGGTCGCGGCTGAAGCCGCTCCTACAGGGTGAAGCTCCCTCCAACGGCGGTCGCGGCTGAAGCCGCTCCTACAGGGTGAAGCTCTCTCCAGCGGCGGTCGCGGCTGAAGCCGCTCCTACAGATTTGATTCTCCTCCAACGGCGAGGCCGGGCGCGCCGGCTGTTGCCGTCCGGTCGTCGGAAACCGTCGGGCCTTCGTGGGCAGGGCCCTTTCGGGACCGTTGGCGCCATGGATGGCGCCATCGAGC
>DJAN01000129.1:0-496 GCA_002429615.1 Lysobacteraceae bacterium UBA6001
AAAAGGCCCGCCAATGGCGGGCCTTTTGCCTATCCGTACCGCCAGACCTCAAGTCCAGCCGCAGATCCGGAACAGCTCCAGGATCAGGTACGACACCAGGCCAGCTGCCGGGATCGTCAAAATCCACGCCCAGATGATCCGCTCGATCACGCCAAACTTCAGCGAACGCGGGTTCTTGGCGAAGCCCACGCCCATGATCGCGGTGGAGATGCTGTGCGTGGTCGACACCGGCATGCCGAAGTGCGCGGCCAGGGTGAGGATGGTGGCCGAGCTGGTCTCCGCGGCGAAGCCGTGGATCGGATGCAGCTTGACCATCTTGTGGCCCAGCGTCTTGATGATCTTCCAGCCACCCGACGCCGTACCCGCCGCCATCACCACCGCGCAGGTCAGCACGATCCACAGCGCGATCGGCTGGTCGCCGCCCGTCCCCGGATGCAGGAACGACAGCCACTGCGGCAGGTTGTTCAGCGCACCGGCCTGTTCGGCGCCGATCAGG
>DJAN01000129.1:696-1313 GCA_002429615.1 Lysobacteraceae bacterium UBA6001
GCCTGTTCGGCGCCGATCAGGGTCATCGCGATGATGCCCATGGTCTTCTGCGCGTCATTGTGGCCGTGGGCGTAACCCATGTAGGCGGCCGAGGCGATCTGCGCCTTGCCGAAGAACGCATTGACCCAGCGCGGGCGCGCCAGCCGGTTCAGCGGCCCGGGCAGCTTGGCGATGCCGGCGATGATCGCCCACAGCAGCATCATCACCACGATGCCGAGCAGGAAGCCGGCCACCGGCGAGGTGACCATCGGCACGAACACCTTCCACAGCAGGCCCTTGTTCTTGGCCCAGTCGCCGACATTCTGCGACCAGATCAGCGCGTCCCAGTTGTTCTGCGCCGCGGCCAGGCCGGCGCCGCACAGGCCGCCGATCAACGCGTGCGAGGACGAGGACGGCAGGCCCTTCCACCACGTGATCAGGTTCCAGATGATGCCGCCGAGCAGCGCGCACAGCACCACCTGCGGCGTGACATCCACCACGCCGGTGTTGAGCAGGCCCGAGGCGATCGTCAACGCGACCGCGGTACCGGTGAGCGCACCGAGCAGGTTCATGCCCGCGGCCAGCATCACCGCCCAGCCGGGCGACAGCACCTTGGTCGCCACCACGGTGGCGATGGA
>DJAN01000129.1:1511-2446 GCA_002429615.1 Lysobacteraceae bacterium UBA6001
GGCGGTGTCGTGGAAGCCGTTGATGAACTCGAAGACCAGGGCGGCCAGGATCACCACAATGACCAGGGTAAGCACGCGCGCGGTCTCAGCTGTTCTTCAGGACGATCTGGTAGACCACGACGCCGGCCTCGCGGCAGCGGTCGATGGCCTTCTCCAGGATCTCGAAGAACTCCTTGAGCAGGAACATCTGCAGGTTGTCCAGGCGGCCGGAGTAGATGTCGCGATACAGCTCCAGCATCAGCCGGTCGGCTTCGTTCTCGATCATGCGCAGCTTGTCGTTGAGCGCGGTCATGCGATCGATGTTCATCTTCGGCAGCTCGCTGACCATCTCCACCACCACGCTGGCGGCCTGTTCGAGCATCGCCGCGCGCGGGGCGAAGTCGATATGCGCCAGGTGCTGGGTGGCCAGCGAATAGCGGTCGGCGAACTTCTCGACCTGCTTGGGAATCTTGTACAGCGCCGAACCCAGCGCCTCGATGTCCTCGCGCTCGATCGGGGTCATGAAGGAGTCGACCAGCGCCTGGCCGATCTTGTCGGAGGCGGCACGCTCGCGCAGGCGCGCAAGCTTGAACGCGTCCAGCGCGGGCTGGCGGTCGGACTCGCGCATCATCGCGTGCAGGGCCTTGGTGCTGTCGTAGGCGGCCTCGGCGGCCTCGTCGAGAAGCGTGTAGAACTGCTTGCCGGAGCCGAAGATCGTCTGGAGGGAGAACATGGAGAAGGCACATCCAGCCGTCGCGGAGGGGACGGCAACCGTGGAATTATGACCGCTAGATGACCAATCCGGGTAATCGGGGCGGCATCCCGCACCCGTCCCGGGCTTCCTGACCGGGACATTCACGGTTTCTTCGCAGCCTTTGTTAAGATTCGTCAGCGCCTTCCGGGCGCACCCTATGGACGACGACCCTTACTTGCCCCCCGGCGGGCCCGCCACTGGC
>DJAN01000129.1:2577-2826 GCA_002429615.1 Lysobacteraceae bacterium UBA6001
CCCCCGCCCTTCGCAGCATGACACCCTCCCCTTCAACGACCGGGGAGGATTCCCGTGCTTGAACTGTTCTTCATTGTTTTCGCCCTGACCCTGCTCAACGGCTTCTTCGCCATGTCGGAGATGTCGTTGATGACCTCGCGCAAGAGCCGCCTGAAGCAGATGGCGGCCACCAGCAAGCGCGCGGCCACGGCACTGCGGTTGGCCGAGAACCCCGAACACTTCCTTTCCACCGTCCAGATCGGCATCACC
>DJAN01000278.1 GCA_002429615.1 Lysobacteraceae bacterium UBA6001
GCCAACGGTCCCGAAAGGGGCAAGCCCCCGGTGGCCCGACGGTCTATATCGACCGGACGGGAAACGCGCTCGACCGGACGGGAATCGCGCTCGATTGGACGGGAATCGATGCGTGGTTTTGCGTTGCCTGTTCTGGGGGGTCACTTGCCTGGAAGTGCGGGGGAAACGCCCGCCCGGGCGTTTCTCCGCTATCGTGCGGGCATGACCGCTGCCCTGCTCGACCGCGTCCGACACTGCACGCTCGCCCACGCCGATGCGCACGGCGTGGCGCGTACCGCGATCAATGGGCTGTCCACCATCTCCGCCACCACGCCGGGCGAGCTCCTTTACGACATCTCCTGCCCGATGCTGGTGCTGCTGTTGCAGGGCACCAAGCAGGTCACGTTCGGCTCGCACGTGGCCCGCTTCGGCGCCGGCCAATCGCTGCTCATCACCGCCGATGTGCCCACCACCAGCCAGATCACCGGGGCGGATGCGCAGCAGCCGTACTACTCGTTCGTGCTGCATCTGGATCCGGCGCTGATCGCCAGCCTCGTCGGTGAGATGGAGGCGGTGGCCGAGGCAGCGCCACCCGCGTCTCCTCTGCAGGTGGATACGACCGAAGCCGAGGTGGCCGATTGCGCGTTGCGCCTGATGCAGCTGCTGGAACGTCCACGCTCGCTGCCGATCCTGCGCGATGGGCTGCTGCGCGAGATGCACCACTGGTTGCTGGCCGGGCGGCACGGGGCCGCCATCCGCCAGCTGGGCGCAGTGAACGGCCATGCGGCGCGCATCGGGCGCGCGGTGGCGCTGATCCGCGCGCGCTATACGCAGCCGCTGCGGGTGGAGCAGCTGGCCGCGGCGGCCGGCATGAGCCTGTCCACCTTCCACGAGCACTTCCGTGCGGTGACGTCGCTGACGCCGTTGCAGTTCCAGAAGCAGCTGCGCCTGATGGAAGCCCGCCGCCTGATGCGCAACGACGGGGCGATGGCCAAGCGCGCGGCGCACGCGGTGGGCTATGAAAGCGTCACCCAGTTCACCCGCGAGTATGGCCGCCTGTTCGGCCAGTCGCCGCTGCGCGATACGCGGGCGGCGACGGCGGGCGATTACGCGGCGACGTCGTAGTTCGTCCGCGACAGGTCTTCCAGCAACGTCGGGCCGGTGGGGGTCCAGTCGAGGAGACGGCGGGTGATGGCACTGGAAGCGGACATGTCCGCCGCCGCGAACGAGGTCATCCAGCCGAAGTAAGCCGGCACTTCTTCCGGCGACAGCGCGGCCACCGGCACGCCCAGGCCACGCGCCACCGCGGCGGCGATGTCGCGCATCGGCACGCCTTCCTCCGCCACCGCGTTGTAACGGGCGCCGGCTTCGGCGCGCGCCAGCGCGAGGACATAGAGACGCGCGACATCGGCCACCGGCGCCGCCGACCAGCGGTTGTCGCCCTGGCCCACGTAAGCCGCGCGCCCCTGCTGGCGTGCGACGGCGATATACGGCGTGATCAAGCCCTGCCTCACGTTGTCGTGCACCTGCGGCAGCCGCACCACGGAGACATTGACGCCCTTTTCCAGCAACGCGTTGCCGGCCTGTTCGGAGGCGATGCGCGGGTGCGGGTTGGCGGCGTTGAACACGTCCTCGCGCGCAGGCGTGCCGGGCGTGCTGCTGCCCATGCCGACGCCCGAGGTGATCAGCAGCGGACGCTGCGAGCCCACCAGCGTCTCGCCCAAGGCGGTGATGACGCGACGATCCTTCTCGCAGTTCTCCACGAAATGGGAGAAGTCATGGTCGAACGCGGTATGCACCACGGCGTCGGCGTCGGCCGCGCCGGCGCGCAGGCTGTCGAGATCCTCCAGCGTGCCGAGGTGGGCCTTCGCGCCGGCACGCGCCAATGCGTCGGCGCCGGATGAGGAGCGCGTCAGGCCGATGACTTCATGGCCGCGCGCAAGCAGCTCGGGAAGGATGTGCGAGCCGATGAAGCCGGTGGCGCCGGTGAGGAATACACGCATGAAATCACTCCACTTGGTGGGGTGCGTTTTATCCCACTACACTGGATCAACAGTAAGTAGTGAAATTATCGGGGTATGGCAACTAACAGGCTCCCGCTGAGCGATGCGCCCAATGGCCTGCTGGGGGCGTTCCTGCGCGATTGCCGCGCGCGCCTGGATCCGGCGGTATTCGGCTTCAGCGCGGCGCGGCGGCGTACCCCGGGCCTGCGCCGCGAGGAGGTGGCGCAACGCGCTCATATCAGTCCCACCTGGTACACCTGGCTCGAACAGGGCCGTGGCGGCCCGCCGTCGCCCGAGGTGCTGGAGCGCATCGTCGGTGCGTTGATGCTGACCGAGCGCGAACGCGAGCATGTGTTCCTGCTGGCGCTGGGCCATCCGCCGGAGGCGCGCTACCAGGGCGTGGACGAAGTAACGCCGCGCCTGCGCCGCGTGCTCGATGCGCTCGGCGATACCCCGGCCATCGTCAAGACCGCGACCTGGGACGTGGTGGCCTGGAATCCCGCCGCCGCGGCGCTGTTCACCGACTATGGGCAGCTGCCGCGCGAGCAGCGCAACATCCTGCGCTTGATGTTCTCCAATCCGCGCGTGCGCGATGCGCAGGACAACTGGGACAGCGTGGCGCGTTCGGTGGTGCGCTCGTTCCGGATCGACGCGATGCGTGCCGGCGCCAATGCCGAGATCGCGCAGCTGGTCGAGGCGCTGTGCGCGAGCAGCGCCGAGTTCGCCGCGCTGTGGCAGGACCGTGGCCTGCCCGACGAACGCGCGCTTGCCAAACGCATCCATCATCCGCGGCTCGGGGCGATCGACCTGGAAATCTCCTATTTCGCCGTCGATGGGCGCCCGGACTTGGCGATGGTGGTCTACAACCCGCGCGACGCCGAAAGCACCGCGCGCGTGCGCGAACTGATCGACGCCGGCCGCGGCGCGGGTTGAACGGCGCGACTCAGCCCTGCGCGCGCACTGCAGTGGCCACCGGCGCAACCAGCGCGTAGGACGCGGCACCCTGCGACCAGTAGCGCGCACGCAGGCCGTCCTCGACCCGCTCGCCGGCACGCAGGCGCGGCGCCAGCGGCCGCACGTACAGCGCGACACGGCTGCCCGCGGCGTCTTCGTAGACCAGCATGGCAGCGGCGCCCTCCGGCGTGGACAGCAGGCGCCCGCCACGCACGCGCAGACCCTGCGCGTGCAGGTCGGGCAGCGCGACCGGACCACGCAACTGCGCCGCCAGCCACGCGCGCAGGTGCGCTTCGTCCTGGGCACCTTCGCGGTATTCCAGCGCGGTGTCCTGGGTGGCGAACAGGCGATAGGCGGCCATGGCGTCGGCCATCGGCTGGCGCTCGGCTACCCCCCGCGCGTCGCGCAGCTGCCATCCGCCCCAGCCCCCCATGCCCAGCGCGAGCACGCAGGCGGCGACGGCAAGGGCTCGGACGGTCATGGGGTGTCTCCGGAAAGGGGCTTGTAGAGGTCGCCGACGCGACGCCGCAGCATCGCGCGCAGCGGCAGGCGCAGTTCGTCCAGGGCCTGGGCAGCGACCTGGCCGAGCCTGTCGTCGCGGCCCGGTAAGGCACTGTCGTCCACTGGCACGCGCAACTGGCAATGTTCGTACAGCTCCATCAGCGGCACGTCGTCGAGATCGCGCGCCAGCAGCCAATGGCCGAGTTCATCGCGACGCAGCAGGCGGATGCGCTCCAGCTCGGCCAGCATCTGCTGCAGCAGCGAGTCGGTCAGCATCGGCTCCAATGCCAGCAGCTGATCCTCGTCCAGCCCCCGCCCCTCGCGACGGGCCAGCTGGAAGCGGCCGAGCAGGCGCAGCAGCGCGTAGATCTCGTAGCCGACCGGCAGGCGCATCCAGGCCGGCTGGTAGCGGAACGCGGCGATCGAGGAGGCCAGCGACGCGCCCAGCAGGATCGACACCCAGCACAGGTAGATCCACAGCAGGAAGATCGGCAGGAAGGCGACGGTGCTGCCGTAGATGCGCTCGTAGGACTGGAAGCCGCCGAGGTAGGCGCTCAGCCCCCAGCGCACCAGTTCCAGCAGCACCACCGCGAGCAACGCGCCGGGCAGCGCATGGCGCATGCGCACCGGATGGTGTGGCACCACGCGGTAGAGCAGCAGGATGGCGATCAGCTCGATGGCCACCGGCGCCAGGGCCAGCAGGCTGCTGGCCAGCGCGCGCCCTTCCACGGTCTGGAACACCGGCAGGGCAAAGAAGCGCACCGAGACCGCCAGGCTGGCCGCCGCCACCATCGCGCCGAGGGTGAGCACGGTCCAATAGACGAGGAAGCGGGTGAATTTCGGGCGCGAGGAAGCCACGCGCCAGATCTGGTTGAAGATCTGCTCCACGCTGTGCAGCGTGATCAGCAGCGAGACCACCAGCGCGATCACGCCAGCCGCGGTGAGCTGGCCGGCGGCGCCGGCCGCCTGCAGCAGGTAGCCCTGCACCGCGCTGGCCGCGCTCGGCACGAAGTGGGCGAAGATGTACTCGCTGAGCCGGTCCTTCCACTCCCCGAACACCGGGAAGGCGGAGAGCACGCCGAACACCACGATCGCCGCCGGCACCAGCGCGAACACCGTGGTGTAAGCCAGCGAGCCGGCGGCCTGGAACAGCCGGTCGTCGAGGAAGCGCCGCCACAGGAAACGGCCGAAGCTCGCCGCGCGTGCGCGGTCGCGCAGGCGTTCCCTCCACAGGTTCAGCGTGTCCCTTGTCGCCATCGCGCAAGCGTACCCGATGCACGCGGGGCGCGGCATGGTCGATACTGGCGCGGTTTCCGCAGACGGGCGACCCCGAAGACGATGAGCGAGATCCTGGTGCTGTATTACAGCCGTGGCGGTTCGGTGGCACGGCTGGCGCGCCAGATCGCGCGCGGCGTGGGCGAAGTCCCCGGCATGTCGGCGCGGCTGCGCACGGTGCCGCCGGTATCGGCGCTGACCCAGCCGATCGCCCCGCCGGTCCCCGAGGAAGGTGCCCCCTACGTGGAGGTGGCCGACCTGCAGGAATGCGTCGGCCTGGCCCTGGGCAGCCCGACCCGTTTCGGCAACATGGCCGCGCCGGTGAAGCACTTCATCGACGGCCTCGGCGCCGAATGGGCGAGTGGCACGCTGGTCGGCAAGCCCGCGGCGGTGTTCACCTCGACCGCCTCGATGCACGGCGGGCAGGAGTCCACCCTGCTGTCGATGCAGGTGCCGCTGCTGCACCACGGCTGCGTGATCGTCGGCATCCCGTTCACCGAGCCGGCGCTGAGCCACACCCGCAGCGGCGGCACGCCCTACGGCGCCAGCCACGTGGCCGGCGTGGCCGACGACCCGCAGCCCAGCGACGAGGAAGTCCAGCTCGCCCGGGCGCTGGGCCGGCGCCTGGCCAGCATCGCGCGCAAACTCGCCGCGCCGTGAGCCGCCCCCTGGCGCGCACGGGTTTGATCGTCGCCCTGCTGGGCCTGGCCGTGCTGTACCTGTACGCCTTCCATGACGACCGCCATCGCACCGCCGCCTGGCTGGTATTCGCCCTGCCACCGTTGCTGCTCGCCGCGGCGATGCCGCGCAGCACGCGCGCCGCGTTCTGGGCCGGCGTGCTGGCGCTGTTCTGGTTCAGCCATGGGGTGATGGTCGCCTGGAGCGGCGGTTACGCCGGGTGGCTGGCGGCGCTGGAGATCACGCTGTCGTTGTGGGTGATCGGCGCGGCCAGCGCACCGGGGCTGCGCGCGCGCTTCGGCCGCCGCCGGGGCTGAGTGCGGGCCGGACGGGTATCATGGGCACCTGCGCGCCGCGACCATCCGCGCGCCCCGTAACCGGAACAGGCACCTGCAATGGAAGAACTCCTGATCGTCACCACCGGCGGCACGATCGACAAGATCTACTTCGACGACAAGTCGGACTACCAGATCGGTGATCCGCAGATCGGCCAGATCCTCAAGGAACTCGGCGTGACGTTCCGCTTCACCGTCATTCCGATCATCCGCAAGGACTCGCTGCACATCACCGACGCCGACCGCGAGCTGATCCGTGCCACCGTGGCCGCGCAACCGGCGCGCCACGTGCTGATCACCCACGGCACCGACAGCATGGTGCAGACCGGCGCGGTGCTGAAGTCGATCCCGGACAAGACCATCGTGATGACCGGCGCGCTGAACCCGGCGCGTTTCCGTGGCTCGGACGCCGAGTTCAACATCGGCTGTGCGGTGGGCGCGGTGCAGAGCCTGCCGGCCGGCGTGTACATCGCCATGAACGGCCGCATCTGGAACCCCGACCACGTGCGCAAGAACGTCGCCGCCAACCGCTTCGAGGCGGCCTGACCCCGCGCGATGTCGAAGGCCACGCGCGCCACGCGGCAACTTGATGGCGCGAAGGTCGCCTACAGCCTGCACGCCTACGACTTCGACGCCGACGCGGCCGGCGGCAAGGGCGTGCATGCGGCGCAGTCCCTGGGGATCGCCCCGGAACGCATGCTCAAGACCCTGATGGCCTGGGTGGACGAGCGCGCGGTGTGCGCGGTGATTCCGTCCGACCGGCAGCTGCAGCTCAAGCGACTTGCCGCGGCCTGCGGCGGCAAGTCGGCGCGGATGATGGAGATTCCCGAGGCCGAGCGTCGCAGCGGCTACAAGGTGGGCGGGATCAGCCCGTTCGCGCAGCAGCGGCCGGTACCGGTGTGGATCGAGCACGCTGCGCTGGCGCATGAGAGCGTGTGGATCAACGCCGGGCAGCGCGGGTTGCTGCTGGAGATCGCGCCGCAAGCCGCGGTCACGGTGCTGGACGCGCAGGTGGCGGAGATCTCCCTGTAGGAGCGGCTTC
>DJAN01000308.1 GCA_002429615.1 Lysobacteraceae bacterium UBA6001
CGCTCTTCCGATCTGAGTGCCTGCTGGCCCAGCTCGCCGCCCTCCCCGGCCAGGTGCCGGGCCGCACGCTGGCCCGCCGCATCCTCGGCGGCGACCTCGACCTGCTCGCCAGCCATGACTACGCCCGCCTGGCCCAGGCGGTCGGCGCGGAGGAAGCCGACGTCCACGCGGCGGTGCGGCTGATCCTGTCGCTGCAGCCACGCCCGGGCGACACCCTGCTGCCGGCCAGCGAACAGGCGGTGATCCCCGACGTGGTCGCCTGGCACGCCGATGGCCAGTGGCGGGTCGCGCTGAACCCGGCCACCACCCACCGCGTCACCTTGAACCCGATGCACGAGCGCGCCCTGTCCGAGGCCGGCGACGCCTCCCCGGCCCTGCGCGACATGCTGCAGGAGGCCCGCTGGCTGACCCGCGGCCTGTCCATGCGCTACGAGACCCTGCTGCGCGCGACCCGCGCCATCGTCGAGCGCCAGGCCGCGTTCCTGAGCCGCGGCGAGGAAGCCATGGCGCCGCTGACGCTGAAGGAAATCGCCGAGGAAATCGGCATGCACGAGTCCACCATCTCGCGCATCACCACCGGCAAGTACCTGCAGACCCCGCGCGGCACCTTCGAGCTGAAGCACTTCTTCGCCGTGCGCCTGGAAGGGGCCAGTGTGTCCGGCCAGGCCGTGAAGGCGATGGTCCGGCGTTTGATCGAAAGCGAGCCGGCCGCCCGCCCGCTGGCCGACGAGGCGATCGCCGCCCTGCTCGCCCGCCAGGGTGTCAACGTCGCGCGACGGACCGTGGCCAAGTATCGTGAGCAACTGGACATCGCCCCGGCGCGTGAGCGCCGCCGCCAAAACACGCCGGCACTGGCCCGCGCCGGCTGAGGAAGGACCATGAACAAGCTCACCGTACTGCTCGTCGACGACCACGAAGGTTTCATCAACGCCGCGATGCGCCACTTCCGCAAGGTCGAGTGGCTGGACATCGTCGGCAGCGCCGGCAACGGCCTGGAAGCCATCGAGCGCTCCGAGTCGCTGCGCCCGCGCGTGGTGCTGATGGACCTGGCGATGCCGGAAATGGGTGGCCTGCAGGCCACCCGGCTGATCAAGACCCAGGACGAACCGCCCTACATCGTCATCGCCAGCCACTTCGACGACGCCGAGCACCGTGAACATGCGCTTCGCGCCGGTGCGGATAACTTCGTCAGCAAGCTGTCCTACATCCAGGAAGTCATGCCGATCCTGGAGGGCCTGTCGGAGGCGGGTGGTAATGAGTGAATCACGCATCCTGCTGATCGACAGCGATGCCGTGCGCGCCGAGCGCACCGTCTCGCTGCTCGAATTCATGGACTTCAACCCGCGCTGGGTCACCGATGGCGCGGACCTGAATCCCGATCGCCACCGCCACGATGAATGGATGGCGGTACTGGTCGGCTCCGCCGACGACGCCTCCCAGGCCACCCGCTTCTTCGACTGGCTGGCCAAGGCCAAGCTGCCGCCGCCGGTGCTGCTGATGGACGGCAACTCGCATGCCTTCGCCAGCGCCCACGGCCTGCACGAGGCCAACGTGTGGCCGCTGGACACGCCGCTGCGGCATGCCCAGCTGGAAGCCCTGCTGCGCCGCGCCAGCCTCAAGCGCCTGGATGCCGAGCACCAGGCCGGGGCCCAGGCCGATACCGGCCCCACCGGCCAGAGCGAAGCGGTGGTGCACCTGCGCCGGCTCATCGACCAGGTCGCCGCGTTCGACACCACGGTGCTGGTACTGGGCGAATCGGGCACCGGCAAGGAAGTGGTGGCGCGTGCCATCCACCAGCATTCCCCGCGCCGCGATGGGCCGTTCGTGGCGATCAACTGTGGCGCCATTCCGCCGGACCTGCTGGAAAGCGAGCTGTTCGGCCACGAGAAAGGCGCCTTCACCGGCGCGCTGACCGCGCGCAAGGGCCGCTTCGAGATGGCCGAGGGCGGCACCCTGCTGCTGGACGAGATCGGCGACATGTCGCTGCCGATGCAGGTCAAGCTGCTGCGCGTGCTGCAGGAGCGCAGTTTCGAGCGCGTCGGCGGTGGCCAGACCATCCGCTGCAACGTGCGGGTGATCGCCGCGACCCATCGCAACCTGGAAGCGCGCATCGGCGAGGGGCTTTTCCGCGAGGACCTGTTCTACCGGTTGAACGTGTTTCCGATCGAGATGCCGTCGCTGCGCGACCGCGTGGACGACCTGCCGGTGCTGGTGCAGACCATCGCCGCGCAGCTGGCACGCACCGGCCGCGGCGAGGTGCGCTTCGCCGACGAGGCGCTGCAGGCGCTGCGCAGCTATGACTGGCCGGGCAACGTGCGCGAGCTGACCAACCTGGTGGAGCGCCTGGCGGTGCTGCATCCCGGTGGCCTGGTGCGGGTGCAGGACCTGCCGGCACGCTATCGCGGCGACTTCCAGCCGGTCCCGGAAGCCATCGCCCCGGCCCCGGCGGCGGCCCTGGTCACCGCGCAGGCCGGCGCGGGCGCCTCGGCGCACGAGCACAAGGCGGCAGACGCGGCCAATGCCGGCGCCAGCCTGCCCGACGACGGCATCGACCTGCGCGGGCACATGGCCAGCATCGAACTGGCGCTGATCAACGAGGCACTGGAACGCACCCAGGGCGTGGTCGCCCATGCCGCCCAGCTGCTGGGCCTGCGCCGCACCACGCTGGTGGAGAAGCTGCGCAAGTACGGCATCGACCGCGAGCAGACCGAGCTGGCCGGCTGAAGCCGGCCGGCGGCGGCTTTTCGACCCCCGCCCGTCAAAGAACCGTAATGAGCGCCCTTGTTTCCCCGCCCGACGCCGGCCTGCACGACGTCACCGACGACCGCGGCAACCGCCTGGTCGCCCCGGCCGCCCTGCTGCCCAGGCTCAACATCCAGTTCCGCGGCCGCGACTGCCTGCTGCAGCTGGACCCGGCCACCCGCATCGGCACGCTGACCATCGAATTCAACGGCGACCGCGCGCAGTGCCGGCTCGGCGCGGCCGGGCCCGAAGGCAGCTTCTCCGGCCTGCTGCGGCTGGGCGAGGACAGCCGGATCCTGATCGGCGATGGCACCACCGCCACCGCGCGCTGCTTCCTCTGCGCCAGCGAGGGGGCCACCCTGCGTATCGGCGAGGACTGCATGCTGGCCTCCGACGTCCAGCTGCGCTGCGACGACGCCCACCCCATCTTCGACGTCCACAGCGGCGAGCGGATCAACCCGTCCGAGGACATCGTCATCGGCGACCACGTGTGGCTGGCCTACGGCACCCGCTGCATGGGCGGCACCGTGGTCGGCGACGGCAGCGTGATCGGCCTGGACAGCGTGGTCACCGGGGAGATTCCCAACAACTGCGTGGCGCTCGGCCGCCCGGCCCGGGTCACCCGCCGCGACATCGCCTGGGAGCGTCCGCACCTGTCGCACCCGCCGGCCCGCCCCAATGCGGACAGCGTGACCCGCTCTCGCTGGTGGCACCCCACCCGCGACTAGCCCCACGGCACGCCGCTTGCATGCCAGCAGTCACGGCAAACCGCCGTCTGCTGGGAGCCTGCGATGGCCCTCGTCCTGACCTATGGCACCTTCGACCTGCTCCACGTGGGTCACATCAACCTGTTGAGCCGGGCCCGCGCGCTCGGTGACCGGCTGGTGGTGGGGCTGTCCAGCGACGCCTTCAACGCGCTCAAGAACAAGCAATCCACCCAGTGCTACGCCGACCGCGAGGCGGTACTGCGCGCGGTGCGCTACGTGGACGATGTCTTCCCCGAGGACACCTGGGAACAGAAGGCCGACGACATCCGCCGCCTCGGCGCCGACCTGCTGGTGATGGGCTCGGACTGGAGCGGGCATTTCGACGATCTCGCCCGGCACTGCCAGGTGCGCTACCTGCCGCGCACCGAGGACATCTCCAGCTCGCTGTTGAAGACGCTGATCCGCCAGGGCGCGCCCGCCGCGCCGCTGGCACTGGCCGCCGGTGGCACCCGCCGATGAAGGCGGTGGCGCTCGACATCGCGCTGGAAGGCGACGCCACGCTGCGCCTGGACGTGCGCGGCCTGGCGGCGGCGGACGCGGTGCGCCTGCAACCGCGCGGACGCGGACGCGATCGCGCCCTGCTCGCCCGTGCCGAAGGCGTCGGCGAACTGCTGCGTGCACGCGTGCCGCTGCACGAGCTGCTGTCCGGCCAGCCGTTGCGCTGGGACGTGTCGCTGGCACAAGGCGAGCGCGACGAGCCGCTGTGCAGCCTGCCGCAACCCGGCGAACGCCATTTCTTCTCCGCCCGCCTGGGTGAGCACGGGTTGTCGGCCTACCTGAGCGACAGTGCCGAGTCGCTGGTGCTCTACAGCGCCCCGCGCGAGCAGCATGCGCGGGTGATGGCTGACGAAAACGCGCGCGCGAACTTCCCGCGCTGGCTGCACGAGCTGCCGCTGCGCGAGGACCTGGTGCTGTTCGAAAGCTTCCTCGGCAAGACCTACGCCGGCAATCCGCGTTACCTCTACGAGGCCCTGCGCCAGGCGCGCCCGGACCTGCACTGCGTCTGGGCCTACCAGGGCCATGAGGCCATCCCGGGGGATCCGCCACGCGTGCGCCGCGGTTCGGCCGAGTACTACCGGCTGCTGGCGCAGGCCAAGTACCGGGTCAACAACGTGCTGTTCCCGGTGCACGGGCGCAAGCCGGAGACGGTCTACCTGCAGACCTGGCATGGCACGCCGCTCAAGCGCCTGGGCTACGACATCGACGTGGCCGGCCCCGAGGCCGATGCACGCGACAACCTGCGCCGCGAGGCCGCCGGCTGGAGCCTGCTGCTGAGCGCCAACCCCTATTCGACCGACATCCTGCCGCGCGCCTTCGGCTACGACGGCGCGGTGCTGGAAGCGGGTTATCCGCTGGCCGACGCGCTGCGCACGCCGTTCGCCGACGCCGCCGCGCGCGCCGCCGCGCTGACCGCGCTCGGCCTGCCCGAGGATCGCCGCTACCTGCTGTACGCCCCGACCTGGCGCGACGACCAGCCGCTCGGCGCGTGGCGCTTCGGCTTCGACCTGCAGCTGGACCTGGCGCGCATCTCCGCCGCGCTGGCGTCGGACCAGGTGCTGCTGCTCAAGACCCACCACCTGGTCGCCGCGCGGCTGGACGCGGCGCGCCTGCCGCCCAACGTGATCGACCTGTCCGCGCGCGACGACGTCACCGAACTGTGCCGCATCGCCGATGTACTGATCACCGACTACTCCTCGGTGTTCTTCGACTTCGCCGTCACCGGACGCCCGATGCTGTTCTTCTGCTACGACCTGGAGCACTACGCCGAGCGCATCCGCGGCTTCTACCTCGACGTGCCCGGCGAGCTGCCGGGCCCGGTCTCGCGCGATACCGACGAGCTGATCGCGCACCTGCGTGACCTGCCGGCGCTGGGCGCCGCCTACGCCGAGCGCTATGCGGCGTTCCAGGCGCGTTTCTGCGACCAGCATGCCGGCGCCACCGCGCGGGTGATCGAATACGCGTTCGGGGCCGCGGCATGAATGTGCTGGTGTTCCCTTGTGGCTCGGAGATCGGCCTGGAGATCCATGCGGCGCTACATGCGTGCAAGGACGTGCGCCTGCACGGCGCATCCTCGGTCGACGACCACGGCGAGTTCGTCTACGCACGTTATCGCCGCATCGACGCCGACAGCCGCGACGCCGACGCCCTGCTCGCCGCGCTCAATGCACTGATCGCCGAGTGGGACATCGACATCGTGCTGCCGGCGCACGACAGCGTGATCCCGCTGCTGGCCGAAGCCGGCCCGGCCCTGCATGCCAAGGCCACGGTGCCGTCGATGCGGATCGCGCGGATCTGCCGCGACAAGCACCTCACCTACAACCGCCTGCAGCACCTGGGCTTCGTGCCCCGCCGGATCGACGGCCTGGCCGATGCCTACCCGATCTTCGCCAAGCCGGCGGTCGGCCAGGGCAGCCAGGGCGCCGAACGCGTGGACAGCGCCGAGCGCCATCGCCAGCTGCGCGAGAGCGGCATCGATTACGTGTTCGCCGAATACCTGCCCGGCGAGGAATACACCATCGACTGCATCTCCGACGCGCAGGGCCGGCTGCTGCACGCCGCGCCGCGGCGGCGCACGCGCATCCGCAACGGCATCGCGGTGCGCACCTCGCCGGCCCCGACCGATGCCGCGCTGCAGGCGATGGCCGCGGCCATCGCCGATGACCTGCGCCTGCGCGGGGCCTGGTTCTTCCAGGCCCGCCGCGATGTCCACGGCACCCCGAAGCTGCTGGAGGTGGCACCACGCATCGCCGGCTCGATGGCGCTGTCGCGCCAGCGCGGCATCAACTATCCGCTGCTGGGCATCTACGCCTACCTGGACCGGCCATTCCAGGTGCTGGCGCAGGACTTCCCGGTGGAGATGGACCGCGCGCTGCACAGCCGCTTCCGCAGCACGCTGGCCTATCGCCGCGTCTATCTCGACCTGGACGACACCCTGCTGCTGCGCGGCCGGGTCAACCCGCTGCTGATGGCCCTGCTCTACCAGTGGCGCGATGACGGCAAGTCGATCGTGCTGCTGACCCGGCATGCGAGCTGCCCGCGCGCCACGCTGGCCGCGCACCGCATCCATGCCGACCTGTTCGAGGACATCATCCACCTCACCGACGGCTCGCCCAAGAGCGCGGCCATCGACCTCTCCGGCCTGGACGGCGGCGCCATCTTCATCGACGACGCCTTCTCCGAGCGCCACGACGTGCATCGCCGGCATGGCCTGGCCGTGTTCGACCTCGATGCCGTCGAGCAGCTGCTCGACAGCCGCGCCTGACCCCACGGAACGCCGCATGCAGCCCCTGCTCTCCGTCGTCGTCCTCGTCTACAACACCGCCGCCTACCTGCCCGAGTGCTTCGATTCGCTGCTCGCGCAGGAGCTGCAGGACATCGAGATCATCGCCATCGACGATGGCAGCAGCGACGACAGCTGGGCGATCTGCCGCCACTACGAAGCGAGCCATCCGAACTTCCGCTGCATCACCAAGACCCGCGAGGGCGGCGCGGTGTCCGGCAACCTGGGCATCTCGCTGGCGCGCGGGCAGTACGTGGCGCTGGTGGATTCGGACGACATGGTCACCCCTTCCGGGTACCGCCTGCTGGTCACCGAGGCGCTGCGCACCAGCGCGGACATCGTGGTAGGTCGCGCCGCGCGGTTGACCGATGGCGTGCTGTCGGCCACCGCGTTCCTGCACGAACCGTTCGTGTGGGCACGGCACCAGGTGATCCACTCGGTGGCCGAGTTCCCGGAGCTGATCGACGACGGCTTCTACTGGAACAAGGTCTTCCGTACCGAGTTCCTGCGCGAACACGCGCTGGGCATGGAACCCGGCCTGCTCTACGCGGACCGGCCGTTCGTCCATCGCGCCTATTTCCTCAGCCGCTGCACGGCGATCCTGCCGGCGCTGGTGTATCTGTGGCGGACCCGCCCGCCCGGCGCCGATGCCTCGATCACCCAGCGCCTGCGCGAGGCGGACAACTTCGCCGACCGCATGCGCTCGGTCACCCTGGAATGGCAGCAGTTCGAGGGCGTGCCCGGCGGCGAGGCCTACCGCCGCGCGATCGCGCTGACCAACCTGCACCGCGCCCTGCATGCGGCGGCCGGCATCGTCGGCTCGCCGCGCATGCGCGAGGCATTCGTGGCCGGCCTGCAGCAACTGCTGGTCATGTACGGCGACCTGGATTTCCGTGCGCTGGGCGCCCGTCGCTGGCTGTACCTGGAGCTGATCCGCGCCGGCGAGATCGAGGGCCTGTGCTTCCTGCTCGGCATCGGCGCCGACCGTGGCTGGCTGACCGAGATCGACGATGCCTGCTACTGGCAGACCCCGCTTCTGGACAACCGCGAAATCGGCATCCCGCGCGAGGCCATGCGCCTGCACTTCCCCCTGCCCGGCTTCTTCCGCATCGCCGCCGCCACGCTGGCCGGCAGCCAGCTGACGCTGGAGCTGCACCTGCACGACATCATCGCGCGCGACTGCCAGGTCGACTTCGAGCTGCACGGGCTGGACGGCGAGGCGGTGCTGACCCTGCAGCCGCAGGGCCACCCAGAGCCCTACCGCCATGTCTACGGCCTGGACCTGGCCCAGGCCGGGCTGGTGCCAGGCACGGTCTACGGCGTGATCCTGCGCTACCAGTGCGAGGCCGGCCAGGGGCGCTACCGGATCGGCCCGACCCTGTTCCCCGAAGGCTGGGCCAAGCAGCCGCCGCAGGCCGGGCCCGAGGCCACCTTGCTGTACCTCCCCGAGGCCGGTGGCATGGCGCTGCGCGCCGCCGGCACTCCCGCCACCGCGCGCCGGCCCGCCGACGCGGTTGCGGCACATGGCTTGCAGGACTGAGGGCGTCCCGGAGACGAACGCGATGAAGAAGAACAAGCCGATCCCCGTCACCAGCCCGCTGCTGCCTCCCCTGGAGGAGTTCATGCCGTACCTGCAGCGGATCTGGGACAGTCGCATCCTCACCAACGGCGGCGGCATGCACCAGGCGCTGGAGAAGGCGCTGGCCGACTACCTGGGGGTGAACCACATCGCCCTGTTCGCCAACGGCAC
Organism: Lysobacteraceae bacterium UBA6001; assembly: GCA_002429615.1. GTDB lineage: Bacteria > Pseudomonadota > Gammaproteobacteria > Xanthomonadales > Xanthomonadaceae > Stenotrophomonas_A. Next base: position 8,540 of record DJAN01000308.1, read on the forward strand.
CCTGGCGCTGGTCACCGCGCTGCAGGCGCTGCGGGTGACCGGCGAGGTCATCACCACGCCGTACTCGTTCGTGGCCACCGGCCATTCGCTGCTGTGGAACGGGCTCAAGCCGGTGTTCGTGGACATCGACCCGGTGACCCTCAACCTGGATCCGGCCAAGATCGAAGCGGCGATCACCCCGCAGACCACCGCGATCATGCCGGTGCACTGCTACGGCACCCCGTGCGACGTGGCGGCGATCGAGCGCATCGCCGAGAACTACAACCTCAAGGTCATCTACGATGCCGCGCACGCCTTCGCGGTGCGCGACGCTGGCGGCAGCATCCTGCGCCATGGCGACCTGTCGGTGCTCAGCTTCCACGCCACCAAGGTCTACAACACCTTCGAGGGCGGCGCGATCATCTGCCCGGACGCACGCACCAAACAGCGCATCAACCACCTGAAGAACTTCGGCTTCGTCGATGAAGTCACCGTGGTGGCGCCGGGCATCAACGGCAAGATGAGCGAGATCAACGCGGCCATGGGCCTGCTGCAGCTCAAGCACATCGACCAGGCGCTGGCGCGCCGCGCCGAGATCGACGCGCTGTACCGGCGCCGCCTGGCCGGCGTGCCGGGCCTGCGCTGCCTGCGCATCCCCGAGGGCGTGCAGCGCAACCACTCCTACTTCCCGATCCTGGTCGAGGAAGAGTTCCCGCTCGGCCGCGACGAGCTGTACCAGCTGATGCGCGGCGACGACATCCTGGTGCGGCGCTATTTCTACCCGCTGATCAGCGAGTTCCCGATGTACCGCGGGCTGCCGTCCGCCGCGCCGGCGCTGCTGCCGGTGGCGCAGGCGGTGGCGCGCAAGGTGCTGTGCCTGCCGATCCATCCGGACCTGCGCGACGAAGACGTCGAGCGCATCTGCGACCTGCTGCTGGCACCGGCGCAGGTACGCGCGGCATGACACCGGCGGCGGCCACGCCGGTCGCCGGTTCACGGCTGCCGGCCTGGCTGGGTCGCGGCCTGCTCGTGCTGTGGCGGTTGTTCGACCTGCTCACGCCCAAGCGCGCCGACCACTGGGCGTTCTTCACCCATCCGCTCAAGCCGGGCCAGTTCATCGAGAACTCACGTGCGGTGTTCGAGCAGGTCAAGGGCGAGGCCGCGCTGCGCAAGATCGTCTTCACCCGCGCGCGCGACGCCGAGCTTCACATCGATCACGCCTGCAATACCCAGGTGCTGGCGCTGGACAGCATCGCCGGTCTGCTGGCCCTGGCCCGCTGCGGCGTGCTGCTGCTGACCAACTCGATCTCCATGGACCTGTCGCTGCATTGGCGCGACGGCCGCTACGCCGCGCCGCGGCCGTCGATGCGCCGGCGCGTGGTGGTGAACCTGTGGCACGGCATTCCGTTAAAGCGCCTGTTCGCGCTGGCCAACCCGCGCCAACGCGCCCATGGCGACCGCGATGCGGCGCGGCGCGGCGAGCGCCAGCACTACGCCGGGTTGATCGCCTCCTCGGACGTGGATGCGTATGCGATGAGCGCGATCTTCCATCCGATCGCGCCGGACAAGGTGTGGATCACCGGCCTGCCGCGCAACGACTTCCTGCGCCAGCCCGAGGCCGACCTGCCGCGCTACCAGCGCGAGGAACTGGCGCGCCTGCGCGCCGCCACGCGTGGCCGGCCCCTGGTGCTGTATGCCCCCACCTATCGCGACACGCATGTCGCCGAGCAGGCGGTGCGCCGCTTCGACGACGCCGAGGTCGCGCGGCTCAAGGCGCTGCTGCGCGCGCACGGCGCGGTGCTGGGCGTGCGCGGCCACTACCTGCGCAACGCCGCGCCGATATTCGCGCCCGACCACTACGACGACGTCCTGATCGACCTCGGCCACGACCAGTTCCAGGAAATCGCGCCATTGCTGCGCGAGGCCGCGCTGGTGCTCACCGATTACTCGTCGGTGTACATCGACGCGCTCTACCTGCGCCTGCCGGTGATCAGCTTCGCCTGGGACCTGGGCCACTACCGCCAACACCAGAACGGCCTGCTGTACGACATGGAACTCGCCTTCCCCGGCCCGGTGGCCACCGATTTCGACGGCCTCGCGCAGGCCCTGGACGCCGCGCTGGGCGGCGACACCGACACCGGCGGCGAACGCTACGCCGCCGCGCGCCGGCTGTTCTTCCGGCACGACGATGACGGCAATGCGCAGCGGGTGGTGGCACGGCTGCGCGCGACGCTGGCCGGAGCGGCAGCATGAGCGACGGCAACCGCCGCGACGAGATCGCCGGCCTGGTCAGCGTGGTGATGCCGGCCTACAAGCCGCGCTTCATCGCCCAGGCGCTGGACAGCGTCGCCGCCCAGACCTATCGCCCGCTGGAACTGGTGGTCTGCGACGACTCGACCGACAGCCGCATCGAACAGCAGCTCGCCGCGTTCGCCGCGCGGGTCGACTTCCCGGTGCACTATTCGCGCAATCCCGAACGCCTGTGGGAAACGCGCAGCACCGCACGCGGCATCGCCCAGGCGCGCGGCGAGTTCATCAAATTCCTGCATGACGACGACGTGCTCGATCCCGACTGCATCGCCGCGATGGTCGAGGCGATGGGCGCCGCACCGGACATCGCACTGGTCGCTTCGCGGCGGCGCCTGATCGACGCGGCCGGCCGCCCCCTGGCCGACGAACTCGCCACCAGCTTCCCGGCCCGCGACGACCTGCGCGTGCACGGCGCCGACCTGGTGGCATTCCTGGCCGACCACACGATCAACTTCATCGGCGAACCGAGCGCGGTGCTGTGCCGGCGCGCGGCGCTGCTGCCGTTCGGCGAGGACCTGGGCGTGCTCGACGGCACCCGCATCGCCTGGGTCGCCGATCTGGCGCTGTACGTGAAACTGCTGCACGGCGCGGCGCTGGCGATGCTGGCACGCCCGCGGGTCGCGTTCCGCATCTCGCGCGAGCAGTTCAGCCAGGTCGGCCGTGACCGGCCGGGCATCGGCGAACGTGGTCACGACGACCTGCGCCAGGCCATCCACGCATTGGGCTGGCACCCGGGCGAAGGCCACGCCACCGACACGGTGCGGATGGCGCCGCTGCATGCGGGCGACTACCAGCCGATCGACCTGCCCGCCGCGCTGACACAGGCGTTGCAGGTCGCGCAGTCGCGTTGGCAGCTTCACGACTGGCAGGCGCGGCGCGCGCTACCCACCGCGCAGATTCCGTTGCTGCAGGCGCGGCTCGATGCCGAGGGCGCACCGCGACTGGGCGTGCTGATCTGCGGCGCGGACGTGGCGGCGCGTGCCCGCACCCGGGCCAGCCTCGATTCGACCGCACCGCTGTACGCAAGCATGTCGATCCGCGAGATCGACGCCACCGCCGTGGACACCGACTTCCTGGCCGACTGGGACGTGGAATGGGTGCTGCGGGTGGATGCGGGTACCACCTTCCGGCCGGCCGGTCGCATGGCGATGTGCCTGGCGCTGATGGACCCGAGCGACGCGCTGGCGCTGTACGTCGATGGCTGGCTGCGCCAAGGCGCGGACGACCCGCTGCCGGCGCTGCGCCCGGACCTGGACCCGGACCTGTTGTTGCACCATCCCGCGCTGATGGCGCGGCACTGGGCATTCCGCCGCGAGACGCTGATCGCGGCCGGGGGCTATGGCGACGGCACGCTGCCGGAACTGGCACCGGCGCTGTCGCTGCTGGCCGATGGGCTGGCCGCGCGCGTCCGTCATTTCCCCGAGCCGGCGCTGGAATACGACGAACTCGCGCCAGACGACACGCACTGGCAGGCCGCGATCGCCGCGCATCTGGCGCGCACCGGGCAGCCGGCGCGGATCGGCGTGCTGGCGCCGGGGCGCTATCGCATTGATTACCTGCACGCCGATACGCCGCGCGTGTCGATCGTGCTGGTCGCCCACGACCGCCTGCCGCTGCTGCAGCGCTGCGTGGTGAGTGTGCTGGAGAAGACCGACTATCCGGACTACGAGATCGTCCTGCTCGACAACGCCAGCGCCGACGCCGACACCCGCGCGTGGCTGGACCAGGTGGCCGCACTGGGCGAGGCGCGCCTGCGCCTGTTCGCCGTGGATGCCGCGCTGCCGCCAATGCAGGCACGCACCCTCGCCGCCGCGCAGGCGAGCGGCGAGCTGCTGTTGTTCGTCGATGACGCGCTCGCCGCACTGGAGCCTGGCTGGCTGGCCGAGCTGGTGCAGCAGGCGATGCGCGGGGAGGTGGGCGCGGTGGGCGCGCGCAGCGTGGCCGGCGATGGCCGCATCACCCATGCCGGCGTGTTGCCGGGGCTGTTGCCGGGTGGCGGGCGCGCGTTCCTCGGCGAGCCGATGGCCTCGCCCGGTTATCTCGGCCGTCTGCAGGTGGCGCAGGGCTACAGCGCCGTCGCCGGTCACTGCCTGATGCTGCGCCGTGCGGTGTTCGAGGCGGTGGGCGGCTTCGATAGCGAGACCTTCCCCGACGCCGGCGCCGACATCGACCTGTGCCTGCGGCTGCGCGCGCAGGGACTGCGCAACGTGTGGACGCCGCATGCCCTGCTGCTGCATGGCGAGGTGCCCGAGCCGCTGGACGGCGACGCACGCGACGCATTGTTCGCGCGCTGGCTGCCGCAGCTGGCGCACGACCCGGCGCACCACCCCGCGTTGCGACTGGACCAGCCCGGCGGCTTCCGTCTCGACGAATCCGACTTCTCCTGGCAGCCGCTGCCGTGGCGTCCGCTGCCCAAGCTGATGGCGCATCCGGCCGACGCCGCCGGCAGCGGGCAGTACCGGGTGATGCAGCCGCTGATGGCATTGCGCGGCGCCGGCCTGGCCGACGGCACTTATCACGCGCGGCTGCTCGACGTGGTCGAGATGGCGCGACTGGACCCGGACGTGGTGGTCTGGCAGCGGCAGATCGGCGAGGCGCAACTGGACCTGATGGAACGGGTGGGTCGTTTCCATCGTGCACTGAAGATCTACGAGCTCGACGACTACCTGCCGAACCTGCCGCTGAAGAGCGTGCATCGCGCCCAGCTGCCGGCGGACATCGTGAAGTCGCTGCGCCGCGCCTTCGCGCGGGTGGACCGGCTGGTGGTTTCGACCCCGGCGCTGGCCGAGGCCCTGGCCGGCATGCACCCGGACATCCGCATCGCCGCCAACCGGCTGCCGCCGGCACAGTGGCGGCCCCTGCCCGGCCCGCGCCGCAACAGCGGGCCGCGTCCACGGGTCGGCTGGGCGGGTGGCGTCAGCCATACCGGGGATCTGGAAATGATCGCCGACGTGGTGCGCAGCCTGGCCGACGAGGTGGACTGGGTGTTCATGGGGCTGTGCCCGGATGCGTTGAAGCCGTATGTCCGCGAGTTCCATCCCGGCGTCAGCATGGACCACTATCCGCGCGTGCTGGCGCGGCTGGACCTGGACCTGGCGATCGCCCCGCTGGAAGACAACCGCTTCAACGCCTGCAAGAGCAACCTGCGGTTGCTGGAATACGGCGCCTGCGCGGTGCCGGTGGTGGCCAGCGACATCGAACCGTATCGCGGCGACCTGCCGGTGGTGCGGGTGCGCAACCGGCATCGCGACTGGGTGGCGGCGATCCGCGAGCAGTTGGCCGATGGTGATGCGCGGGCGGCGGCGGGCGACGCGCTGCGCGAGGCGGTGTGGAAGGACTGGATGTTGGCCGGGGATGGGTTGGCGGACTGGCGCGCCGCGTGGTTGCCGTGAGTCGGGCCGGGTGGGTTTCTGTGGGCGGTTGAGCTTTTTTATTTGGCCTACTTCGTCCCACGTCTCGCTCCTTATGCCCCTCCTTATGCCCCTCCTTATGCCCCGCCTTATGACCTCTCCTTTGATCATCTTTTGTAGGAGCGGCTTCA
>DJAN01000135.1:0-26188 GCA_002429615.1 Lysobacteraceae bacterium UBA6001
CCATGTCGCCTACGGTCCCGATGCGGCTTGCCCACCGGTCACCCGATACGTTCCCACCGCGACACGAAAGCGAAATGCGCTCACCCAAACTACGCCGCGATTTGCAGGCAAGCAGCGTCAGTCCCGATACGGGCCGGGCAGGGCGATGTGGCTTTTGATCTTCGATCCGTCGAGGAGGTGTTGAGGGTGTGCGGGGGGGATGCCCTGGCGGGGGCGTGTGGCGACAGAGCCTCAGCGCGCAGGAACCCTAACGCCACGCGAAGCAGGATTCACCCAGCAGGCGGCTTGGCCGCGGACCCGCGCTTGACCAGCGTATGCGCCAGCACCTTGTCGACCGGCGTGGCGTCCTGCCGCCGAATGCCGCGCATCAGGATATCCACCGCGTTGTCGGCCATCGCGGCGATGGGCTGCCGGACCGTGGTCAGCTCGGGCCACACATTGGTGGCTGCCGACGTATCGTCGAAGCCGACGACGGAAAGATCACGCGGCACGTCCAGTCCACGACGATGCGCCACCGAAATCGCCGCCGCCGCCATGTCATCGTTGCTCGCCACGATGGCGCTGGGGCGCTGCTTGCGGCCCAGCAATTTCTCCGCGGCCTTCAGGCCCGAGCGATAGGTGAACTCACCCGGTTGTATCCAGCCGGACTCCGGCGCGATGCCCGCTTCCTCCAGCGCGGCCTGGAAGCCTTCGAAGCGACGCGCGCTCGCGGTCTGGTTCGGATGGCCCTGGATGAAGCCCAGGCGCGTATGCCCCAGGCCGATCAGATAACGGGTGATTTCGCGGCTGGCCACGAAGTCGTCCACGCGCACGCGGGAGATGTCGCTTTCTTCGCGGCCCGATGCGATCGCCACCACCGGCACACCGGCCTCGACCAGCTCGGCGATCACCGTGGGCGACTCGCACAGTGGCGGCGGCAGGATCACGCCGGCGACGCTGCGCGCCAATGCCTTCGCCGCTTCGCGCTCGGCCTGCGCATCGACCTCGTCCCAGGCATCCACCACCAGCTGCGCGGCGGCGCGCGCGCTGCCGCGCAGCGCACCGACCAGCAGCTGGCGCAGGTAGCCTTCGCTGGGATTGGTATAGACCAGCGCGATGCGCGTGGTCTGTGCGGCAGCGAGCGAACTGGCCGCGAGGTTCGGCGTGTAGCCCAGCTGCTTCACCGCGCGCATCACCCGTTCGCGCGTGCTCTCGCGAACATGCACGCGGCCGTTGACCACCCGCGACACCGTCATCGGCGAAACACCCGCGAGGCGGGCGACTTCATCGATCGTCGTCGCTTCACCCTTGCGGCGCGCGGACTTCCTGGCGGTTACCAATGCCTTCCCCTTCGCTGGATCGCGGCCGTTGGCGCCGGATCATGTCGCGATGGTAGCGGCAAAGGCCGCCCGCGTGGCCGGTAGGCGGGGGCAGGTTAGACGAAAGTCGCCGGGGCGGTCGCGTGGACCTGGTCAGTGCGATTCAGCGGCGAATCCGAAGCGCACTTCCACCCGCATGCCGCCCCCTTCGCGGGCATCGACCGTGAGCTGGCCCCCCAGCAGGCGTGCCCGCTCGCCCATGCTGATCAGCCCCAGGCCAGCCGGCATCCGCAGGCGGCCCACCGGCGGGCCGATGCCGTCGTCGCTGATGGCCAGCACGCAGTCGCCACCCTGCATGCCCAGGGTGACCCAGGCCTCGCGTGCGCGGGCGTGCTTTTCCACGTTGTTCAATGCTTCCTGCACGATGCGGAACAGGCTGAGTTCGCGCGCGTCCCCCAAGCCCTCGGGCGGCGCTACGTCGCAATGGACGCGGAGCGTGGAGCGTTGGCCGTGACCTTGGCAGAAGGCGGTGAGGGCGCTGGCCAGGCCGGTGAAGCGCAGCATGGCCGGATGCAGGCCATGCGACATGTTGCGGATGTCGTTGGAGACCTTGAGCAGCTCCTGCTGGACTTCGGAAACCGCCTCGCGCTGTGTGTCCTCGACGCCGCGCTTCAGATAGCTCAGCCGGATCGACAGCGCGGCCAACGACTGGTTGATGTCGTCGTGCAGGTCGCGTGCGATGCGCGTGCGCTCCTCCTCCTGTACCACCAGGATCCGCCCGGTGAGATCGCTCAACTGCCGGTACGCTTCGCACAGGCGCTGTGCCGCGCTGCGCTGCTGGTTCACCATCACCGAGATCAGCCACAACGCCGCCGCGGCCGCGCATAGCCAGGCCTGCATGCTCAGCGCCGCCGTGCGCGGCGGCATCAGGCCGAACGGGCCGGCGCCCCGCATGGAGAACGCCAACCCCAGCGTGCCCACCGCGAGCAGGGCGGCGCAGGTACCGCCCAGGCCAAGGCGCAGCAATGTCCACAGCAGCAGGGGGACGGCGGCGACGGTCATCAATGCCGAAGGCAGGACGATCGTCGACCACGGCGACCACAACCAGAGCGCGGGCAGTGCCAGCAGCACGGCGATGCCCAGGTCGCGCGCGGTCGTCGCCACGCTCCCCGTCCGGCGCGGGCAGGTGAGGGCGAGCGTGATGGGTACGAGCAGCAGGTAGCCGCCCGCATGCGTCAGCAGCAGGCCAAGCAGATCGCCGCGGGCGAAGGACACATCGGAGAGCTGTGCCCAGAAGAGGATCCAGGTGACGTCGAGCGCCGGCAACACGACGCCGATGGAGAGCAGCACGCGGAGGCTGTCTGGGAATTCAGTCGGCGGCCAATGCAGGCCACCGCTGCGCCGCAGCAGCCAGGCGAATCCCAGGGGCGGCAACGGCATGCCGATGGCCAGCAGCAGGTTGTCCGCGCGGGTGACTTCCCACTGCATGGGCAGCGCCAGCCAGATGCCGATCACCGCGCCGACGGTGGCGGCGGCCCAGGTGCGGGCGGGCTGGGTAGCCAGCCATGCCAGCAACAGCGGCGGTGCGACACAGAAGGCGGCGATGCCCTCCTGCCAGGCGCCGAGGGCTTCGGCGATTTTCTCGCCGAAGAAGCACAACAGGCCGAGCAGCAATGCCTGCGTGAATTGTTCACGCACTCGTCCTGTCGGGTGACGTCCTGCATCCCCGCTGTAGTGTGCGATTGGCTTGGTTTGACTCACTGCCTGCAACGCCTCCGCTTCCGTGGGGCCGTGCCGTGGCATGGGACTGCGCCGCGCGAGTATGCGCCATGCAAGTGGCGGAAAACACCGGGGAAAATGCACTATTTTTCTTCACGGCCGAATCACAAGGATTTCACGCCGTGGCGATAGTCTGCCCGCAGCATCGGACCTGGGGGGCGTCCCGGGAACAGAGGCGGTAGCGGTCACGCATGCGTGGCCCGAAGCCGCCTTGCCACGCTGATGGAGATTGCACGCATGGCTCTTGGGATGGTGGAAGTCGCGCCGCGTCTGCCGCGGCGCCGTCTGGTGTTGGCGGATGATCACCTGCTGGTGGCGCAGGGCGTGGAGCGCCTGCTGCTGGAATTTTTCGATGTCATCGCCCTGGTGTTCGACGGCGACGCGCTGCTCGATGCGGTGCGCAGCGAGATGCCCGACCTGGTGATCGCCGACATCAGCATGCCGGGCATGACCGGCATCGACGTGATGCGACGCGCGCAGGACGAGGGCATCGATGTCCCCTTCATTTTCCTCACCATGCATGCGGACTCGGAGATGGCCTCGCGCGCGATCTGCGCCGGAGGCTGCGGCTACGTGCTGAAGAACGCGGCGGGCGAGGAGCTGCTGTATGCGGCGCAGCAGGTCCTCAACGGGAAGACCTACGTCACCCCGACCCTGGCGGCCAATGCCATCGCCACCTCGCAGCGCCGCCGCCGCAACCTGACCGACAAGCAGCAGCGGGTGCTGGAGTACGTGGCGCGCGGCCTGCGCTCCAAGCAGATCGCCTTCGAGCTCGGCGTCTCGGTGCGCACGGTGGAGTCGCACAAGTACGCGATCATGCAGGAGCTGGGCGTGCACGGGACGCTGGAGCTGGTGCGGCGCGCCGAGCAGGAAGGTCTGCTGGTTCCGCATGCCTGAGTGGCGCGCGGCAGGCGCCGTGCGTCAGTAGTTTTACTTGTGCCGATCCGGTTGTTTTTCCGTGGTTGTGCCGCGCGGCCACGCGCAGGATGGAATCCCCATTCGCGGGTCCGGGCGATGAAGCGCGTGCGTGTGCTGCTGGCAGAGGACGGCTGGGCCATGTCGCGTGAACTGGGCGCGATCCTGGCGCAGGACTGCGAAGTGCTGGCGACGGTAAGCGACGGGCTGGCGCTGGTGCGGCTGGCGCGGGAGATGCACCCCGACGTGCTGGTAACCGACATCTCCATGCCTGGCGTCACCGGCCTGCAGGCGGTGGAGCGCCTGATCGAGCAGGGTTACGCGCCGCGGGTGGTGTTCGTCACCGTGCATGCCGAGCCGCAGGTGGTGCGCCACGCCCTGAGCCTCGGCCAGTGCGGCTATGTCCTGAAGGCCGACGCCGTCGAGGATCTGCTGCCCGCGGTGCACGCCGCACTGGCTGGCCGGCGCTATCTGTCCGCCTCCATTCCGCCACCCTGAACCGGCTCAGGCGAGCAGGCCGAACAGGCGCTCGGCCAGCTCGTCGACCGAGAACACCAGCAGCGCGAGCGGCGCCAGCGGCGCTGCGGCGTACAGCACGATGCGCACGACGCCCCATCGGCTGATCGGCACCGCCGGCAGACCCTTGATGGTGGCGTAGACGCCGGTGAAGTCGCATAGCGCGGAGGAATCGGGGGCATCGAGCAGCTCGCGCGTGTCGCCTGCCATCAGTCCGCGTGGCCAACGCAGGTCGAAGGTGCGGACGGCACGGTTGCCCAGTGCATCGAACTTGAGCAGGGCATGGCGCTTCACCCGCAGCATCGTGGGCGCCAGCAGCAGCAGCGGCGCCAGCACCAGGGCGCTGGCGGCGATCACGTAGCCCACGATCAGGTAGCGCAGGCTGAAAAGCGTCTCGCCCAGATACAGGATGTGGTTGGCGAATGCCCCGCACAGCACGAAGCCGTTGGCCAGCGACATGACCGCGAAGCGTTCCTGCGCCATGCCAAGGAAACCCAGGCCGGCGGCGCCGTCCGGGTGCGCGGCATGCAGGTCGAGCCGTTGCCGCACCAGCTTCCACAGCAGCCAGGTCCAGAGCAGCAACCGCCACAGCCAGATCAGCACGACGAAGCGGAACAGGGGGGTGGAGACATACTGCAGCCACACCCCGGCCTGGCTGAGCCGGCCATCCGCGGCCAGGCTCCATTCGGCCACGCCCGGCAGCCGGTCACCCAGGGTGGTGCCGGAGAAGACCGAGGCGATGGCCAGCAGCAGGCAGATCAGCTCCGGCAGGCGCGCATCGCGCAGTTCGCGCACCTTGCGCAGCTCGCGCAGCACCGATTCCTGTCGCGAAGGCGCCACCAGCGAGGCATGCGCGAACTGCCGCGCGGCCTGGCGCAGGATGTCGTCGCTGCGGGGCGCGAGCAGGACCAGCGTGGGCAGCGCCAGCAGGAAGCGCGACAGCACCGCGTAGTCGCGCAGCAGCGGAACGCCATGGGCCGTGCGCCACAGGGTGCCGTCGAGCGCGCAGTACATCGCCAGCGGGACGAAGGTCAGCGCGAGCAGGACCACGCATAGCCAGATGGCCGAATGGGTACCCGGGCCGATCAGGCGCAGACGGTCGAGCAGGCGGTGCGTCGGGCCACCGCGCATCAGCGAAAGATTGTCGCCTGGCATGGCCGGCGTTACCCCAGGGAGGCGTGCACCCTATTCAACATGCCAGCGCGTCGCGGGCTTCGCACCAGTAAAAATACTGGCTACAGACTAGTAGGAACCCGATTGCGCGCGCGGGTCGGCGCGATCGAAGCTGGAGCCCTCAACGTGGAGGCGCTCTGTGGATTCCCTGCTCGACTTCCTGCACCGGTTCTGGAGCGACATGCTGGCCCGTACCGACGGGCCGATGACGTTCCGCTTCCTGCTGCAGCCGATCATGGCGATCATCACCGCGGGCATCGATGGCTATCGCGACGCCGTTCTCGGGCGCACGCCATATTTCCACAAGCTGCTGTTCGGTGGCCGCAGCGGCAGCCGGGTGCTGACCTTCCGCGAAGGCTTCAGCGCGGTTGCGCGGATCCTGCTGCTCGGCGTGGCGATGGACGTGATCTACCAGTTCAAGGTCTTCGGCAGCTTCAGCCATCCGCTGGAGACCCTGGTGATCGCCGTCGTGCTCGCTTTCATCCCCTATCTGCTGCTGCGCGGGCCGATCGCCCGCGTGGTGCGCCGTTGGCGGCAACGCCACGGGCAGGCCTGATTTCCTCCGCGGAGTCCCTCATGTCCCCCAACGTTCCCCGCCAGGATTCCCGCGCAGATTCGGCTGCGGTGCGGCCCGCGAAATTCGTCGAGACCGATCCGCCACCCTTGCCGCAGGTGGACGAGACCAACGCCGATGCCGCCTCGGTGACGTACTCGCACTACCGCACCGGCCTGTCGAACCACCGCACCAAGCTCTCCGAGCACCGTACCTCGCTGTCGGAGTACCGCACCGACCTGTCCGGCGAGCGCACCGAGATGTCGATGCGCCGCACCGGGTTGTCGTTCCAGCGCACGCGCATGAGCGCCGACCGCACGCTGATGTCGATCATCCGCACCGCGCTGTCGCTGATCGGATTTGGTTTCACGATCTACCAGGTCTTCAGCAAGATGATCTCGCACGCATTGCACATCGGCTTCGGTGGCAACGCGCCACGCAATTTCGGCGTGGCGCTGGTGGCGTTGGGCGTGCTGCTGCTGACGCTGGGGATCGTCTATCACATCCGCTACATGACCGCGCTGCGTGCCGAGCGCGATGCCATGGCCCGGGAAGGACTGGTACATGCCGACAGTCCGTATCCGCTTTCGTTGAGCCTGATCACCGCGATCCTGCTATGGGGCGTCGGGCTGGTGGCGATCGCCAGCATGGTGTTCGACCTGACCCTGGCGGTTTGACCTCGCGATTCTCCACCGTGTAACAGAAAAGAAGAGGAACCCGATATGCCCAAGACCGCCACGAAGAAGACGCCGGCGCCCGCGAAGCGCGCCGCGACGCCGGCCCCGAAGTCCGCCCCCGCGAGCGGGCGCAAGCCCAACATCCTGGTGATCTGGGGTGATGACATCGGCATCAGCAACCTGAGCTGCTACACCAAGGGGCTGATGGGTTACCAGACACCGAATATCGATCGACTGGCCCAGGAAGGCATGTTGTTCACCGATTCCTACGGCGAGCAGTCCTGCACGGCGGGGCGTTCTTCCTTCATCACCGGCCAGAGTGTCTACCGCACGGGCCTGTCGAAGGTGGGCGTTCCCGGCGCGCCGATCGGCATGACCGAAAAGGCGATCACCATCGCCGGCGCGCTCAAGAACCAGGGCTACGCCACCGGGCAGTTCGGCAAGAACCACCTCGGCGACCTCAACCACATGCTGCCGACCAACCACGGCTTCGATGAGTTCTTCGGCAACCTGTACCACCTCAATGCCGAGGAAGAGCCGGAGATGTACGACTACTTCCCGGAAGAGGACTTCTCCGAGTTCCGCAAGGGCATCCTGCCGCGCGGCGTGATCCACAGCTGGGCCACGACCAAGGACGACCCCACCGTGCAGCCGCGCTGGGGCAAGGTCGGCAAGCAGAAGATCGAGGACACCGGCCCGCTGACCACCGAGCGCATGGAAACCTGTGATGACGAGTTCGTCGCCGCCGCCAAGGACTTCATCCAGCGCGCGCACGACAACGACGAGCCGTTCTTCGTGTGGCTGAACACCACGCACATGCATATGTTCACCCACACCAAGAAGGACAGCCTGGGCCAGGCGGGCCGCTGGCAGTCGCCGTACCACGACACCATGATCGACCACGACCGCAATGTCGGCGAGATGCTGGATTTCCTGGAGGAACTCGGCATCGACCAGGACACCTTCGTGATGTACTCGACCGACAACGGCCCGCATCGCAATTCCTGGCCGGATGGCGGCACCACGCCGTTCCGCAGCGAGAAGAACACCAACTGGGAAGGCGCGTTCCGGGTGCCGATGCTGACGCGCTGGCCGGGCAGGATCGCGCCTGGAAGCGTCTCCAATGAAATCGTGCAGCACCACGACTGGCTCCCCACCTTCCTGGCGATGGCCGGCGAGCCGGACGTGGTGGAGAAGTGCAAGAAGGGCTACAAGGCGATCGGCCGCACCTACAAGAACCACATTGACGGCTACAACCTGGTGCCTTACCTGACCGGCCAGGAAGCCAAGAGTCCGCGAAAGATGTTTGTCTACCTGAGCGACGATGGCGACGTGCTCGGCGTGCGCTATGACAACTGGAAGATCGTGTTCATGGAGCAGCGCCTGAAAGGCACGATGCAGCTGTGGGCGGAGCCGTTCACGCGGCTGCGGTTGCCGAAGCTGTTCAACCTGCGTACCGACCCTTACGAGTACGCGGACATCACCTCCAACTCCTACTACGAGTGGTTCCTCTACCACGGTTACATCATCTACGGCGCCTGGGCGATCGCGGACAAGTGGGCGGCGACGTTCAAGGACTTCCCGCCGATCCAGCATCCCAACAGCTTCACCATTGATGACGCGCTGAAGGTGATGCAGGACGCGGCCACCGGAAGCCACTGATGTCCGTGCGGGGCCACGCGGATCGTGGCCCCGCCGGCGAGGAGCGCCACATGTCCCGACCCCTGCCTTCATGGAACGACGGCCCCGTGCGCGAGGCCATCACCGGCTTCGTCGCGCGGGTGACCGCCGAGGGCGGGGCGGACTATGTGCCGCCCGCCGAGCGGGTGGCCGTGTTCGACAACGACGGCACGCTGTGGGCGGAGTATCCGTTGTACGTGCAGATCTACTTCACCCTCAGCCAGGTCGAACGCCTGGCGGAGGCCGACCCGACGCTGAAGCACAAACCGGCGTTCCAGGCCCTGCTGGCGCACGACCTCAAGGCGTTGCAGGGCCTGCCCAAGCGCGAGGTATTCGAGCCCGCGTTCGCGGTGCATGCCGGGATGACGGTGGAGGAATTCCGCGCCACCGCCCGCGCGTGGCTGGCCGAGGCGCGGCATCCCAAGTATGGGCGGCTGTTCACCGCCTGCATCTACCAGCCGCAACTGGAGCTGATGGACTACCTGCGCCAGCACGGCTTCAAGGTGTTCATCGTGACGGGCGGCGGCATCGAGTTCGTGCGCGTGATCGCCGAGCGGCTGTATGGCGTTCCGCCGGAACGGGTGATTGGCTCCAGCACGCGGGCGACGCTGGAACTGGCGCCGGACAGCGCCTGGATCCGCAAGCTGCCCGAGCTCGGCAGCTTCGACGACCGCGCCGAGAAGCCGGTCAACATTGCCTTGCATATCGGGCGGCGGCCGATCTTCGCGTTCGGCAACTCGGACGGTGACGTGGCCATGCTGCGTTACACGCTCGCCGGCGAAGGCGAACGCCTGGCGCTGATGCTGCATCACGACGATGGCGAGCGCGAAGCCGCCTATGACCGGCAGTTCCTGGTCAGTCCGCTCGACGAGGGCCTGGACCAGGCCGAAGCCTATGGATTCCAGATGGTCAGCATGAAACACGACTGGGGGAGGGTGTTCGCATGAGTCCTGCCGATGGCGACGCGCGGGCGTCGGCCGATATGGTGCAGCTGCCGGGTGGCAGCTTCGTCATGGGGTCCAACGACCATTACCCGGAGGAGCGTCCGGCGCGGAAGGTGCGCGTGGGCGCTTTCGCGATTGACCGCTACGCGGTGACCAACAGCCAGTTCGCGCGCTTCGTCGCGGCCACCGGCCATGTCACCCTCGCCGAGCGGCCGGTGGATCCGGCCGACTATCCCGGTGCCGATCCGGCGCTGCTGGTGCCGGCTTCCGTGGTGTTCGTGCCGCCGCCGGGCCGCGTGGACCTGGGCAACCTGCATAACTGGTGGCAGTACCTGCCGGGCGCCGACTGGCGGCATCCGCGTGGCCCCGGCAGCAGTCTCGATGGCCTCGACCAGCACCCGGTGGTGCAGGTCGGCTATGACGATGCGCTGGCCTACGCCCGCTGGGCGGGCAAGGACCTGCCCACTGAGGCCGAGTGGGAATACGCCGCCTGGGGCGGCCGCGAGGGCGCCGAGTTTGCCTGGGGCGATGAGCTGGTGCCGGATGGCCGCTACATGGCCAATACCTGGCAAGGCGAGTTCCCGTGGGACAACCAGGGCCTGGACGGCTATGCGTGGACCGCGCCTGTGGGCAGTTTCCCGCCCAACGGCTACGGCCTCTACGACATGATCGGCAACGTCTGGGAATGGACCCGGGACTGGTACCAGACCCACGACCGCCTGCCGGGCAAGGCCTGCTGCACGCTGGAGAATCCGCGTGGCGGCAGCCTCGAGGACAGTGTCGATGCGCGGGCGCAGGGCCCGCGCATCCCGCGCCGGGTGATGAAGGGCGGCTCGCACGTCTGCGCGCCGAACTACTGCCGTCGCTATCGGCCGGCCGCGCGCATGGCGCAGCCGATCGACACCGCCACCTGCCACGTGGGCTTTCGCTGCGTGGTGAGGTCGGAGACTGTCGATGCTCAATGAGTGGCTGCTGCGGATCAGCGAGCCGACGATCGTCATCATCGACCTGATGGCGCTGGTGATCATCGTGATCGGTACGGTGATCTCGTTCGTGGCTGCGCTACGCCTGTTCATCGGGGGAGCGCTGAATCCGGCCGAGCGCGGTGCGCGCGGCTACATCAAGGGTCACATGCGCCGCCTGCTGTGGATGGACTACGGGCGCTGGCTGGTGGCCGCGCTCACCTTCCAGCTTGCCGCCGACATCGTCGAGTCGGCGATCGCGCCGACCTGGGAGGCGATCGGACAGCTGGGCGCGATCGCCGTCATCCGCACCTTCCTCAACTATTTCCTCGAACGCGACATGGAAGAAGTGCGCGAGCGCGAGGACAGCCGTGCCGAACAGAAAGCCGTTCCAGATCAGAGTGAGACCGCGCCATGAAATGCCGAGCCGTCGATTACCGTGTTCACCCCCTGGCCGTTCGCGGCTGCCTGTCGCTGGGCCTGCTGCTGGCGGCGCTGCACGCCGCGCCGGCGCTGGCTACCGAAGGCGCGCTGGGCCGTTCGCTCACCGGCGCGCAGATCCAGGCGTATGCCGGCATCATCCCGCCCGAGCCCGGCATGCAGTGGTCGCTGGGTTATCTGCACTACGACGGCAAGATCGGCGGCAGTCGCCAGGCGCCGATCGCCGGACAGGTGTCATTGGGACTGCGCGCCGACATGGACCTGCTCTCGGCGACGGGGGTCTACATCTGGCCCACCGGCGAGGGGCGCTGGAACTACGCCTCGATGGTGACCGCGCCCTACGTGATGGCCGACGTGGATGCCACGCTCGGCGTCGGTGCACAGCAGCGTCGCGTCAGCGACAGCACCTCGAACTGGTTCGACCTCTATTTCGCGCCGGTGCTGGCGAGCTATCACATCAGCCAGGTGGAGCATCTCTCGCTCGGCGTCTACATCTATGCGCCAACCGCCAAGTACGACCCGAAAAAGCTGGCCAATCCCGGCATGAATGTCTGGACGTTCTCGCCGAGCGTGGGTTACACCCACCTGTACCAGAAGGGCACGCTGGAGTTCAGCGTGCTGGGCGCGGTCGACTTCTACGACCGCAATGACGATACCGGCTACAAGAACGCACCGGTATGGCGCCTGGATTCGATGCTGGTCAAGCGCACGCCCAGTGGTTGGGGCGTGGGCGTGGTGGGCGGTTGGATCCAGCAGCTCGGCGATGACTCCGGGTCCACCGCCGACCGCCTCAACGGCTTCAAGGGGCGCTCGCTCGGCCTGGGCCCGATCATCAGCTATGGCAAGAAGTGGTCCGGAGGGGAACACCTGGACCTGAGCCTGCGCTACGTCTCCGAGTTCAACGTCAAGAACCGCTTCGATGGCGATCCCATCGTCGCCACGGCCAGCTTTGGCTTCTGAGTTCCGCTGCTCCCACGACTTGTTCCCTTCCTGAAGGAGATCGTCATGAAATTCCGCCTGATGCTTGCCTCGCTCGTAGTCGTGGCGCTTGCGGCCTGCGCTTCCTCGCCCACGGTGAAGACCGATCATGATCCGTCGGTCGATTTCTCCAAGTACCGCACCTACACCTGGGGCATGACGCCGCAGGCCGGCTCGCCACTGGTGCAGCAGCGCATCGTCGACGGCATCGACGCCCGCCTGCAGGCGCGTGGCTGGCGCCAGGCGCCCGATGGCCAGGTGACGCTGGCCGCGCATGTCATCACCTCGCAGCGGCAGACGCTGGACACGTTCTATACCGGCACCGGCATGGGCGGTTGGGGCTGGCGCGGTGGTTGGGGCGGCGGCATGGCGATGGGCAGCGCGCAGACCACGGTACGCACCTATGACGTCGGCACCTTGGTGGTGGACATGTTCGACACCAGCACCAAGCAGGCGATCTGGCGCGGTACCGCCAGCGGCACCGTGCCCAGCTCCACCGACAAGGTGAATGCCGCCGTCGAAGCCGGGCTGGACAAGATGTTCGCCGGCTTCCCGCCGGGTTCGGCGCCGGCCAAGTGAGCGTCGGCAACGACGCCAGGTACCGCCCGTCGCGCGACCCCGGTCGCCGCGGGCGTCACTTGGCGCGTTGCCTGCTCGGCCTGGCCGCTTGGCCGCTGCTGGCGGACGCGCAGGCAGCGGATGCCGCGCCGCCGGCCCCTGCGGCGAACGCCGCTTCCACCGCGGCACCGGCGGCCAAACCCGGCTTCTGGCAGACCCTGCACGACCCGCAGGACGGCAAGCTCGACATGTCCGAGTGGTTGCTCAACCACCGTGGCGTGCTGCCGGTGCCGATCGTCATCACCGAGCCGGCGCTGGGCTACGGCGGCGGCGTGGCGCTGATGTTCTTCCACCGCCCGCAAGGCAGCGCGGCCATGCGCACCACCGCCAGCGGCAAGACGCGCTTTATCTCGCCGAACATCTACGGCGTGATGGGCATGAAGACCGAGAATGGCAGCAATGCCTACGGTGGCGGGGCGATGCTGCACTTCGACGAGGACCGCTGGCGCTACAAGGGCGGCGTGGCCAAGGCCTCGTTCAACCTGGACTTCTACACCCAGGGAAAATTCTTCCCGGCCCAGGAGATCGGCTACAACGTCGATGGCCTGGCCTCGTTCCAGCAGGTGTCGCGCCGGATCGGCGACGATGACTTCTATGTCGGGCTGTCCTGGATCTACATGGACCTGGACGTCGCGTTCGATACCGCCTCGGACAGCCAGTTCTTCACCGACCGCGAACTAGCGCAGAAGAGTTCCGGCCTCGGCCTGATGCTGGAGTACGACACCCGCGACAATCCGTTCACCCCGTCCAGCGGCTGGACCGCTGCACTGGACGCGAACTTCTATCGCGAGGGCTTCGGTGGCGATGTCGACTTCGACAGCTATCGCGCCCACGCCTTCGCCTATTGGCCGGTATGGGACAAGCGCCTGGTGATCGGCGGACGGCTGGATCTGCGCGCGGTCGACGGTGACGTGCCGTTCTATCGGTTGCCGTATGTCGATATGCGCGGCATTGCCGCCGGTCGTTACCAGGACCGTCGTGCGGCGATGGCCGAAACCGAGCTGCGTTGGAATCTCACCCCGCGCTGGGCGCTGATCGGCTTTGTCGGCGCCGGGCGCGCCTGGGGCCGGCGCGACAGTTTCGGCGATGCCACCACCGCCGTGGCCAAGGGCGCCGGCTTCCGCTACCTGCTGGCGCGCAAGCTGGGCATGTATGGCGGCCTGGATTACGCCTGGGGTCCGGACGACCATACGTTCTACATCCAGATGGGCAGCGCCTGGCGATAGCCCCCGGAGACTTCGATGCGCGTGCGGCCCTTGTTCGCCTTCCTGTTGCTGTCGCTGGCGTGGTGTCTGGCGTTGCCGGCGCTGGCCCAGGACGCAGCCGCGCCCGATCCGCTCGCGGGCCTAGACGGGCACCAGTGCGGTGAGCGCGCGCCGGGGGACACCCGCCCGCGCATCGGCCTGGCACTCGGCGGTGGCGGTGCGCGTGGTATCGCCCATGTGCGCGTGCTGAAGAAGCTGGAAGAACTGCATATCCCGGTGGACTGCATCGCCGGCACCAGCGCCGGCGCGCTGGTGGGAGCGTTGTACGCCTCGGGGCGCAGTCCGCAGCAGATCGAGGACGTGGTGCTGTCCACCGACTGGAAAGCCACCTTCAGCGATACCCTGCCGCGGCGCGATCGCACGCTGCGGCGCAAGACCGATGACTACACCCGCCTGGCGCCGATCGGTATCGGCATCGGCGGCGATAACGCCGGCGTGCGCCTGGCCGCGGGCATCAGCCAGGGCCAGCGCCTGATCGCGGTGTTCGAAAACGCCACCGGTGGTGCGCGCGTGGACGGCGATTTCAACCGGCTGCCGATTCCGTTCCGGGCCGTCGCCACCGACATCAATACCGGGCAGGCGGTCGCATTGGGACACGGCAGCCTGGCCATGGCGATGCGCGCCAGCATGTCGCTG
Organism: Lysobacteraceae bacterium UBA6001; assembly: GCA_002429615.1. Lineage (GTDB taxonomy): Bacteria > Pseudomonadota > Gammaproteobacteria > Xanthomonadales > Xanthomonadaceae > Stenotrophomonas_A. Next base: position 14,436 of record DJAN01000135.1, read on the forward strand.
CCGGGCATCATGCATCCGGTCAATCTCGATGGTTATGTGCTGCTGGACGGCGGCATCGCCAACCAGATTCCGATCGACGTGGTGCGCGCGATGGGCGCCGAGCGGATCATCGCCGTCGATGTCGGCACGCCGCTGCGCGTGCTGGGAAGCGACGCCAGCGTGCTGGACGTGGTCGACCAGATGAGTGGCTTTCTCACCGTGGGCAGCGCGCAGCGCCAGCTGGCCACCCTCGGCGCGGACGACATGGTGATCCGTCCGGACCTGAGCGGGCGTGTCGCCACCGGCGAGTTCGACAAGGCACCACTGGCGCTGGAGATCGGCCAGGTCGCGGCGGATGCCGCGGCGCCGGCATTGCGGCGCTACAGCGTGGATGCGGCGACCTATGCCGCCTTCCAGCAGCGCCAGCGCGCCGGCCTGCCCGTGGTACCGCAGGTGCAGTTCGTGCGCCTAGTCAACGACACCGGCTACTCGGACGAGGTGCTGATGGGCTATCTGCCGATCCAGGTGGGCGCGCCGCTGGACGCGCAGGCGCTGCAGGAAGGGCTGCTGCATGCCTATGGCCTGGGCACGCTGTCGAGCATCACCTACGACGTGGTGCGCGAGGATGAGCGCACCGGCGTGGTGATTACCGCCCATCCCAAGCCGAATGGTCCGGCCTATTTCGAAGCGGGCATGACCATCAGCAATGACCTGGAAGGCGATCACGAGGCCAACCTGCGCGCCGGACTGCGCTTCTCTCCCATCTCCCCGAATGGTGCCGAGGCGCGCGTCACCCTGCAGATCGGCAGCGAGCCGGGCATCACCGGCGAGTACTACGCGCCGCTCGATCCGGCCAACCGCTACACGTTCAACGCCGCCGGTGGCTTCCAGACCAACAGCTTCAATGTGTTCGACGCCGATGGCTACCGGATTGAGCGCGACCGCGTGCAGCGCTATGGCGCCTCGGCCGGGATCGCGCGCAACTTCGGCGAGGTCGCCAGCCTGGGCATCGGCGTGGAGCGCTATGCCGGCGACGCGCGCGCCATCATCGGCTCGCCACCTCAGGACAAGCGTTACTTCCAGCAAGGCGCGCTGCTGGCGCAGCTCAACTGGGACGACATCGACAGCGTGTTCTTTCCGCGCGACGGCGTGCTCGGCCGGCTGGGCGTGCGCAGCTCGCAGACCTGGCTGGGCGCCGACGAATCGTTCGACCAGGCGGACTTCGACCTGGTTGGCGCGCGCAGTTACGGGCCGCACGCGTTGCAGTTGGGGCTGCGCTATCACGCGACCGTGTCCGGCCAGGCGCCAGCGGAAAGCCTGTACCGGCTGGGTGGGCGCTGGCGACTGGCCGGCTTCCAGAGCAACGAGCTCACCGGCCAGGACTATGCGCTGGGCTTCATCGGCTATACCTATGAGCTGGGTCGCGTGCTCGGCCGCTCGGCGCAGGTCGGCGGCACGCTGGAGTACGGCAATGCCTGGCAGAAGCGCAGCGACATGAGCCTGGCCGATGGCATCGTCAACGGCAGCCTCTTCATCGGCTTCGATTCGTGGATCGGCCCGCTGATCTTCGGCATGGGCATGCGCGAAGGTGGTCATCGCGTGGTCTTCATCGAGTTGGGACAGTCGCTGTAGACACGTCCTGCACGCCGCCGCCGCGCGTGATCGGCTAAGGTCTGCGGGGGCTTTGACCGGACAGGGCATGGATTCGCAGCAGATCGTCTTTCTCGTGATCCTGGCGGTGACGCTGGTGTTGTTCATCAGCGGGCGGTTGCGGGTCGACCTGGTGGCGCTGCTGGCCACGCTTGCGCTCACCCTGGCCGGCATCCTCAAGCCGGCGCAGGCGCTGTCCGGTTTCGCCAGCGAGCCGGCGATCATCGTCGCGGCGGTATTCGTGCTGTCGGCCGGGTTGTCGGCCACCGGCATCACCGACCGCATCGGCGCTGCGATCGGACGCGCCGCCGGCGGGCGCGAGTGGCGCGCCATCGCGGTCACCATGCCAGCCACCGCGGCGATGGCCGCGTTCTCGCACCACCTGATGATCACCGCGATGATGCTGCCGGTGATGATGCGCCTGGCGCGCGAGCAGCAGCTGGCCGCCTCGCGCCTGCTGATGCCGATGTCGCTGGCCGCCTCGCTGGGCACCACGCTGACCCTGATCAGCGCACCGGCGTTCCTGTTGGCCAATGACCTGCTTTCGCGCGCCGGCCAACCGCGCCTGGACCTGTTCGCGATCACCCCGATCGGCATCGTGCTGGTGCTGGTGGGCATGCTCTACATGCTCGCCGGGCGCTGGCTGCTGCCCAAGCGCCAGGGCGAGGAGGACAGCGGCGACTACCTGCGCCTGGAGCGCTACTACACCGAGTTGCTGGTCGAGGAGGATTCGCCTTGGGCCGGCCGCACGCTGGGCGAATTCGAAGATGCCTTCAGCGAGCGCCTGCAGGTCGCCGACTGGCTGCGACACGGCCTGCGCCGCCGCCGCAACGACGCCGGCGGCCTGCTGCGCGCCGGCGACGTGCTGCTGGTGCGGGCCTCGCCGGACGAGATCGCTTCGGTACGCGACGAGCCCGGCCTGACCCTGCATGCCGTCGCCAAGTACGGCGAGAAGCCCGCCGACGGGCATCCGCCGGAATCCTTCGGCGAGGAGCAGCTGGTGCAGGCGGTGGTGGCGCCACATTCGGAATTCGTCGGCCGCAGCGTGTCGGGCATCGACTTCCTGCACAACCTCGGCGTGGTGGTGGTCGGCCTGTGGCGCAAGCAGGGCTGGCTGCATGGCGAGCTGTCGGAAATGCGGCTGGAGGAAGGCGACCTGCTGGTGTTGTGGGGCAGCCAGCACAAGTTCCAGCAGCTGTCCGACCACCGTGGTTTCCTGATGCTGATGCCGTTCGACGCCCAGCGCAGCCGCCGTCGGCGCTGGCCGGTCGCCCTGGGCATCATGCTGGCCTCGGTCGTCGCCGCTGCCACCGAATGGCTGCCGCCGCAGATCGCCTTCCTCGCCGGTGCGGTGGCGATGGTGCTCACCCGCTGCGTGACCATCGAGCGCGCCTACGAGGAGATCGACGTGCGCATCTACGTGATGATCGCCGGGGTGATCCCGCTGGGCATCGCGATGGATCAGACCGGCACCGCGCAACGGCTGGCCGACCTGCTGCTGGCACACATGCAGGGCCTGTCGCCGCTCAGCCTGCTGCTGGTGATGTTCGCCGCCGCGGCGCTGCTGACCCAGATCCTGTCGGACGCGGCCACCACCGTGCTGCTCACCCCGATCGCCCTGGCCGTGGCCGAGGGCCTGCACCTGCCGCCGGTGCCGTTCGTGATCTGCACCGCGATGGGGGCGGTGGCGTCCTTCCTCACCCCGATCGGCCACCACGGCAACCTGTTGATCCTCAACCCGGGCCAGTACCGCTTCGCCGACTTCCTCAAGGTGGGCGTCCCGCTGACCGCCCTGATCGGCCTGGCCGCCGCCTGGACCGCGCGCTGGCTCTGGCTGGGTGGGCCGCTGTGGCCGTTCGGCGGGTGAGCGGCACCCGGTGCCGGCTCCCCATTCACGTTGGGCCACGGTTGGGCAAAAACGGCGTAGTCTGCCGCCCGGGGTGGTCGGGGACGCCACCTGAACGGGGAGGGCACGGGCTCCCCCGCAGTGATGACCTAACATGGGCGGCGATTTCCGTCGCTGCCGAGGAGTGCTTGTGTTCGTAGTGGTTGGGAAAGCGATGCGTGGCGTCCGCCGGACGCGCCGCGCAGGCAGTGTCATGCAAGCCCGACCCGGGCTGGCCGCTGCCCGGGCCGTCTGACATGAGCGCCGCCCTGATCGAAGACGTCGCGCCCGCGCGCGACGCCGGCCTGGCCGTGCTGCCCGCCGAAGCCCCGCTCGACATGCCCGAACAGTCCCTGCGCGCCGGCCACCTGCAGGTGCCGCGCCAGCGCACCTCGCCGCGTGGCATTGGCCTGCGCCGCGTCTACCTGATCGGCGGCACCGCGGTGATGACCCTGGCCGCGACCTGGATGATGGCCATGGTGATGTGGGCCGACGGCATCAGCGTGCTGGAAGCCTGCCTGCTGGTGCTGTTCGTGCTGCTGTTCGCCTGGATCGCGATGTCCTTCGCCAGCGCCGTGGCGGGCTTCATCAGCGTGGTGTTCGGGCGCGGACGCAAACTGGGCATCGACCCGGACGCCCCGTTGCCCACCCTGCACAGCCGCACCGCGCTGCTGATGCCGACCTACAACGAAGATCCGCGGCGCCTGCTCGCCGGCCTGCAGGCGATCTACGAATCGGTCGCCGCCACCGGCCAGCTCGACCGCTTCGACTTCTTCATTCTCAGCGACACCACGCGGGCGGCGATCGGCCTGGCGGAGGAGCGCGAATACGCCGCCCTGTGCGAGCGCACCGGCGGTGCCGGGCGCATCTACTATCGCCGCCGCGCCGACAACGCAGGGCGCAAGGCCGGCAACATCGCCGACTGGGTGCAGCGTTTCGGCGGCAGCTATCCGCAGATGCTGATCCTCGATGCCGACAGCCTGATGAGCGGCGACACCATCGTGCGCCTGGTCGCCGGCATGGAACTCAACCCCGACGTCGGCCTGATCCAGAGCCTGCCGGCGGTGGTCAACGGCCATACCCTGTTCGCGCGCATGCAGCAGTTCGGCGGACGCGTGTACGGGCCGATCATCGCCTACGGCGTGGCCTGGTGGCATGGCGCCGAGAGCAACTACTGGGGCCACAACGCTGTCATCCGCACCCGCGCCTTCGCCGCGCATGCCGGCCTGCCGGCGCTGCCGGGGCGCAAGCCGTTCGGCGGCCACGTGCTGAGCCACGATTTCGTCGAAGCGGCGCTGATGCGTCGCGCCGGCTGGGCCACCCACATGGTGCCGTACCTGCAGGGCAGCTACGAGGAAGGCCCGCCGACCCTCACCGACCTGCTGATCCGCGACCGTCGCTGGTGTCAGGGCAACCTGCAGCACTCCAAGGTGGTCACCGCCAAGGGCCTGCACTGGGTCAGCCGCCTGCACATGATGATCGGCATCGGCCATTACTTCACCGCGCCGATGTGGGCGATGCTGATGCTGATCGGCATCGCCATCCCGCTGGCCGGTTCGGACATCGACCTGGCCGCCGAACTGCCGTTCTCGCCCGCGCGCTACTGGCATGCACAGGGCAGCAGCGGCGTGCTGTGGGTGTTCGCGCTGACCATGGGCGTGCTGCTGGCGCCGAAGGTGCTGGGCTACCTGGCGCTGCTGTTCAACCGCAGCGAGCGCCGCGGTTGCGGTGGCGCGGTGCGCGCGCTGCTGAGCATCCTGCTGGAGACCGTGCTCGCCGCGCTGATGGCGCCGGTGGTGATGTACCTGCAGTCGCGCGGCGTGGCCGAGGTGCTGGCCGGCAAGGACTCGGGCTGGGACGCGCAGCAGCGCGACGACGGCAAGATTTCCTGGGTCGCGCTGGTCAAGGGGTACGGTGGTTTGAGCCTGTTCGGCCTGCTGGCCGGCACCATGGCCTATCTGGTGTCGCCGTCGCTGGCGGCGTGGATGGCGCCGGTGGTGATCGGCATGGTGCTGGCGATTCCGGTGGTCGCGCTGACCTCGCTGCGGCGCGTGGGCGAAGTGCTGCAGCGCCTGGGCATCTTCGCCATTCCCGAGGAAATCGCGCCGCCGCAGGTGATGGTGCGCGCGGCGGAACTGCGCCGCGCCGCCGCGCGGGCCGCTGCCGCCGCAGGCGAGTGAGCGTGGCCAGCGCACAGGCATAATGCGGCTTTCGCCATACGGAAGCCGCACGATGTCGTCACCGCTGGACGGACTGGAGATCGAAACCAAGCCCTCGCCGCAATGGAGCGTGATCTGGCTGCATGGGCTGGGCGCCGATGGCCACGACTTCGCGCCGATCGTGCCGGAGCTGGTGCGCCCGCATTGGCCGGCGCTGCGTTTCGTGTTTCCGCATGCGCCGGTGCGCGCGATCACCATCAACAATGGTGTACGCATGCGCGGCTGGTATGACATCACCAGCTTCGACTTCGCCGACCGCGCCGACCGCCAGGGCGTGCTCGAATCGGTCGCCCAGGTCGAGGCACTGATCGAACGCGAGCAGGCGCGCGGCATTCCCCCGGAACGCATCCTGCTGGCCGGCTTCTCGCAGGGCGGCGCGATCACCCTGGCGGCGGGCCTGCGCCGGCAGGTGCCGCTGGCCGGCCTGATCGGCCTGTCCACCTACCTGCCCGACGCGGTGCACGCCGCCGATCAGTTGGTGGCCGGCGCGCAGCGCCAGCCGCTGTTCATGGCGCACGGCCAGGGCGACCCGGTGATTCCGATCGTGCATGCCCAGCAGAGCGCGCAGGCCTTGCAGGCGTTGGGGTTCGCGGTCGAATGGCATGCCTATCCGATGGCCCATCAGGTCTGCGCCGAGGAAATCGACGCGCTGGCGGCGTGGATGGAGCAGCGTTTCGCCGCCTGAACCGGTCGGTCCGGATGACGGCTGCCGGGGCGGGGGCTACTATGCGGGCGGGATCGTCCGGCGCTTGAAGTGCCGGGCGGAGAAACGGGGAATACGCCGCATGCACACGTCGCCGTCGGCCGGGGAGCCACTGCCGTGAAAGTGTTGATCGCCGACGACGAGCCGCTGGCGCGCGAGCGCCTGCGCTCGCTGCTGGCCGCCGACGCACGGGTGGAGCTGGTGGGCGAGGCCGAGAACGGCGAGCAGGCCTTGCAGCTGGCCGCCGCACGCCAGCCCGACGTGGTGCTGCTGGATATCGCCATGCCCGGCGTCGACGGGCTGGAGGCGGCCCGCCACCTGCGCGACTTCGCGCCGCGCCCGGCGGTGGTGTTCTGTACCGCCTACGACCAGCACGCGCTGTCGGCGTTCGACGCGGCGGCCATCGACTACCTGATGAAGCCGGTGCGGCCCGAGCGCCTGGCCGCCGCCCTGGAGCGCGCGGCGACCTTCATCGCCGGCCGTTCGCCGTCGCCGGTGCTGGAACCGGCGCGCCGCCGCACCCACCTGTGCGCGCGCCTGCGTGGCAGCCTGCGCTTGATCCCGGTCGAGGAGATCCACTATCTCCAGGCCGAAGAGAAGTACGTCATCGTCCACCATGCGCGCGGCGAGGACCTGATCGAGGAATCGCTGAAGTCGCTGGAGGAGGAGTTTGCCGAGCGGCTGGTGCGGATCCACCGCAACTGCCTGGTCGCGCGCGGCCAGCTGGCCGAACTCCGGCGCAGCGGCGACGGCCAGGTACACGCAGTGCTGCGCGACGTCGCCCAGCCGCTGGAGGTCAGCCGGCGCTGCGTGGCCAACCTGCGCGGCGAACTGCGCCAGGGCGGCTGATCCTGCGCAAACCGCGCGCGGCGCGGACGGGCGATAATCGGCGCATGAAGACCCTGCGCATTGCCACCCGCAAGAGCCCGCTCGCCCTCTGGCAGAGCGAACACGTCGCCGCCCGCCTGCAGGCGTGCCATCCGCATCTGGAAGTGCTGCTGGTGCCGCTGAGCACGCGCGGCGACGAGGTGCTGGACCGCTCGCTGGCGGCGATTGGCGGCAAGGGCCTGTTCCTGAAGGAACTGGAGCTGGCGATGCTGCGCGGCGAGGCCGATTGCGCGGTGCATTCGATGAAGGATGTGCCGATGGACCTGGATGCGCCGTTCGTGCTGCCCGCGGTCCTGGAGCGGGCCGATCCGGCCGATGCGCTGGTCGGGCGCTACACGGCGCTGGCCGAGCTGCCCGAGGGCGCGCGCGTGGGCACGTCGTCGCTGCGCCGGCAGGCACAGCTGCGCGCGCTGCGCCCGGACCTGGAGCTGCGCGACCTGCGCGGCAACGTCAACACGCGCCTGGCCAAGCTGGACGCCGGCGAGTACGACGCCATCGTGCTGGCCTGCGCCGGCCTGCAGCGGCTGGGGCTGGGGCATCGCATCGCCGCGCGGCTGGCGCCGCCTGAGTGGTTGCCCGCGCCCGCGCAGGGCGCCATCGCGGTGGAATGCCGCGGCGATGACCCGCAGGTAATGGCCTTGCTGGAAGCGCTGGACCACCGCGCCACGCGTGAGTGCGTGGAGGCCGAGCGGGCGATGAACCGCGCGTTGCATGGCAGCTGCCATGTGCCGGTGGCGGCGTTCGCCACGCATCACGGCGATGGGCTGCATCTGCAGGCGCTGGTGGGCGATGCCGGGGACGGGCGCCTGGTGCGGGCCGACGCCGCAGGCGCGGTGGCCGATCGCGAGGCGCTGGGGCGCGAGGTCGCGCGGCGGCTGCTGGCCGCTGGCGGTGATGTGCTGCTGGGGCCGTATGCGCGTGACGGGGCGTGATGCGCCGTTGCGGCATCTCCCATCGCGGCTGAAGCCGCTCCCACAGGAAGATGGGGAGCGGCTCGCCAGGCCGGACGATTACTTGAAGGTGTAGACCAGGTTGACCGTGGTCAGCGTGTCGGTCTTCTTGTTGTCGTCGCTAACGTCGCTGTTGTGGCGCATCTGCCACGCCGCCTTCAGGGCGAAGCGCTGGTTCATCGCCACCTGCACGCCGAAGTCGTTCTGCGCGTAGGTGTTGTAGCTGCCCGATTCGATCAGCAGCGTGTTCACCAGGTCGGTGTTCGGGGTGATGGTGTACTTCAGATCGAACAGGCCACGGCCGATCAGGCCGGTCTCGGTTTCATCCTCGACCGAATCGTGCGCACGGCGCACGCCGGGGCCGATCTGTGCATCCAGGTAGAAGTTCTGCCAGTCCAGCAGGCGCGTGCCGTAGCCGATACCGAAGGTGGCCAGGCGGTCGTAGGTGGCGAAGTCGTCGGTTTCGTAGCGGCCGGTGGCGGTCAGCTGGCGATGTTCACCCAGCTGCAGCGCGCTGCCGGCCGACGCGGTGTAGCGCTCGGCGGTGGTCTGGCGCTCGCGGGTGGTGGTGCCGTCGTCGTTGGTGTTGGTGTATTCGGCGCTGGAACGCATGCCGAACAGGTCCAGCGAGTGGATCCAGTCGCCATCGGTGTAGCGGCCCTTGAGGCGGCCGTTGAAGCTCTCGGTGGAGCTGTTGCCGTGCGCCGAGGCGAAGCCCAGTTCACCGCTGGAACCGCTCCAGGGCGAGGGAATCACCGCCAGGGCGGGGTCGGTGGGGCCGTTCGAGACCGCGGTGGCGGTCTGGGCGAAGGCGGCGCTGGAACAGGAAAACAGGACGGCGGCGGTCAGCAGGGCACGGCGGGACATGGTCGACTCTCGAATCAGGCGGCCAGCAGGCACACGGTGGGGGAAACGCTTTCATGATAACGGAAGCCTTCACGCCACCGGGGCGCCGGGCGGACCGGCTTCATCCGCCATTCGGCGGCGGTGCGTGATGCCGTCCGCATATCAGGGGGCTTCGATGCGCAGCGACGGGTCGTCGAAGCGCGTGTAATCGATCTGCAGGCGGAACTCGGCGCCGCCGGCGTCGCGGCCGCGCTGCTCGATGCGCCGCGGCCGGCCGTCGGCGTCGATCCACAGGCGCATCGCCGGCCGCGCGGGGTCCGGATGGATCACCCGGTACAGGTGCGCGGGCTGGCCATCGAGCGGATCGGCGCCGAGGTCCTCGACCTGAAGCTGCTCGCCTTCGGCCAGTTGCAGCGGGTCGCGCCATTGCGCCAGCAGGCCCGCGGGCAGCGGTACGCGTTGGCTGCGGCCCTCGGCCTGCAGGTAGAGCGTGTCGCCGATGATGGTCTGCGTCCCCATGGGCAGGTGCAGGCGGTAACGGTCCGGCGCGGCGTACTCCAGCCGGCTGTCCTGCGCGCGCGTGCCCTCCAGCTGCATCCTTGCTTCGAACGCGCGCGCCGCACGGAAGCGCGTCATCGCGTCGAGCACGACCTGGGCCGGCGCGTGCGTCGCGGCCGCCGCGGTGGGCGCCTGCGGTATCGCGGGGGTGGGGTCCTGCGTCCGCTCGCAACCGGCCAGCAGCAGGGCGCCGGCGAGCAGGCCGGCAAGGAGGGAAAGGCGAGGGCGGGGCATGGCCGGCACCAGGATGTGGGGGGCGTCACGATAGCCCAGGCCGGCACGCGCGCGCTGTCACCCGCGAGTCGGACATAATCGGCGCATGGACCGCTATGAACGCATCAATGCCCTGCACCGCCTGCTCAAGGCCGCCCGCTATCCGGTGACGGTGGCGCGGCTGCAGGATGAGCTGGGCTGCTCCCGTGCCACCGTCTACCGCGACCTGGCCTTCCTGCGCGATGCGCTGATGGCGCCGGTGGAGGGCGACGGCGAGGCCGGTTTCCGCTATCTGGCTGGCGAAAGCGATCGCTTCGAACTGCCCGGGCTGTGGCTCAGCTCCGAGGAATTGCATGCCCTGCTGGCTTCCCAGCAACTGCTGGCGCGCACCGGCGGCGGCGTGCTGTCCTCGGTGCTGGCGCCGTTGCAGCAGCGCATCGAAAGCCTGCTGGCCGCGCAGGCCGGGGTCTCGCAGTGGCCGGTGGACCGCGTGCGGGTGATCCCGCATCGCGGCCGCAAGCTGGACGAGGCGAGCTTCCGCGGCGTCGCCTCGGCGGTGCTGGAGCGCAAGCAGCTGAGCTTCGAATACCGCGCGCGCTCCACCGACGAATCCACCCGGCGCACGGTATCGCCGCAGCGCATCACCCACTATCGCGACAACTGGTACCTGGATGCCTGGGACCACGGGCGCGAGGGCGTGCGCAGCTTCGCCGTGGACCGGATCAACCAGGCCCGCGTGCTGGATGAGGCGGCGCGCGACGTGCCCGACAGCGAGCTGGACGACCAGCTCGCCGCTTCCTACGGCATCTTCTCCGGCGCGCCCAAGGGCTGGGCGACGATCGTGTTCAGTGCCAAGGCCGCGCGCTGGGTCGCCGACGAGCACTGGCATTCCAAGCAGCAGGGTCGCTTCCTGCCGGATGGCCGGTATGAGCTGAAGGTGCCCTACAGCGTCTCGCGCGAGCTGCTGATGGACGTGCTGCATTACGGCTCGGACGCGGAGATCATCGAGCCGAAGTCGCTGCGCGAGCAGGCCAAGGCGCTGCTGGCGCTGGCCCTGAGCAACTACGAGGACTGAGCCACCGGCGCGCGGGCGCGCCGGTACGTGCCTCAGCGCTTGTTCGGCACTTCGAAGCCGAGCTTGTCGACCTGCTCGACGTGCTGCGGTACGCGCTTGAGCTTGTCGGTGTAGACGCCGTAGTCATCGCGCAGCTTGGCCACCAGCGTGCGGTACTGCTCGTTGTCCATGTCCGGCGAGCGGGCGAAGATCCAGGCCAGGTCGCGGCCGGGCCAGGAAATCAGCATCCACGAATAGTCCGGCGCCACTTCCAGGATGCGCTGCTTGGTCGGGATGATCTTGTAGAACCATACCCGCCAGTCGTAGTTGCCGCTGTCCTCGTCAACCGAGGCGCGCGCGGTCTTCTCCTGTTCCGGCTCGGAGAAGCCCTCGCGGTAGACGTAGCGGATGCCGATCGAATCGTTGTCGCGCAGGGTGTACTCGTCGCGGCTGGCGACGTGGCCCCGCTCGACCGGGTTAGGGATGCGCGCGATCACGTACCAGGTACCCGCCAGCCGCTGCATCTCCAGCGGGGGGCGTTCCGGTGCCTTGGCTTCGCGTGCCGCGGCCGGGGTGGCCAGGCCGATGAGGAACGCTAGGGCTAGGGTGGCGGTCAGTCGCATTGCGGCTCGTCTTGGCGTGGCTGGCCTGCACGATAGACGGGCAGGGGCGAACTTCACGTCAATGGTAGGTCGCAATCCGTGAGATGGCGATGGGGGAACGTAGCCATCCCGACCGGATTGGAGAAAACCCATGCAGCGTCACGTTCCCTCGCCGTCGCAGGCCCCCGACCCGCGCGTGCTGCGCG
>DJAN01000135.1:26411-26638 GCA_002429615.1 Lysobacteraceae bacterium UBA6001
GACCCGCGCGTGCTGCGCGCCGTGCGCCAGGTAGCCCTGGCGGGCCTGGCCCTGGTGCTGGTATGGCCGGCCGCCCGTGGCCACAGCCAGTGGCTGGGCTGGGGGCCGCTGTGGCTGCTGGGCATGCCGATGACCGCGTGGTGGGCGTTGTACCGCTTCCGCCTGCCGCAGCTGCCGGCGCGCCGCGCTGGCGTGGGCCGTGTGGTGCGTCGGGGGCCGCAGGCGCG
>DJAN01000270.1 GCA_002429615.1 Lysobacteraceae bacterium UBA6001
CCGAAAGGGCCCCGCCCCCGCTGGCCCGACAAATCCCCGCGACCGGATACACACGCCACAGCCAGACCGGCACACCCGCCAAACAACCAGGTCGCGAACCTTGTACGGCGACCTTGCACCTCGGCCTCGTACCGCGACCTTGAAACGCCTTGAAACGCAACCTTGTAATGCGACCCTGAAACGCCCCTTGTAGGAGCGGCTTCAGCCGCGACCGGAAGCGCCAAGACAAGGAGGAAATCGAGGTCTGGCAAAACGCCCAGCCCAGGCCTTCCCGCCATCCAGCCTGGCCCTCCATTTCCCCGCAACGCCCTGAACCCGCCCCACCCACACCCCCTCGTCCGCTGGCCCCACCCCTCCCGGGTATGTATAATTCGTACATACTTTCTGGAGCCTACCCATGGAAGCCACCGTCGCCGAACGCGGCCAGATCACCCTCCCCAAGACCGTGCGCGACGCGCTCGGCCTGACCAAGGGCAGTGTCCTCAAGGTGGAGCTGGAAGGCAGCCGCATCGTGCTGCGCAAGAGCGTGGACGACGCCATCTCCCGCGTGCGCGGCAAGTTCGCCCTGGACCCGTCCGCCGGCCCGGAGCAGGGCTGAGCGCATGATCGCCATCGACGCCCCCGTGCTGGTGCAGCTGCTGACCAATGGTCAGCAGGCCGATGCGGCGGAGGCCTGCCTGCGCCAGTGCCTGGGCAATGGCCGCGTGGTTGTCAGTGATGCCGCGCTGGCCGAGCTGTGCGCGGCGCTGCGCAACGGCGCCGAGGCGCTGGGCGCGCTGGAAGAGATGGGCGTGCATTTCAATCCGGTCGAGGCCAAGTCGGCATTGCGCGCCGGTGAGATGCAGCGCCGCTCGCGCCAGCGCGGCGGGGCGGCCCGGCCCATCGCCGATTTTCTGGTCGGGGCGCACGCGCTGCTGCAGTGCGACGGCCTGATCACCCTGGATACCACGTTTTATCGCGACTACTTCAAGGGCCTGAAGCTGATCGTGCCGCAAGCCTGAGCCCAAACCACAGAATCCTTTTCCGATTCCCGGAGTGTTGTCATGTTGGAAGCCTATCGCCACCACGTCGCCGAACGCGCCGCGCTCGGCATCCCGCCGCTGCCGCTGAGCGCGCAGCAGACCGCGGATGTCATCGAACTGCTGAAGAACCCGCCGGCCGGCGAGGAAGCCTTCCTGGTCGATCTGATCACCCATCGCGTGCCGGCCGGCGTCGACGACGCCGCCAAGGTCAAGGCCTCCTACCTGGCCGCCGTCGCCTTCGGCACCGAGAAGACGCCGCTGCTCTCCGCGCAGCGCGCCACCGAGCTGCTGGGCACCATGCTCGGCGGCTACAACATCCATCCGCTGATCGAGCTGCTCGACAATGCCGAGCTGGGCGCGGTGGCGGCCGAAGGCCTGAAGCACACGCTGCTGGTGTTCGATGCCTTCCATGACGTGCAGGAGAAGGCCGAGAAGGGCAACGCCCACGCGCAGGCCGTGCTGAAGAGCTGGGCCGAGGCCGAGTGGTTCACCAGCAAGCCGGAAGTGCCGCAGAGCCTGACCATCACCGTGTTCAAGGTGCCGGGCGAGACCAATACCGACGACCTGTCGCCGGCCCCGGATGCCACCACCCGCCCGGACATCCCGCTGCACGCGCTGGCGATGCTGAAGAACAAGCGTCCCGATGCGCCGTTCACCCCGGAAGAGGACGGCAAGCGCGGTCCGATCCAGCAGATCCTCGACCTGAAGGAAAAGGGCCACCTGGTCGCCTACGTCGGCGACGTGGTCGGCACCGGTTCCAGCCGCAAGTCCGCCACCAACTCGGTGCTGTGGTTCACCGGCGAGGACATCCCGTTCATCCCGAACAAGCGCTTCGGCGGCGTGTGCCTGGGTTCGAAGATCGCCCCGATCTTCTACAACACCATGGAAGACGCCGGCGCGCTGCCGATCGAACTCGACGTGTCGAAGATGGAGCACGGCGATGTCATCGAGCTGCGTCCGTATGACGGCAAGGCGCTGAAGAACGGCGAAGTCATCGCCGAGTTCGAACTCAAGTCCGATGTGCTGCTGGACGAAGTGCGCGCCGGTGGCCGCATTCCGCTGATCATCGGCCGTGGCCTGACCGCCAAGGCGCGCGAAGCGCTGAAGCTGCCGGTCACCGACCTGTTCCGCCTGCCGGTCAACCCGCCGGATACCGGCAAGGGCTTCTCGCTGGCGCAGAAGATGGTCGGCCGCGCCTGTGGCCTGCCGGAAGGCCAGGGCATGCGCCCGGGCACCTACTGCGAGCCGAAGATGACCTCGGTCGGTTCGCAGGACACCACCGGCCCGATGACCCGCGACGAGCTGAAGGACCTGGCCTGCCTGGGCTTCTCGGCCGACCTGGTGATGCAGTCGTTCTGCCACACCGCCGCCTACCCGAAGCCGGTGGACGTGAAGACCCACCACACGCTGCCGGAGTTCATCTCCACCCGCGGCGGCGTCTCGCTGCGTCCGGGCGACGGCGTGATCCACAGCTGGCTCAACCGCATGCTGCTGCCCGACACCGTCGGCACCGGCGGCGACTCGCACACCCGCTTCCCGATCGGCATCTCGTTCCCGGCCGGCTCCGGCCTGGTCGCCTTCGCCGCGGCCACCGGCGTGATGCCGCTGGACATGCCCGAATCGGTGCTGGTGCGCTTCAAGGGCCAGATGCAGCCGGGCGTGACCCTGCGTGACCTGGTCAACGCGATCCCGCTGTACGCGATCAAGCAGGGCCTGCTGACCGTGGCCAAGCAGGGCAAGAAGAACATCTTCTCCGGCCGCATCCTCGAAATCGAAGGCCTGCCGGACCTGAAGGTGGAGCAGGCGTTCGAGCTGTCCGATGCCTCGGCCGAGCGTTCGGCGGCGGGCTGCACCGTGCACCTCAACAAGGAACCGATCATCGAGTACCTCACCAGCAACATCACGCTGCTGAAGTGGATGATTGCCGAAGGCTACGCCGACGCCCGCACCCTGGGTCGCCGCATCAAGAAGATGGAAGAGTGGCTGGCCAACCCGCAGCTGCTGGAGCCGGATGCCGACGCTGAGTACGCGGCGGTCATCGAGATCGACCTGGCCGATGTGCATGAGCCGATCGTGGCCTGCCCGAACGACCCGGACGACGTGAAGACCCTGTCCGAAGTGGCCGGCGCGCAGATCGACGAAGTGTTCATCGGTTCGTGCATGACCAACATCGGTCACTTCCGTGCGGCCGCCAAGCTGCTGGAAGGCAAGCGCGACATCCCGACCCGCCTGTGGGTCGCGCCGCCGACCAAGATGGACGCCTCGGAGCTGACCAAGGAAGGCCATTACGGCACCTTCGGCACCGCCGGCGCGCGCATGGAAATGCCGGGCTGCTCGCTGTGCATGGGCAACCAGGCACAGGCGCGCGAGGGCGCCACGGTGTTCTCGACCTCGACCCGTAACTTCCCGAACCGCCTGGGCCGCAACACCAACGTGTACCTGGGTTCGGCGGAGCTGGCGGCGATCTGCTCGCGTCTGGGCAAGATTCCGAGCAAGGACGAGTACATGGCGGACATCGGCGTGATCAACAGCAAGGGCGCCGAAATCTACCGCTACATGAACTTCGACCAGATCCAGGATTACCAGGAAGTGGCCGATACCGTCGAGGCGTAAGCCACACGGAAGCTGAAGCGAAAAGCCCGGCGAAAGCCGGGCTTTTTGTTTGGAATTTTCGAACGGGTTGCTGATGCCTGCCGTGGCGCGATGGACGCCCCGGCGCGAGGGCTGCATGGTCTGGCTTCACTCCCCGGACCCGATCCATGATCTTCAAACGACCCTGGCTCGTATTGTGGCTGCTCGACAAAGGCGGCTGGCTTGAACGGATCAAGGCATCGCCGCATCGCTTCGGGCATGCTGTCTGGATCAATGGGCTGAACTTCCTGCTCACCTTCGGTCCCACTTTCCTGCTGCTGCGACTCTGGCTCGGGCCGGACGACGGGTGGGGGCGCTCGTTCTGGGTCGTCGTGGCGGGGGCGCTCGTCTACGGGCTGATGGTGGCCAGCGCCGCGCCCAAACGCTGATCAACGAGGGGCATACCGGAATGGCCAGGGATCATCATCGCCCGCGCCACCACGCTCCGCACACACCGCGCGGAACGTTTCCACGAATGCCGTCTGCAGCCGGGTAGGGTGCCAGTCCGCGCGGGTGGTCAGGCCGATGCGCCGGCGCAGGCCTTCGCCGGCGCTGGCCAGCTCGGCCATCAGGCCGGCGCGGCGTTCGATCAGGAACTGGTCGCGCGACATCAGCGTGAGCCAGTCGTCCTCCAGCAGCAGGCCGCGCGTGACCAGCACCGAGCCGCATTCGATGCGCGGCGGCGGCGGTTCGTGGCCGTGGTCGCGGAACATGCGCTCCCAGCGCGCACGCACCGGCGCGCCGGTGGCGGCGATCACCCAGGGATAGTCGAGCAGCCGCTCAAAGTCGAACCGCGTGCCGGCCAGTGGATGGCCGGCACGCGCGACGATCACCGGGTCGTCGTCGAACAGGCCTTCCTGCACGACGTCGCGCACCGGCAGGCGGTCACGCATCGCACCCACCAGCAGGTCGAGGTTGCCTTCGCGCAGGTCGTTGAGCACTTCGGCATAGGGCCCTTCGACGACATTGATGCGCGCGTTTGGATACGCCCGCGAGAACCGCGCCAGCACCTGCGGCAGCAGGATCGCGCGCGCCAGCGGCATCACCCCCAGCGCGATGCGCCCGCCGCGCTCCGAACGCAGTGACGCCAGTTCATCCAGCCCCGCCGCCAGTTCCGCCAAGGCCAGCCGCACCAGCCGCAGCATGCGCGTGGCCGCCGGCGTGGACTGCACGGTCTTGCCGCGACGCATGGTCAACGGCACTTCGATCAGCTCGGACAGGTCGTGCACCGCGCGATAGACCGCCGGCTGCGAGACACCACTGCGTGCAGCCGCCAGCGAGTAGTTGCCGGCCTGGTCCACGGCGGTAAGCGCGCGCAGCTGGCCGAGCGCGACGCGCCGCTCCAGCCCGGCCAGGGCAGGCAGGCGCTGCGAGCGCCGCGCCAACCGCACGCCATGCGCGATATACGCCAACGCGCGCTCGATGCGCGGCACCAGCAGCTGCGCCGCTTCCGTCGGCGCCATGCCGCCGGGCTGGCGGTCGAACAGCGCGACCTGCAGCTGCCGCTCCAGCTTGGCGATGGCCTGGGTGAGCGCTGGCTGCGAAAGATTCACCTGCGGCGCGGCCGCGCTGATGCCGCCGTTGGCCACCACCACGGTGAGCGCGTGGAGATGGCGAAGGTTCAGCTCCGGGATCTGTTCCATGGTTCAACTATAACCAAAACCAATGGCTCTCTCGGAAAACGATCTTGAGCCCCGGCGGTGCCGGCGGACAGACTCGCTCATCCCTTACGAAGGATGGATGGATGTCCCGGGTCGTCACCCACGTCGAACGTACCGATCTCG
Organism: Lysobacteraceae bacterium UBA6001; assembly: GCA_002429615.1. GTDB lineage: Bacteria > Pseudomonadota > Gammaproteobacteria > Xanthomonadales > Xanthomonadaceae > Stenotrophomonas_A. The sequence goes on from DJAN01000270.1 coordinate 5,438, forward strand.
CCCTCGTCGATGGCCTTGCCGAAGCCGGCGTCGCCACCGTCCACGAGGCCCAGGGCCGCAGCGGCCTGCTGCATCCGCGGGTGCGCCCGGTCTACACCGGCGCGCGCATCGCGGGCACCGCCGTCACCGTCTCGGTGCCGCCCGGCGACAACTGGATGATGCATGTGGCCATCGAGCAGCTGCGCGAGGGCGACGTGCTGGTGGTGGCCCCGACCAGCGAATGCTGCGACGGCTATTTCGGCGACCTGCTGGCGACATCGGCGCAGGCGCGCGGCTGCCGCGGCCTGGTCATCGACGCCGGTGTGCGCGACGTGCGCGACCTGACCGCAATGGGCTTCCCGGTGTGGAGCCGCGCCATCCACGCGCAGGGCACGGTGAAGGAGACCCTGGGCTCGGTGAACGTGCCGCTGGTCTGTGCCGGTGCGCTGGTGCAGCCAGGCGACGTGGTGGTGGCCGACGACGACGGCGTATGCGTGGTGCCGCGCGCCGATGCCGCGCGCGTGCTGGCCGAGGCGCAGGCCCGCGAGGCCCGCGAGGCGGAAAAGCGCGAGCGCCTGGCGCGCGGCGAGCTGGGCCTGGACATCTACAAGATGCGCGAACGCCTCGCGGCCAAGGGCCTGACCTATGTCTGAGCCGGTGCGCGCGATGTGGATGCGGGGTGGCACGTCCAAGGGCGGGTTCTTTCTCGCCGAGGACCTGCCGGCCGATACCGCCGCGCGCGACGCGTTCCTGCTGCGCGCCTATGGCTCGCCGGATCCGCGCCAGATCGACGGCATGGGCGGTGCCGATCCGCTGACCTCCAAGGTCGCGGTGGTATCCGCTTCCGACCGTGACGATGCGGACGTCGATTACCTGTTCCTGCAGGTCTTTGTTGACCAGGCATTGGTCAGCGACGCGCAGAACTGCGGCAACATGCTGGCCGGCGTGGGGCCTTTCGCTCTCGAACGCGGCCTGTTGCCCGCCGCCGATGGCCGCACCGAGGTGCGCATCTTCATGGTCAATACCGGCAAGCTTGCCACCGCCACGGTGGAGACGCCGGGCGGGCAGGTGCGCTACGACGGCGATGCGCGCATCGACGGCGTGCCCGGCAATGCCGCGCCGGTGCCGCTGGCATTCGCGGATATCGCCGGTTCTTCCTGCGGCGCGCTGCTGCCGACCGGGCAGGCGCGCGACATCATTGACGGTGTCGACGTCACCCTGATCGACAACGGCATGCCCTGCGTGGTGATGCGCGCGAGCGACCTGGGCATCAGCGGCTACGAAGACCGCGAGACGCTGGACGCCGATGCCGGGCTCAAGCAGCGGCTGGAATCGATCCGCCTGCAGGCCGGTCCGCGGATGAACCTCGGCGACGTGGCCCAGGCCTCGGTGCCGAAGATGATGCTGGTCGCCGCGCCGCGTGACGGCGGGGCGATCAGCGTGCGTTCGTTCATCCCGCACCGCTGCCACGCCTCCATCGGCGTGCTGGGCGCGGTCAGCGTCGCCACCGCCTGCCTGCTGCCCGAATCCCCGGCGCACGCGCTGGCGGTGCTGCCCGAAGGCCGCTCGCTGCGGCTGGAGGTCGAGCATCCCAGCGGCAGTACGGGGTGCGTGATCGACCTGGACGATGCCGGGCAGGTGGTCCGCGCGGCCGTCCTGCGCACCGCGCGCAAGCTTTTCGACGGTGAACTGTTCGCCTGAAACAGACACCGGCTTCATTATCATCATTGACCTGGGAGGGTTGACATGACCGTGGTACAGAAGCGGCCTGGCCGTTTCGGAATCTTTGGCCAGCTGTGGTTCCAGGTGCTGGCCGGCACGCTGATCGGCGTGCTGCTGGGCTGGTTGCAGCCGGACATGGGCTCGGCGATGAAGCCGTTTGGCGACGCCTTCATCAAGCTGATCCGGATGATGATCGGGCCGGTGATCTTCGTCACCGTGGTGCACGGCATCGCCGGCATGCGCGACATGAAGAGCGTCGGCCGTCTCGCGTTGAAGTCGCTGATCTACTTCGAGGTCATCACCATCGCCGCGCTGATCATCGGCCTGGTGGCGGTAGACCTGTGGAAGCCGGGTGCGGGCATGAACATCGACCCGGCCACCATCGACACCGCCACCATCCAGGGCTACGTGCATACCGCGCACGACCAGTCCATCGTCGCCTACCTGATGGGCATCATTCCCAACACGCTGGTCAGCGCGTTCACCGAAGCCCATGTGCTGCAGGTGTTGTTCGTGTCGGTACTGTTCGGCGTGGCGCTGGCCGCGGTGGGCGAACGTGGCGAGCCGGTGATGAAGGTCATCGAATCCACCTCCAGCGCGCTGTTCAAGATCATCGGCTACGTGATGTATTTCGCGCCGATCGGTGCGTTCGGCGCAATCGCCTTCACCGTGGGCCAGTTCGGCGCCGGCTCGCTGCTGTCGCTGGGCGAACTGATCATCGAGTTCTTCGTGGTCTGCGGCCTGTTCACCGTGATCGTGCTCGGCGCGGTGAGCTGGTGGTGCGGGGTGAGCCTGTGGCGGCTGATGGCCTACCTGCGCGATGAAATCGTCATCGTCGCGGCGACGACCTCCACCGAGACCGTGCTGCCGCGCCTGATCGAGAAGATGAAGAAGCTCGGCGCGGAAGAAGGCGTGGTCGGCTTCGTCATCCCGGCCGGCTACTCGTTCAACCTCGACGGCACCTGCCTGTACCTGACCACGGTGGCGCTGTTCCTGGCCCAGGCGACCAATACCGAGCTGACCGTGTGGCACCAGCTGGGCCTGATCGCGGTACTGCTGCTCACCTCCAAGGGCGCGGCTGGCGTGGCCGGCGCGGCGTTCGTGGTGCTGGCTGCCACGCTGGGCACCACCGGCACCATCCCGGTGGCGAGCATCGCGCTGATCCTGGGCATCCACCGCATCCTGGCCGAAGGGCTGACCTTCGTGAACCTGATCGGCAACGCGGTCGCGGTGCTGGTGATCGCCAAGTGGGAAGGCAAGCTCGACGAGCGGATGCTCGCCGCGCAGGTCGGCACGCGCCGCCTGCGCCAACGCCAGGCGGGCATCGCCGCCAGCCAGCAGGTCTGATCCGCGGCGGCCGCCGGCGACGCCGCGGCCGCCCACCCATTCCATCCCAGTACCGGCCGGAGGGGGCCGGGCAGGAGGCTTTGTGTCCCGTATTTCCCGTTATACCCACGGCGCGCTGGCGCTGTGCATCGCCGCCGGGCTGTCCGCGCCGGCATTCGCCCAGGACGAGGGCGGCGCCAAGGCGCCGGGCAAGGTGCGCGATGGCATCGACCTGACCCTGGATTTCGTCGGTAACGTCGCCTCCAACCCGGTGGGCGGCGTGGAGCAGGGCACCGAAGGTTCGTACTGGGTGATGGCGCAGTCGAAGTTCGACCTCGACAAACTGTTCGGTGTCCACAACACCGATGTCGACCTGCAGTGGGCCTGGTTCGCCGGGCGCAACCTGGCGCGCGAGAAGATCGGCAGCTCCATCAGCGCGCAGCAGACCTGGCGCCCGGTCGCCGGTGGCCGCCTGACCCGGATGACGATCCGCCACCGCTTCGACAACGGCCTGAGCATCACCGCCGGCCGCGCGCCGGTGAACAGCTATTTCAACAACTCGCCGCTCAACTGCGTGTTCATGAGCAACGCGATGTGCCTGACGCCTTACGGTGCGATCACCGACCTGGGCATCACCGCGTACCCGAATTCCTCGTGGGCGGCGATCGTGCGCTACGACGTCAATGATCGCTGGTACGCCCAGACCGGCGCGTTCGACTACAACAACGACCTCAACAAGGCGGGCAAGAACGGCCTGGATTTCTCCTTCGGCGACGGCACCGGCACCATCGTGCCGTTCGAGGTCGGCTACCAGACTAATGCGAAGAACGACCCGCTGCCGCGGGCCTATCGCGTCGGCGTGTACCACAACAGCGATGGCGGCAAGAGCCCGTACTGGGACGTTAACGGCAATCCGGCCGGGCTGACCGGCAAGGCGTTCGCCAACCAGGACGGTGCGCGTGTGGGCTGGTATGCGATGGCCGACCAGACCGTGTGGAAGCAAGGCCCGCGCAGCCTGGCGCTGTTCGCGCGCTACTACGTCAACACCGGCAATGACGCGCCGATCGACTACTTCGCCTCGGCCGGCTTCGTGAAGACCGGTACCTTCGCCGGCCGCGACCGCGACACGCTGGCGATTTTCGTCTCCAACACGCACTTCAGCGACAGCCAGCAGGCCTACCTGCGCGACCGCCGCATCCGCAACGGCGGCACCGGCACGCCGGACAACAACGAGATCATCGCCGAGCTGAGCTACGGCTGGGCGGTGCATCGCGGCATCCGGCTGATGCCGAACCTGCAGTACATCGTCCACCCCGATCCGATCTACGCGCCGACGCGCACCACCGACATCCCCGATGCGCTGGTGGTCGGCCTGCGCGTGGATGTTCATTTCGCCCAGCTGTTCGGCTGGTGACCTTCCTCCCCCACGAGGCCTGCCCATGATCATCGACTGCCACGGTCACTACACCACCGCCCCGAAGGGGCACGATGCGTTCCGCAAGGCGCAGGTGGCGCACTTCGACGACCCCACGCTGCCGCCGGCGGTGTACCCCACCATTTCCGACGACGAGATCCGCGAGAGCGTCGAGTCCAACCAGCTGCGCCTGCTGCGTGAGCGCGGGGCGGACATGACGATCTTCTCGCCGCGCGCCAGCACCATGGCCCATCACGTCGGCGACGAGAAGGTCAGTGCGGAGTGGACGCGCCACTGCAACGACCTGATCGGGCGCGTGGTGGGTTTGTTTCCCGAGACCTTCATCGGGGTATGCCAGCTGCCGCAGTCGCCCGGCGTGCCGATCGCGCATTCGGTGGCGGAGCTGGAGCGCTGCGTCAACGAGCTGGGTTTCGTGGGCTGCAACCTCAATCCGGATCCGTCCGGTGGGCACTGGACCGGTGTGCCGCTGACGGACAAGGCCTGGTATCCGTTCTTCGAGAAGATGGTGGAACTGGACGTGCCGGCGATGGTGCATGTGTCGGGCAGCTGCAACCACAACTTCCACGCCACCGGCGCGCACTACCTCAATGCGGATACCACGGCGTTCATGCAGTTCCTGCAGGGCGACCTGTTCCGCGATTTCCCGGACCTGCGCTTCATCATTCCGCATGGCGGCGGTGCGGTACCGTATCACTGGGGCCGCTTCCGTGGCCTGGCCGACATGCTGGGCAAGCCGCCGCTGTCCGAGCACGTGATGCGCAATGTGTTCTTCGACACCTGCGTCTATCATCAGCCGGGCATCGACCTGCTGTTCGAGGTGATCGACATCGACAACATCCTGTTCGGTTCGGAAATGGTGGGCGCGGTGCGGGGCATCGATCCGCAGACCGGCCATTATTTCGACGATACGCGGCGCTATGTGGATGCGCTGGGGCTTTCGCCGGCGGATCTGCACAAGGTGTACGAAGGTAATGCGCGTCGCGTGTATCCGCGGCTGGATGCGCAGCTGAAGGCGAGGGGGCTGTGATGGGAGCTTTCAAGAAGGATGCGGACTGGCTGGACTGGTGCGCGGACCCGAGCAAGCCGGCGTTCGTGCCGCCGCCGGGCGCGGTGGATGCGCATTGCCATGTGTTCGGGCCGGGTGACGAGTTCCCGTATGCGCCGGAGCGCAAGTACACGCCGTGCGATGCGGGCAAGGCGCAGCTGTTCGCGCTACGCGATTTCCTCGGGTTCGAGCGCAACGTGATCGTGCAGGCGACCTGCCACGGTGCCGACAACCGGGCACTGGTGGATGCGCTGCAGGCGGCGAATGGCCGCGCGCGCGGGGTGGCGACGGTGCGCGATACGGTGACCGATGCGGAGCTGGCCGAGCTGCATGCGGCCGGGGTACGCGGGGTGCGCTTCAACTTCGTGCGGCGGCTGGTGGATCCGAAGCCAGATGCGTACTACCGGGCGATCATCGAGCGGATCGCGCCGCTGGGCTGGCACGTGGTGATCTACTTCGAGGCGGCCGATCTGGCCGAGCGTTGGGATTTCTTCACGTCGCTGCCGACGACGGTGGTGGTCGATCACATGGGGCGCCCGGATGTGCGCCTCCCGGTCGAAGGGCCGGAGTTCCAGCAGTTCGTGCGTTTGATGGACGAGCATCCGAACGTGTGGAGCAAGGTGAGCTGCCCGGAGCGGCTGTCCCTCTCCGGTCCGCCTTCGTATGACGACGTGGTGCCGTTCGCGCGCCACCTGGTGGAGCGTTTCCCGGACCGGGTGCTGTGGGGAACCGATTGGCCGCATCCCAACATGAAGTCGCATATGCCCGATGACGGGAAGCTGGTGGACTTCATTCCACGCATCGCGGTGACTGCCGAGCTGCAGCACAAGCTGCTGGTGGATAATCCGATGCGGCTCTACTGGACCACCTGACTGCTCGCTGCCTGTTGCTCCCTGTAGGAGCGGCTTCAGCCGCGACAGGGCGTTCCCGATTGGGCCGGTCCACCGCGAGGTGTTTGCTTCTGCGGCCTTCGAGGCAGATCGGCTCGCCTGCATCGCGGCGCGGCCATCGGGGGGCCTTCCCCTTTCGGGACACGCCGTG
>DJAN01000172.1 GCA_002429615.1 Lysobacteraceae bacterium UBA6001
TCCATGGAGGCTCGTAGGCGACATCCTTGTCGCCTACGGTCCCGAGCGGCTTGCCCTCCCGGTCGCCCGACAATCCCTCGGCGCGGTACGAAAGGCGGCGTGGAGGTGGAATTCTGTGGCACGATCTCCGCTCATCTCAGAGGGGAGAGGGAACGGATGCCTGCTTTCACCCGGTTGCTTCAGGGCGCTGGCTTCGCCGTGGGTCTGTGCCTGGCGGCGTTGGCGGCGGGACAACTCGTCGTGCTGACACTCGGCGGTATCGCGCCGGATACCCGCAACATGTTGCTGCAGATGGCCGGCGTCCTGCTGCTGTTCGCCACGCCCCTGCTGGCCTGGCCCTACTGCCCACGCGTGACGCGCTGGAGTGCTGGCTTCGCGCTGTGCGCGCTGGCTGCGTTCGTGTGCTTCCAGGTGTTCCGCTCCCCCAATGCCGGACCGATGGTGCGGTCTTCGGCGATCGCGTTCTGTCTGCTGGCGCTTGCACGGGTCGCGCTGGCCTGGCGGCGATCACGCCACGCCACCGCACCTGACCCGTTGTAGGAGCGACTTCAGCCGCGACCGCATCCCAGGCCGCGCATCGCCGAAGAACGCGGACGCGCTGCCTCCACACGAAAGAATCAGCGCACCTGCATCCGTCGCAGAACCTGCGCACCCAGCGCGGTGATCCCCGTCGCCGCCAGCAGCGTGCCGGCCAACCAGGCGGCGGAAGTCGGCTGCAGCGCATGGATTGGCATCGACCAGGGAAAGTAACCCGCGGCCTGCCCCATCGTGCCGGCGCCCAGCAACGCGACCAGCGTGGCGACCAGGCCGACACCGATGGCGCCGACGAAACTCTCCAGACGGATCGACACCAGCAGTTGCACCGATGCCAACACCAACGCGGCGGCGAACGTCGCACCGAGCTGGCGGCCAAGGAACGCCGCCGCCTCGCCAAGCACGCCGGGCACCAGGCCAAAGGCCACGCACGCGGCCAGTGCGAACAGGCCCAGGACGACATGTGCCAACAGCAGCAGGCCGAACAGGTTCACGCTCTTGGCCGCGTACAAGCCGGTGCGCGACACCGGCAGGGCGAGCAGGTATTTCCACTGGCGGTTGGCGTGTTCGAGCTGGGCGATCAGCACCGCCTGCAGCGTGGCCATGATCGGCAGCAGGAAGCTGGCCCAGATGCGCAGCAGCGTGTCCAGGTAGGCCTGCCAGCGCGGCATGCCCTTGGACGCGGCGAGTGCGTCGAGGTTGGCGAGCACGAACAGGCTCAGCAGCACCGCGCAGGCCGGCGCGGCGATGGCCAGCGCAGGGCCCAGCGTGCGTTTGAGTTTGGCGTGCTCGGCCAGCACGCAGGCGATCATCGGGTTCATGCGGCCGGCACCTCCCCGGTGGCAAGCGCGAAGAAACGCTCCAGGCTGTCATGCCGCGCCCCCAGCGCCTGCACGTCGATACCCGCGAGCACCAGCGCGCGGTTGATCGCCGCCGCGTCGCTGGCCGGCGCATCCACCCGCAGCCCACCCTCGGCCTGGGTCACCTCGCGGCCATCCCGCGCCAGCACCTCCACGGCGCGCGCCGGCTCGCTGCATTCCACGCGCAGGTGCCGCGCACGCAAGGCTTCGAGTTCACCCTGCACCAGCAGACGCCCCTGGTGCAGCAGGCCCACATGCGTGGCGACCTTCTCCACGTCGTCGAGCAGATGGCTAGAGAGGAAGATGGTCATGCCCTGCTCGCGCACCAGCGTGCGCATCAGCGCGCGCATATCTGCCATGCCCTGCGGATCAAGACCGTTGCTGGGTTCGTCGAGTATCAGCAGGCGCGGTTGGCCGAGCAGCGCCAGCGCCAGCCCGAGCCGCTGGCGCATGCCCAGCGAATACTGTTTGACCAAGCGGTCGGCGGCGTCGCGCAGGCCGACCGTGCGCAGCACATCGTCGATCCGCGCCCGCGTACAGCCGAGCAGCAGCGCGCTGATGCGCAGGTTCTCGCGGCCGCTCAGGTGCGGATACAGGGACGGGCCTTCGACCATCGAACCGATATGCGGCACCGCGCGCGGGTCGGTCGAACGCGGCGCGCCCTCGATAAGCACCTGCCCGCGCGTGGCGCGCAGCAGCCCGAGCAGCAGGCGAATCGTGGTGGTCTTGCCCGCGCCATTCGGGCCGAGAAAGGCGTAGATGGCACCGGCTGGCACGGCCAGGTCGAGGTCCCACACGCCAGCGTTGGCACTGTAGGCGTGACTCAGGCCCACGGTCTGAAGCATGGCCGCGGTCATCGCCGCGCCCCCATCCTTGAGGTCTGCATGTCCTTCTTCCCCATTACGAGCCATCTACCCTCACCGCGCGAAACTCCCCAGCTTCGCGGCCCTCGCGGGCGAACAGTGACTGCGCGGGCACCATAGCGGCCCGCGCGGAAAACTGTCAACGCCGCACGTCGGCGCGGCGTTGACGAGATGAGAACCGCACGGGCGGGCGGCGCTTCACGCCCCCACGCGATGCCTCATCCGCGCGGATGCACCACCACGGTCGCGGTCATGCCTGCCGCCAGCACCGTGCCGCGCGGCAGGTGGTCGGCATCGATATGCACGCGCACCGGAATGCGCTGGGCCAGGCGCACCCAGTTGAACGTCGGATCGACATTGGCGAGCAGATCGCCACCGGCCGGATTGTCCGCGTCGGTGATGCCATGCGCGATGCTCTCGATCGTGCCCGGCAGTTCCGCCCCGCCGCTCATCAGGCGCACCTCGACCGGATCGCCGACATGCAGCGCCGGCAGCTTGGTTTCCTCGAAGTAGCCATAGATCCAGAACGAATGCTGGTCGATCACCGCCACGCGCGCGGTGCCGGCGTTGGCATAGTCGCCGACGCGCACGTCGAGGTTGGTGACATAGCCATCGACCGGCGCGCGCACTTCGGTGCGTTCCAGGTTCAACGCGGCGGCAGCCAGCGCGACCTGCGCCTGCGCCACCGCGGCCACCGCTTCCTGCTGCGCGGCACTGGCCTGGCGCTGGCTGGCACTGGCCTGCGCGACGCCGGCGCGCGCGGCATTGGCGGCGGCCAGCGCATCGCTGCGCGCTTCATCGGAAATCAGGCTGCCCTGGATGCGCTGGCGGCGCTCGTACTGGGTCTGGTACTTCACCAGGTTGGCGGCCTGTTCGGCGGCGCTGGCACCGGCGGCCTGGATGCTGGCACCGGCCGCGCGCGCGGCGGCCTGCGCCGCGGCGAGGTTGGCCTGCGCCTTGTCCAGCTCGAAGCGGTAGCGGCTCTGGTCGATCACGAACAGCAGCTCGCCCTTGCGGACCTGCTGGTTGTCCTTCACGCCGACCGCGGTGACCAGGCCGGCGACGTCCGGCGCCACGCGCACCACTTCGGCGCGCACGCGGCCATCGCGGGTCCACGGCGAGTACATGTAGTGCTTCCACAACAAGCTGGCCACCAGCACGGCGAGCAGGACGACCACGGTGGTCAGGCAGAAACGCATCAGCGACAACAGGCGGGGGTTCATGGGGAGGCTCACAGCAGGAGCAGCGCGACGCTGCTGAACAGGACGAGGAAAACGGCGATGCGGAACAGCGAGGGATGCCATACATGCCGGTACAGGTGGTAACGGCCGGCGACCCAGTCCAGGCCCCAGAACACCGCCAGCATGGCGATGAACAGCAGCAGGATGGCCGGCACCAGGGTGCCGCCGAGGGCGAGTTCACGAGGCATGGGTCGAGGTCTCCGCGCCCGCGTCGATGGCGGGCATGTAGCGCGCCATGACCGACTGGTCATCGACCAGGGCCAGGCGGATCAGGTGCAGGTGTTCGCGCACGAACGGCAGCGCGACGCTTTCGCCCGGCGCGGCGTGCGCGCAGGCCAATGCCGCGTCCACCGCGCCCAGCGCGGACTGGTAGGCCGCCGTCGACGGCTGTTCGAAGAAGCGGCCCAGCGCGCCCACCGCCGCTTCGGCGGCCGCTTCGAGCTTCGGCGGCAGCGGCTGCTCGCGGTGGTCGTGGCGCAGTTCGATGATCGCCCGCCCGGTCTCGTGCACCGCCAGCGCCCACGACAGCAGGCGGCGCGATTCATCGCTGCCGGCCACGGTCTGGGTCACGATCTGGTGGAACAGGTCGCGGTTCACGCTCTCGAAGCGGTAACGCAGGCCCGGCAACGGCGCTTCGGCGGCCAATGCCACCTGCCCGCGCAAGGCGGCGAGCTGGCGGCGGCGCAGCCACACGCTGCCGATCGCCGGCGGTACCAGCCCGAACATCAACACCACCGCCCCCAGGCCGAGGATCTGCGCGATGCCATCGTTGATGAAGTGCACCGGGTTGAACGTCATCGGGTTGGTGATCGCCAGGATGTAGGCCAGGCCCATGCAGCAGCCCAGCCCGAACAGCGACAGCGCCGGCCGGGTGAACAGATACGCGCCGACCATGAAGAACGGCAGCAGGCTGGCGACCAGCAGCGGGAAGCCATCGATGCGGGTCAGCACGAAGAACACGCACAGGAAGCCGGCCACCATGCCGCCGAGATAACCGAAGGCAACCTTGATGGTGACCCGCACCGGGCCCGGCGAGGTCGCGAACAGGCCGGAGAAGATCGTCGCCAGCAGCATCGCGTTGGCGCCCATCGGCCACGCCGTGCCGATCCAGAACAGCGCCAGCAGCGCCATCGTCGCCACCGTGCGCACCGTCGCCAGGGCGGCACCGGCGAAGTCGTTGCCGCGCACGAAACGCGCGCGTTCCACCAGGTTGCCCGGGATGCGGTCGCCGCGCAGGTCGAGCTGGGAGATCACGTACAGTTCCAGCTCGCGGGCGAAGCGC
>DJAN01000268.1:0-6742 GCA_002429615.1 Lysobacteraceae bacterium UBA6001
ACCGTGCGGTATCCGGCGTCATAGGCGCCTGTCACCACACGGTCGCGGCTGAAGCCGCTCCTACAGACAGAACAAACAAAAAAGGTCGGATAAAAGACCCGATATCGGCACGGGGCCGCCCCACACGCCCCGCATGAACGCGCCGGGGTAAAATCCCCGTACATGCCGTCTTCCGCCCGCCTCCCCGCTCCGCCGCTGCCCCGTGCCGGGCAGCTCCGCGCCTACTGGCGCAACCCCGCTTCGGCCACCGCCCTGGCCTGGTACGTGGCCCGCGCCGCCGAGGCCCATGACGGGCCACTGCTGGTCGTCACCCGCGACAACCACGGCGCGCACCAGCTCGAATCGGATCTGCTGGCGCTGCTCGGCGAACGCGCGACCCTGCCGGTGCTGCCGTTCCCCGACTGGGAAACGCTGCCCTACGACCAGTTCAGTCCGCACCCGGACATCATCAGCCAGCGCCTGGCCGCACTACATCGCCTGCCCTCGCTGCAGCAGGGCGTGGTGGTGGTGCCGGTGCAGACGCTGATGCAGCGGCTGGCGCCACTGAAGTACATCGTCGGTGGCAGCTTCGACCTCAAGGTCGGCCAGCGCCTGGACCTGGAAGCGGAAAAGCGCCGGCTGGAAAGCGCCGGCTACCGCAACGTGCCGCAGGTGATGGACCCGGGCGACTTCGCGGTGCGCGGCGGCCTGCTGGATGTGTATCCGATGGGCACCGATTCGCCGCTGCGCATCGAGCTGCTGGACGAGGACATCGATTCGATCCGCGCGTTCGATCCGGAATCGCAGCGTTCGCTGGACCGGGTGCCGGCGGTCAAGATGCTGCCCGGCCGCGAGGTGCCGCTGGACGATGCCAGCGTGGAGCGGGTGCTGGCGCAGCTGCGCGAACGCTTCGACGTCGATACCCGGCGCAGCGCGCTGTACCAGGATCTCAAGGCGGGCCTGGCGCCGTCGGGCATCGAGTACTACCTGCCGCTGTTCTTCGACCAGACCGCCACGCTGTTCGACTACCTCGGCCCGCGCACGCTGGCGCTGATCGCGCCGGGCGTGTCCAACGCCGCCGATGCGTTCTGGACGCAGACCCAGCAACGCTACGAGCAGCGCCGCCACGACGTAGAGCGCCCACTGCTGGCGCCCGAGGCGCTGTACCAGACGCCCGACCAGCTGCGTGAGCGTCTCAACGCCGCCGCACGCATCGAGGTATGGCCGGCCGACCACGCCCGCGTGGCCGAGGCCAGCGCGCTGGGCGACCAGCCACTGCCGCCGCTGCCGGTGGCGGCCAAGGACGCGCCGACCGGCGAGGCGCTGAAGTCGTTCCTGGCGCACTACCCCGGTCGTGTGCTGTTGGCCGCCGACTCCCCGGGCCGCCGTGAGGCCCTGCTGGAAGTGCTGGCCGCCGCCGCCCTGCAGCCGCAGGTGGTGCCGGACCTGCCCGCGTTCCTGGCCGACGAGGCGGCGAAGTTCGCCATCGCCGTGTCGCCGCTGGAGGATGGTTTCGCCCTCGATGCGCCGCGCATCGCGGTGCTCACCGAACGCCAGCTGTTCCCCGAGCGCGCCACCCAGCCGCGCCGTGCCCGTCGTGCCGGCCGCGAGCCGGAAGCGATCATCCGCGACCTCGGCGAACTGACCGAAGGGGCGCCGATCGTCCATGAGGATCACGGCGTCGGTCGCTATCGCGGACTGATCGCGATGGATGTCGGCGGCATGCCCGGCGAGTTCCTGGATATCGAATACGCCAAGGGCGATCGCCTGTACGTGCCGGTCGCGCAGCTGCACCTGATCAGCCGCTACTCCGGCGCGTCGCCGGAAACCGCGCCGCTGCACTCGCTCGGTGGCGAGCAGTGGACCCGCGCCAAGCGCAAGGCGGCCGAGAAGGTCCGCGACGTGGCCGCCGAACTGCTGGAGATCCAGGCCCGGCGCCAGGCCCGCGCCGGCCTCGCGCTGCAGGTGGACCGGGTGATGTACGAGCCGTTCGCCGCCGGCTTCCCGTTCGAGGAAACGCCGGACCAGCTCGCGGCCATCGAAGCCACCCTGCGTGATTTGCAGTCCAGCCAGCCGATGGACCGCGTGGTCTGCGGCGACGTCGGCTTCGGCAAGACCGAAGTAGCGGTGCGTGCGGCGTTCGCCGCGGCCAGCGGCGGCAAGCAGGTCGCCGTGCTGGTACCGACCACCCTGCTGGCCGAGCAGCACTACCGCAATTTCCGCGACCGCTTCGCCGATTACCCGCTCAAGGTCGAGGTGCTCTCGCGCTTCAAGACCAGCAAGGAGATCAAGGCCGAGCTGGAGAAGGTCACCGCCGGCACTATCGATGTGATCGTAGGCACGCACCGGCTGCTGCAGTCGGACGTGAAGTTCAAGGACCTGGGCCTGGTCATCGTCGACGAGGAGCAGCGCTTCGGTGTGCGCCAGAAGGAAGCGCTGAAGGCGATGCGCGCCAACGTGCACCTGCTGACGCTGACCGCCACGCCGATCCCGCGCACGCTCAACATGGCCATGGCCGGCCTGCGCGACCTGTCGATCATCGCCACCCCGCCGCCGAACCGGCTGGCGGTGCAGACCTTCATCACCCAGTGGGACAACGCGCTGCTGCGCGAGGCGTTCCAGCGCGAACTGGCGCGCGGCGGCCAGCTGTACTTCCTGCACAACGACGTGGAGAGCATCGGGCGCATGCAGCGCGACCTCTCCGAACTGGTGCCGGAGGCGCGCATCGGCATCGCGCATGGGCAGATGCCCGAGCGCGAACTGGAACGGGTGATGCTGGATTTCCAGAAGCAGCGCTTCAACGTGCTGCTGTCGACGACGATCATCGAATCGGGCATCGACATCCCCAACGCCAACACCATCATCATCAACCGCGCCGACCGCTTCGGCCTGGCGCAGCTGCACCAGCTGCGTGGTCGCGTCGGCCGCTCGCACCACCGCGCCTATGCGTACCTGGTGGTACCGGACCGGCGGTCGATGACGCCCGACGCGGAGAAACGGCTGGAGGCGATCGCCTCGATGGACGAGCTGGGCGCCGGCTTCACCCTGGCCACGCACGACCTGGAGATCCGCGGCGCCGGCGAGCTGCTCGGCGAGGACCAGAGCGGACAGATGGCCGAGGTCGGTTTCAGCCTGTACACCGAGCTGCTGGAACGCGCGGTGCGCAGCATCCGCCAGGGCAAGCTGCCCGACCTGGACAGCGGCGAGGAGGTGCGCGGCGCCGAGGTCGAGCTGCATGTGCCGGCGTTGATCCCGGAGGACTACCTGCCCGACGTGCATACCCGCCTGACGCTGTACAAGCGCATTTCCAGCGCGCGTGACAGCGAGGCGCTGCGCGAGCTGCAGGTGGAGATGATCGACCGCTTCGGCTTGTTGCCGGATGCCACCAAGTACCTGTTCGCGATTGCCGAGCTGAAGCTGCAGGCCAATGTGCTGGGCATCCGCAAGATCGAGCTGGGCGAGGCCGGCGGGCGGCTGGTGTTCGAATCCAAGCCGAATATCGACCCGATGGCGGTGATCCAGATGATCCAGAAGCAGCCCAAGCTGTATGCGATGGACGGGCCGGACAAGCTGCGGATCAAGCATCCGCTGCCGCAGGCGGAGGATAGGTTCAATGCGGCGCGAGCGTTGCTGACGACCTTGCGCAAGGGGTGAGGCGGACGCCCCCGCCCCCGCCCCGCCGCCGCCTTTCTGTAGGAGCGGCTTCAGCCGCGACCGCGCGATATCCGACGCCATGAGCGCCTGTCACCGCACGGTCGCGGCTGAAGCCGCTCCTACATTCTCATTGGGAGGGAACGCGCGGCGGTGAGGCCAAAGCCTCACACTGCATTGCCCAGACTGCCGCGACACTGCCCCCACGCCCGTCCGGACCTCCCGCACATGTACGAACCGCTCCCCTCCGCCGACCACATCGGCGCCTACCGCTTCGCCGGCACCCTGGATCGCGAGGACTACGACCGCTGCATCGCCGACGTCGAGGCGCGCCTGCAGCGCCATGGCCGCATCGGCATCTACTGCGAGCTGGACGGCTTCACCGGCCTCACCCTGCCCGCGCTCGGCCGCGACCTGGAATATGCGTGGCGCAACTTCGGCCAGTACCACCGCTTCGCGCGCGTGGCGGTCGTCGCCACGCCGGGGTTCGTGGCCGGCATGACGCAGTTCGCCAGCCATTTCCTGCCCAATACCGAGGTGAAGGTCTTCGCCCCGGACGCGCGGGTGATGGCGCAGAACTGGGTCACCGATTTCGACCCCGAACAGGACTCGGCCGACGCCGACTGAGCTACAGCTGCGACTCCACCGGCAGCCAGCCAATCACCCGCGCCGCCCCACGCCGCCACACGCTGGCATCCGGTTCGCGCGTCCAGGTGCGCGGCGGTTGCGCGGCATCGTCATGCCAGCGCAGGTCACCTCCGACCAGCGCCAGCCGGTAGCTGATCGCCGGCGCCGTCTTGCGCGCGTAGAGCTGCTGCAGCTCATGCGCCAGGTCCGGCTGCTCGAACAGCAGCCCCATCTCGGTATTGAGGTTCATCGAGCGCGGATCGAGGTTGAACGAACCGATGAAGCCGGTGCGTCCATCGACCACGAACGCCTTGGTGTGCAAGCTGGCGCCACTGGAGCCGAACAGGCTGCCGTCCGGCTTGCCCTGCGCCTTGAGTTCGAACAGTGCGACCCCCTCGTGCAGCAACGCGGGCCGATAGCCGGCGTAGCCGCCATGCACCGCCACCACGTCGTTGGCGGCCAGCGAGTTGGTCAGCACGCCCACCTCCACGCCACGTCGGCGCAACTCACCCAGCCAGTGCACGCCGGCATCGCCGGGGACGAAATAGGGCGAAATCAGCAGCAGCTGAGTGCGCGCGGCGGCCATGTCGTGGACCAGCACCGGCGTCATCCAATCCGCTGCCGGTGGCGCGCCGGCGGCCTTCTCCGGCGGATCGGAGACGATATGCGCGGCGCGCGACCAGTGGATGGTGCGCTCCCCCGCCACCAGGCTGCGCACGCCGGGCGCGCGCGCCAGATGCTGCAGGTAGGGCTTGGCCGCCGCTGACCCAAGCCCGCTGCCCAGGGTCTGTCGTACCGCCGCCAGCGTGGCGTCCGGGTGCTTGACCAGCGCCGCCAGCGGCACCGCGTTGGGGCTGTTCCAATAGGCGTCGAACTGGCGCTCGCCCTCGCCCACCGCCGTGCCGATCACCGCCACGTCGGTATCCATGAAGTTGGTATCCCGCGCGGCATCGAAGTATTCGTCACCCACGTTGCGGCCGCCCACGATGGCGACCCGGCCATCGGCGATCCACGCCTTGTTGTGCATGCGCCGGTTCACGCTGAGCCAGCGCAGCAGCATCTCCACGCCGCGCATGAAGCTGCCCTCGCGGCTGCGGGTCGGGTTGAACAGGCGCACCTCGATCAGCGGATGGCTGTCCAGCGCGGCCAGCACGTCACGGCTACCACGCACGTTGAGGTCGTCCAGCAGCAGACGCACGCGCACGCCGCGGTCCGCGGCGCGCAGTACCTCGTGATAGAGCAGGTTGCCGGTGAAGTCCGGATGCCACATGTAGTACTGCAGGTCCAGGCTACGTCCAGCGCCGCGTGCCAGCAGCGCACGCGCGGCGAAGGCGTCGACATTGTCGGCCAGCAGCACCATGCCGGTCTGCCCGTCGTGGGCAGCGCTGAGCGGCGCCACCGCCCTGTCCACCGGCGTGGCCAGGGTGTCGGCCGCCAGCGCCTGGCTGGCGGGGCCACGCACCCGCTCGGCGAAGCGCCCGTAGCTCCACAAGGCGGCAAGCGACGCCAGCACGAAGGCCAGCACGGCGATGGCGATCCACTTCACGGCGCGTCGGGTCATGCGCCGATTCTAGACAAAGCCCGTCACGCACCGCGTCGTGCCCGCCCCGGCCACGGCGCCGCGCTCAAAAAAAAGCGCGGACAAGACCACGTCCGCGCCGGAGGGGTTCGGGTTGGATCCGGCTCAGCCGGGCGGGTTGACCACCACGTACTGCACGGTGGTGCCGGCGTACTGCGGCTGGTACCAGGTGCTGCCGCACTGCTGGTAGGCGATGCCGTTGATCATCGTGCTGACGCAGCTCGGCGGCACGGAATTGACCACCGAGCCGATCACCGCGGCGGTCACCATCGTGGTCGCGGTCACCGCCGCGGCGGTGGCGACCGGATGGTCGTACCAGCCGTCATGCCAGTGGTTGTCCACGTCCACGTCGATGTCGCGATGCACGTCGACATCGCGGTTGACGTTGCGGTTCACGTTGCGATTGACGTTGTTGTTGTGGTTCACGTTGGCGGTGTGGTTGGCGTTGCCACCGCGGTTGATGTTGGCTGCGTTGCCGCGATTGACGTTCGGCGCCGAGCCGCGATTGACGTGCTGCGCCTGCCCGCCGCGGTTCATGCCACCGCCGCCGCGGTTGGCCGGCGGATGGTTGACGCCGGTATGCGCCACCGAGCGGGCACGCGGGCCGGCATGGGTGGTCGTGCTGGCCAGCATCAGGCTGCCGAAGCCGACCGCCATCGCGATGGCCAGGCAGAAGCGTGCGTTGCGGCTGTTCATGGCTGGTCCTCCACCGCGGCGACATCGACTTCGATCAGCTCGATCTTCGCCGAGTCCTTCGGCGGCACGAACGTGAAGGCCGAATCCTTCAGCGCGGCATTCGTGTTCCAGGTGAGTGTGGTGGTGTACTGCGGCTGCGCCGGGTCGGTGGTGGTGGTGATCACCAGCCGGCGCGGCAGCGGCTTGTCGCCGGTCTCCAGCCACAGCTGC
>DJAN01000268.1:6884-7360 GCA_002429615.1 Lysobacteraceae bacterium UBA6001
CCGGTCTCCAGCCACAGCTGCCAGTCCACGCCCTCCTGGCGGAAGGCGTACTGCTCGGTGACGCTGCCGTCCACGCGGGCGGGGCCGATGAACGCCGCCGCTTTCAGGTCAGACACCGGCGCATCAGGCGTCCCCCACAGGAACAGGTCCGGCAGCGGCAGCTCGATGCCGTACTGGTCGCGCGCCACCGCCATCAGGTCGTGCAGGGTGGGCGGCGCGTCGACCGTGGCGTAGTACTTGTTCTTCGGGCCGTAGACGGTGAGCGTCTTGCCGTCGTAGAAGAGTTCGCGCTCCTTGCGGTCGGTCTTCCAGCTGAGCTGCATCCCGCTCGGCGGGCGCACCTTGTATTCCACGGTCCCGGGGAACTGCAGCTTCTGGCCGTCCTCGGTCACCACGTCCAGCGTGGTGTCGCCATGCACGGTGAAATTCTTCAGGCTGCGCAGGTAGCGGCCCATCTTCTCCAGCGCGGCCACCGC
>DJAN01000077.1 GCA_002429615.1 Lysobacteraceae bacterium UBA6001
GTACCGCTACAGCTTGAACAAAAATGGGTGCACCCTCGAGTTCAGCTTTCCTGCCGGTGATGCTGGGAAGGCATATAAGCGAATGATGCTTTATGGGGTGCTGGTTGGGTACGAGAAGGCTGCTCAGCTTTACAGGTTCAACTGATTCCACGCATCTACATGTGAGTCACGGGCTGGCTAGTTTTCCTCAGTTCGTGGTCGTGTAGTTTTCTGTCATGTGCCAGCGCGACACAGATCAACTCGCAGTGGCAGGAGCTGGAGCAATAGAATGCGAAAAATTCATTTACCTTTGATGGCCATCTCAATTGTTCTTGCCTTCTGCGCACTAAGCAGCACTCCCGGGCCTGCGAGCGCACAGGAAAGCAGTATGGCAAGTGGCGTGAAACTTACAGGTGTTGATAAATTAACCTTAGAGCTGGTCACCGATAGTCATTTGGCTAAGGTGGCTGTCGTATTTTCTAACAACTCCGGCTCTACTCTCTGGTTTCCAATCGAGCCGAATCCGGCCTACAGGGTAGATGCAAAGTCATGCACTCTAAGTATTTGGTTCGGTTATTCTGAGGCTGTCAATGGTCGACAATTCGCTCAGTACATGCTGCCTGCAATGCATCCTGTTCGACCCGGAGAGAAGTTTAAGTTTGATTTGACTTCGCCTTCATTGGTGAAGAATGTTATGAAATCTCGTTTAAAAACAAAAATTCAAGTTAGAGTTGCTACGAAGGATTTTCCTTATTCTCCGGTTAGGGGTGATCAGCCATTCGAGGATTACCTCAAGAACTCAATCGTTTTCGAACCAGAAAAATCGGAATGAAGATAACTAAAATCCCTGGTCATCGCCGCGCTGTTCGTTCCGCAGCCCTCTCGCGGATGGTGACGAGTTTCGGGTGTGGAGACTTCATGAGCGCAGTGGCATCCCGAATCAATCCATGACGATTACGGAAAACAAAGCATGTTCTGACCAATCCGGTGAGCTTATTGCTTTGGTCTCAAAGGGGGCGACGGATGCGCTCGGCGGCGGGAGTCGAGAGTTGTACCGCTACAGCTTGAACAAAAATGGGTGCACCCTCGAGTTCAGCTTTCCTGCCGGTGATGCTGGGAAGGCATATAAGCGAATGATGCTTTATGGGGTGCTGGTTGGGTACGAGAAGGCCGCTCAGCTTTACAGGTTCAAATGATTCCACCCGCGCGCCACGGATTCGCTCATTCTTGGCCTGCGCTCAGTACATGTTGAGGCCACGGATCCGATCCATGCGCCGAATTTACGACACCGGTGGTGGTGTTCGAAGCGGCGAGTGGATCCAGTGACTTGCCGAGTGCGCTGTGCGTCGTCCTGCATGATCGCAGGGGTGAAGCGTTGACGCGATCGTGAAATCAGTTGGAGGAACTATGTACTACAGCGCTCATGCGATATTTTATTTTAAGGTCGAGAATCAAGAGTCCTTCCTTATCCACGAGAATGTCTATTTGGTAAAGGCGGACGACGACGAGGTCGCGATGGACTTGGCTGTGTCGATTGCGACCGAAGATCAAGATCTGAATGAAGATGGCCATCTTGAGCTTAACGATAAAAAGGCACAGCTAGTATTTGCCGGAATTCGTAAGCTGATGGCCTTTAGCGCGGAATCGGAAGATCGAGTGGAACCAGGCGTAGAGTTGACGTACTCCATAATGGAAGTGGACACACTGGATGAAGTTGATGCGCTGGTCAGGGGTGAATTCGTTAATGTCCTCTATCGGGAGTAGTGCATTGATGATTGCGGATAATCGCGAATACTTCAGTGCGAGACATCCAGGCCTGGCTCGCATCAGCACGTAGCCTCGATAGTCCAGTCGTCAGCGGTTGGGTTCGAGCAGGCATTGGTGTTGGTGGACGCATTGCACGTAGAGCGCCAGCCTTCAGTTCTTGTTCCGATGCAGAAGGTCTCGCGAGCCAGCGGGGTGAGACGGATGCCTGCTGGTAAGTCAAAGCTTGATGCAGTGGTATTCGAAGCCTTGGTGTTCTCCTGGCGTGGCAGTAAATTCCAGAATGAAATGCCTGACGAGTAGGCTTGCGACGAGCGTCGTGGGTCTTGTAAAGCTGACTTGACAACCCGTCCAGGCCGCCCCATCCTGATGTAAAGCATCATTGACAGGGGCTCCCGCAGTGACCGCACTCCTCTCGCGCAGCAACCGTCTGCGCGGCTTGGCCATCCTCGCCACGCTGCTCGCCGCAGCGGCCTACCTCCCGGCCCTCGGCCTGCCCCTGCGCTACCACGACTTCACCGCCGGCCTCGCCTGGGGCATGGGGGGCGCGCTACTTCTCGTCTGCGCCCTGCACACCCTGCGCCCGCAGTGGCTCCCCGACGAATCCGACCGCCTCCAGCAGCAGCTCTCCCGCCGTTACCTGCGCGAAGCCGCCCCCGGCCTTCTGGTCTACCTGGCACTGCTGATCCTCTCGCCCTGGCTCTCCACCCACCCCCATGGTCCGTGGCTGGTCGTCCTCGTCTGCCTGCTGCCGCTGGCCGCCATCGTCCTGCTCCTGCGCGCCGCACTGCGCTACCTGCGCGACGCCGACGAACTGCAACGCAAGATCGAGCTGGAATCCCTGGCCATCGCCGCGCTGGTCGTCCCGCAGCTCTATTTCTCCGCTTGGGTGCTGCAACGCTTCGGCCTCATCCATGTCGAGGCCGAGCCCGCCATGTCGTGGGTCTTCGCCGGCATCCTGCTGGTGCGCATGCTCGCCGGCCTCTGGCTGCGGCGGCGCTACCAGTGAACAACCGCCTGCGCGAACTGCGCGAAGCCCAGGGCTGGTCGCAGGGCCAGCTGGCCGAGGAACTGGGTGTGTCCCGGCAGACGGTCAATGCGCTGGAAACCGGCAAGTACGATCCCAGCCTGCCGCTGGCGTTCCGCATCGCCCGTCTGTTTGGGGAGGCGATCGAACGGATTTTCCTGTACGAAACATGAGATGTTGAAGTGGGGAGCGCGGGGTGCGGTCACATCGGCCGCTCCGCCGCGTCTTGGAACGAAGACTCAGAAGGGAAACGCAGATGTCCAAGAAGGTCAGGTACATCCTGGCGCTGCTGGTGGTCGCGGCGCTGTTCGGATACCGCCAATGGCAGGGAACGCATCCGGCATCCACCGCCGGCACCACCAGCACGCCGGCCAAGGCGCCGCCGAAGGGAAGAACGCTTGCCAGTGAGGAAGCACCGGTCACGCGCACGCGCGGCCAGCTCAAATTCCACCCCTGCACGCTGACCTCGGCACAGGCCGCGGGCAACGTGGAGGCGCAGTGCGCGACGCTGGCCGTGCCGGAGAATCCGGCCGCGCCCACCGGCCGCAAGATCGATCTCAAGATCGCCTGGCTGGAGTCCAAGAACGACGGCGCCGCCGACCTGGAGCCGGTGTTCTTCATCGCTGGCGGTCCGGGCCAGTCGGCCACGGAAGTCGCCAGCGTTGTCGAAGTCGCCCTGGCCGATACGCGCAAGCAGCGCGATGTCTTCCTCGTCGACCAGCGCGGTACCGGCGGTTCGCATCCGCTGGAATGCCTCGGCCCGGACGGCAAGCCGCTGGCCTTGCCGGAAGAGGATGTCGCCGACGCCGCCAAGGTCGTGGCCGATTACGCCACCCGCTGCGCCGCCGCGCTCAAGCCCACCACCGACACGCGCTTCTACACCACCGCCGAGGCCATCGGCGACCTGGATGCGGTACGTGCCGCGCTCGGTGCGCCGCGCATCGACCTGGTCGGCGTCTCCTACGGCACCCGCGTGGCGCAGCAGTACGCCAAGCGCTATCCGCAGCATGTGCGCGCGGTGGTGATCGATGGCGTGGCGCCGAATGATCTGGTGGTCGGCGGCGAGTTCGCTACTACCTTCGAGGATGCGATCAAGCTGCAGGCCGCGCAGTGCCGTGCCGACGCCGCCTGCGCCAAGCGCTTCCCCACCGATACCCATGAGCAGCTGCGCAACGTGCTGGCGCGCCTGCGCGAGGCGCCGGTGGAAGTGGACTATCGCCACCCGGGCACCGGCGAGATCGCGCACGGCAAGGTCACCGCCGATACCGTGGTGGGCCTGGCGTTCGCGTTCTCCTACGCCCCGCAGACGGCCTCGCTGCTGCCGCTGGTGCTGGACGAGGCCGCGCATGGCCGCTACGAGCCGCTGATGTCGCTGGCGCAGCTGGCCAACCGCCAGATGGGCGGGCAGATGAACCGCCTGATGCAGTGGTCGGTGATCTGTGCCGAGGACGCCGGCCGCTATCAGCCGTCCGACGCGGCCGCCTCCACGCTCCTCGGCCCGGAAGTGGCGCAGATGTTCTTCGCCGCCTGCCCGGTGTGGGCCAGCGGCACCGCGCCGGCCGATTTCACCGCGCCGCTCACCGGCAACGTGCCGGTGCTGCTGCTGTCCGGTGAGCTCGACCCGGTCACGCCGCCGCGCTATGCCGAGCGCGTGCTGGCCAAGCTGCCGAATGGCCGCCACCTGGTGGCGCCGGGCCAGGGCCACAGCGTGATGGCACTGGGCTGTATGCCCAAGCTGATCGGCCAGTTCTTCGACAAGGGCGATGCGAAGTCACTCGACGCCACCTGCGTCCAGAACCTCAACCGCGTGCCGGCCTTCACCACGTTCAATGGATGGGAACCCTGATGCACGCCATCGCTTACATGGAGGACGCGGCATGATCGTCGCCGAAGACCTGCACAAGTCGTTCAAGACCCGCACCGGCCTGGTCAAGGCCGTGGACGGGGTCAGCTTCAGCGCCGGCGATGGCCGCATCACCGGTCTGCTCGGCCCCAATGGCGCCGGCAAGACCACCACGCTGCGCATGCTCTATACGCTGATGACGCCCGACAGCGGGCGCATCACCGTGGACGGCATCGATGTCACCCGCGATCCGGTCGCGGTGCGCCGCCGCCTCGGCGTGCTGCCCGATGCGCGTGGCGTCTACAAGCGCCTCACCGCGCGCGAGAACATCACCTACTTTGGTCAGCTGCACGGCATGTCGGCTTCGCACATCGCCGAGCGCGTGCGCGTGCTGTCCAAGGCGCTGGACATGGACGACATCCTCGACCGCCAGACCGAAGGCTTCAGCCAGGGCCAGCGCACCAAGACCGCGATTGCCCGCGCGCTTGTCCATGATCCGCGCAACGTGATCCTCGACGAGCCGACCAACGGCCTGGACGTGATGACCACCCGTGCGCTGCGCGGCTTCCTGCGTCAGCTGCGCGAGGAAGGGCGCTGCGTGATCTTCTCCAGCCACATCATGCAGGAGGTGGCGGCGCTGTGCGACAGCATCGCCATCATCGCCAAGGGCACGGTGGTGGCGGCGGGCAGCGCCGACGAGCTGCGTGCGCAGACCGGCGAGGACAACCTGGAAGACGCCTTCGTCAAGGCGATCGGTTCGGACGAGGGACTGCACGCATGAACCAGATGGAACCCAAGAAGCGTGGCCTGCTCGCCACCGTATGGACGGTGATGCGCAAGGAGCTGCGCGACATCTCGCGCGATCGCCGCACGCTGTTGCTCTCGCTGCTGCTGGCGCCGTTGCTGTATCCGGTGCTGATCCTGGGCATGAACGCGCTGGCCGAGTCGCGGGTGAAGACCCAGATCGACAAGCCGCTGGACATTCCCACCGTCAACGCCGAGGCCGCGCCGAACCTGGTCGCCTTCCTCAAGGCGCAAGGCCTGAACGCGGTGGCCGCGCCGGATGACCTGACCGCGGCGATCCGCAGCCAGGATATCGACGTGGCACTGCGCATCAGCAGCGACTACCCGCAGGCCTGGCGCGAGGGGCGTCCGGCGCTGGTGGAGATCCTGCGCGACACCACCCGTCGCGATGCCGATATCCCCAGCACGCGCCTGCAGGCGGCGCTGGGCGCGTATGGGCAGCAGGTCGGCGCTTTGCGCCTGCTGGCGCGTGGCATCGATGCGCAGGTCGCGCGGCCGGTGGACGTGGGCATGCAGGACCTGGCGACGGCGGAGGCCAAGCGTGGCTTCTATATGTCGCTGCTGCTGCCGGTGCTGCTGATCATCACCTCGTTCCTGGGCGGCGCGTATCTGATCCTGGATGCCACCGCCGGCGAGCGCGAGCGGCAGTCGCTGGAGCCGTTGCTGGCCACGCCGGCGCCGCGCAGCGCGGTGGTCAGTGGCAAGATCGCCGCGGCCTGCGTGATCGGCGTGGTGTCGTTGCTGTTGACGCTGCTCGCGTTCAAGTTCAGCGCGATGTTCGCCACCGGCATGGCGCGCCAGCTCAATGTCAGCTATCTGTCGATGGTGCAGATGCTGTTCGTGCTGCTGCCGATGCTGTTCATCGGTACGTCGCTGCTGACGTACCTGGCGGCGGCGGCCAAGAGCATGAAGGAGGCGCAGAGCCACATGACCTGGCTGATGTTGATGCCGATGCTGCCGGGCTACGCGCTGATGGTGTATCCGCTGAAGACGCAGCTGTGGCAGTTCGCGGTGCCGTTCCTGGCGCAGAACCAGATGCTGCTGAAGATCATCCGTCACGAGACGATCGACATGCAGGTATGGGCGGTGTATCTCGGCGCGGGCTTTGGTCTGGCGGCGCTGCTGTGGCTGGCGGCGGTGCGCCGCTATCACCAGGAGCGCTTGGCGATCAGCGGTTGAGGCTGGGCGGATTAGAGCCCTTGGAAAGCCCGGCGGAAACGCCGGGCTTTTCTTTTCTGCTCTTCTTCAACCTTTCTTCCCTTCGCTTTCTCCCCTTTGTAGGAGCGGCTTCAGCCGCGACCGTGCGTTCAACCGCCGCGGTATCGTGTCGATCGCGATGATCCTTGCCGTCGCGGTGTGCGATATGGCGGTCGCGGCTGAAGCCGCTCCTACAAAAGGGATAAGGGAATACAAAAGGGATAAGGGCATACAGAAGCGATACGGGAATCAAATCCCCGCGGCTGTCCACAATCCCGCCGCCATCGCCCCCTAAACCGTTTCCATGCAACGCTCCCCTGAGCGGTTCAGCCGTGCGCACAACCACTTCGCACCGGATTGACGGCCACGCAACGAAACCACGCGCACGCTCGCCGCACACCCAGACCTGCGGAGGGCAGGATGAAACGTAATCTCATGATCCCGGCGCTTGGCGCCCTGTTGATGCTTCCGGCGCTGGCGATGGCGGGCGACAAGTCCGCGAAGATGGACGCCAACGGCGATGGCGTCGTCACCAGTGCCGAACATGCCGCCGGCGCGCAGCAGATGTTCACCGCCATGGACGCCAACAAGGACGGCTACGTCACCGCCGCCGAAATGGACGCGCACTGGGCCGCCAAGGGCAACGCCGACAAAGCCGCCAGGATGAAGATGTCCTCGGCCGACAAGATCAAGGAGATCGATACCGACGGCGATGGCCGCATCTCGTCGGCCGAACACGCCGCGGGCTCGGCCAAGATGTTCGCGAAGATGGACACCAACGGCGATGGCAAATTGACCGCCGCCGAGATGCAGGCCGGGCACGACAAGGCCATGAAGCAGGCCGCCAGCGGCATGTAGCACCGCCGCGGGGCACGATCACGCGCCGGGCATCGTTGATGCTCGGCGTTTTCCCGCCTTACAGCTCGACGTCGTAGTGCTCCACGCGACCCACCGCGTCGATCGCCGCGCGCACATCCCGGCGCGCCTTCAGCGCCTGCGCGCGCGGCTCCAGCGGCGCGAATGCCGGCAACGGTTCCGGATCCTTCTGGTCCTGCAGGTCGAACAGCATGTCACCGCGCCGCCAGGGCGAGGCCAGTTCCGCACGCACGAACTCGGCGGCTTCGTCCTGGGCGTCGATCAGCAGCAGGCAGGTCAGCCAGACGCGCGGCGCGTCGGCGCGGTGCGCACGCAGGTAGTCCAGCGCCTGCGTGGCGGTCGCCTGGTCATGCATCTGCCGCGCGGCCAGCAGCTTTAGCATGTGCGCGACCATCTCGCCGTAGGGCGAGGTCTCGCCCAGTACGGACACGGCGTCGAGCGCTTCCTGGGGGCGCTGCATGCCCACCAGCATCTCGCCCAGGTTCAGTGCCTGGCTCACGTTGCGCTGGCCCTGCTCGGGCATCTGCCCCAGTCGCCGGCGCAAGGCCAAGGCCTCGTCGATACGGCCCAGCCGGCGCAGCGCGCTGACGCGGTTCTCCATCAGCCACAGGAACTGGTCCATGTGCGTGTAGGGGCCGTCGGCGCCTTGCGCCTGCGCGGCGGTCACCATCGCATCGACCTGCTCGCTCATGCGCAGCACTTCCTCGTACTCGCCCAGCGACAGCATCGTCGCGGCCAGGTTCGCCAGCACGCTCATGTCATCCGGATCGAGCAGATTGGCCACGCGCAGCGCATCCTGCTGCTGCTGCACCGCGCGGCGCACGTCCCAGCGCGGCGCGGCGCGGTCCACCCAGGCGTCGAAACGGCGGTCGGCGCGCACCCGCACCATGCCGTCGGCGCTGTCGATGCGGGCAAGGATGGCCGGCAGCGCATCGCGCTGGCCGGCTTCGTACTGCAGCACCGCCAGCGCGTACCACTCGGCGGTGGGCTCGGTGCCGCCGATGCGCCAATGCGCGTCGAACAGGGCCTGCAGCAGCGCGCGGCGGCCTTCGCCGTCCGGCGGTGCGTCGCGCATGAAGCTGTAGATCACGCCGGGGTCCAGCGCGTCCAGCGTCTGCGGCTCGACAGTGACGCGGCGGGCGAGATGAGCGGCGGCCAGGTCGGGCTCGCCGGCCTGGTGGTCGGCGACCGCGCGCATGTACCAGATCGCGCCCATCGATGGCGCGACCGTGCTGGCCCGCTCCAGCAGTTCGCGTGACCTGGCCAGCTGCGACAGGCCCAGCGCGTTCCAGCCGGCCACGGCGAGCGCGGCGGCCTGCCGCGGCGCGGCGAGGGTGTCGAAGCGTGGGTCGGCGATCATCCGCTCCAGCGTCGCCTGGCCCTGCGCATTCGGACCGGCCTCCAGCGTGGCGGCCGTCGCCTCCAGCTGCGCGGCGAAATCATCGGCTGGCGCCTGGCGGGCGAGGGCCGGCACGGCCAGCAGCAACAGCATCAGCGGCAGGGTCCGCCAGCGGTACAAACGCATCGATGTCCTTCCGATGGGGCCCGATCCGCTTGCGCGGCCATGGGCCAGTGGCGAAAAAAAGGCCCGGGAAAATCCCGGGCCCCAGGTGTGTCACGGGACCGATCAGGTGCCCGGGCTGAACGACAGCGTGCGGCGGGTGGTCACCGGCGCGGCCACCGGCTCGAACTTCCAGCGCTTGGTGGCATTCAGTGCTTCGCGGTCGAACACGCGCGCCGGGTTGGCGCGCAGCACGCGCGAGTTGGTCACCGAGCCGTCGGTACCGACGGTGATCTCGACCAGCACTTCGCCCGAAGTGCCGGCACGCAGCGCTTCCGGCGGATAGCGCGGGGCCGGGGTGCTGATCGGGCGCAGCGTGGCGGCGGCGGTCGAGATCGGA
>DJAN01000226.1 GCA_002429615.1 Lysobacteraceae bacterium UBA6001
CCGCCACCCGGCTCGCACCGGGCGCGCCGCTGGTGATCCGCACGCCGCTGGCCGGCGACCATCCGCGCGGCCGGCTGACCCGCCTGGCCGACCGGCTCGGCCACCTCAGTGGCTGGATGCGCACCGCGCCACGCGACTATCCGAGCCGCGATGGCCTGCTCGCCACGCTCGCCGCGCAGGGGTTGCGCGCCGAGTGCACACCGCTCTACGGCGCTACGCCGTTCAACAACTGGCTGGTGGTCGCACGACACGCCCACGCCTGATCATCACTGCAAATCCAGGGGACCTTCATGAACACACCGATCCGGCATTCCGGCTGGGGTATCGCTTCCTTCATTCTCAGCCTGGGCAGTGGCCTGGTGCTGCTGTCGGGCATCGTGTTGGCCGGCGTGATGTCGGCCAGCACCCCCGGCGGCATGGACGAAAACGCGCCGTCGACGATCCTGGTCGGACTGGTGCTGATGTTCGGGCTGCTGATGGGCCTGATCGCGCTCGCCTTCTCCGTGGTCAGCCTGTTCCAGGCGCAGCGGCGGCGCGTGTTCGGCATCCTCGGCGGGGTGTTCTCGCTGGCGGCGCTGGTGCTGGTGGCGCTGCTGATGGTGCTGGGCAGCCTGGCCTAGGGCTGGGCCTCGGCATCCGGCAACGCCACGCGCAGGCCGCGCGCCCCCAGTTCGTCCAGCACGCCGCGCAGGATCGCCGGGTTGTGGCCGTGCGCGGCGCCTTCGTGCAGCAGCACGATGGCGCCGGGCGCCAGATCGCGTGCGATGCGCGCCACGGTCTGCACCGGTTCGCAATCCACGCCATCGAAGCCGCGCGCGGTCCAGGCCACGCGGCGCAGGCCGTGCGCATGCAGGGGCGCGGCGACGAACGGGTTGGTCATGCCGACCACCGAGCGGTACCAGCGCGGCGGCGTGCCGGCGATGTCCGCCAGGGTGCGCTGTGCCTGGCCGATCTCACGCGCCATCGCCTTCGGGCCGAGCGCCCAGAACCAGGCCTGCGGATGGCTGTCGCTGTGGTTGCCGAGGTCGTGCCCGCGGCGCAGGATCTCGCGTACCAGCACCGGCTGCCGGGCGGCACGCTCGCCAACCAGGAAGAACGTGGCCTTGGCGTCGTGGGCATCGAGCAGGTCGAGCATCGCCAGGGTGTCGTCGGAGGGGCCGTCGTCGATGGTCAGCCAGACCGCCTCGCCGCCGCCGGGCCGGCGCCGCACCACCGGCGCGTACAGCCGCGAGCGCGGCAGGAACACCTGGCCCATGAAGTAGGCGTGGCTGAGCAGCATCGCCGGCAGGCCGGCCATCCAGCCGTAGCGCCACCACAGCCAGACAACCAGCAGCTGCGAGGCCGCCAGCGCCCAGGCCCACAGGTGACGGGGGCGGCCGGGACGCACGGCAGCGGGGCGATACAGTGTTTCCGGCGCAGTCATGCCGTCATGATCGCACGCCGGTAGAATGAGCGGTCCCACCTTTGCCGGCCGTTTCCCGATGTCCCTCGACCCCGCCCTGCGCTCGCGCATCGAATCGCTGCTCCAGTCCAACCGCGTCGTCCTGTTCATGAAGGGCCAGCCCGGCATGCCGCAGTGCGGCTTCTCGGCCAAGGCGGTGGGCGTGCTCGACGGCCTGGGCGTGGAGTACGCGCACGTCAACGTGCTGGCCGACCAGGAAATCCGCGAAGGCATCAAGGCCTACGGCGACTGGCCGACCATTCCGCAGCTCTACATCGACGGCGAACTGGTCGGCGGCAGCGACATCATCGAGCAGCTGGCCAACAGCGGTGAGCTGAGCGGCCTGCTCGGCCTGCAGGCGCCGGACCGCAGCCCGCCGAAGATCACCATCACCCCGGCCGCGGTGGAGATGCTCAAGGGCGCGCTGGCCGATGCCCCGGGCGCCTCGCTGGCGCTGTCGATCAACGCGCAGTTCCAGCCGAACTTCCAACTGGTGCCGACCGATCCGAACGCCATCGCCGCCGAATCCAACGGCCTGCGCGTGCAGTTCGACCTGTCCAGCGCGCGCCGCGCCGAAGGCGTGACCATCGACTGGGTGGACGACATGCGCGGCCGCGGCCTGGCGATCGACAACCCGAACGCGCCCAAGCCGGTGCAGGAACTGGCCGTGCGCGATGCCGCCGACCGCGTGACCGCCGGCAGCGTGATCCTGGTGGACGTGCGCCCGGCCGACGAGCGCGCCATCGCTGCGGTCAATGTGCCGTTCCGCAGCTTCGACGGCCAGGGCCGCGCCGAGCTGGAAGCGCTGCCGAAGGACACCGCCCTGGCTTTCCTGTGCCACCACGGTGGCCGCAGCCAGCAGGCTGCCGAGCAGTTCCGCGCGCAGGGTTTCACCCAGGTCTACAACGTCACCGGCGGCATTGATGCCTGGTCGGACGAAGTGGATGGCAGTGTGCCGAAGTACTGATCGGCATACGGAAGTAACGAAAAACGCCGCGCAAGCGGCGTTTTTTATTGGCTCCATCCGGATGGCGGGGCCGTCTGTTTTTCCGGTCGGGGCTGAAGCCCCTCCTACAGGGAACATCCCACAAGGAAGAAGCGGGCGGTGGTGTTGTGGGAGGGGCTTCAGCCTCGACTGGCTCAGCCGGCGAAGCCACCTTCGTCGAGGAACTGTTGTTCGGCCGCCGTCGTCTCCCGGCCCAGCGCCGCATTGCGATGCGGAAAGCGACCGAAGCGGCTGATGATGTCCTGGTGCATCAGCGCCCATTTGTCCGCATCTGCTTCCGGCAGGCCCTGGTGCAGCTCCACCGAGCGCGCCTGCTCCGCCAGTGCCTCGCTGTGCTCGTAAGGCAGGTAGAAGAACATACGGAGCGACGGGGCCACGTCGTAATCGAAGCCCGCCGCCACCGCACGCTTGGCGTAGTGCAGCGCCAGGCCGTCGGTGGCATACGAATGCGCGCTGCCGCGGAAGCAGTTGCGCGGAAACTGGTCGAGCAGGATCAGCAGCGCCAGCGCGCCGTCGGCGCTGTCCATCCAGTCTTCATGCTCGCGCCGCGCCGCCGCATGGTGTGCGTCCAGGAAGTGGGTGCGGAAGTTGGCATCGAACGATTCGTTGTGGCCGAACCAGCGTTCGGGCCCGGCGGTCTCCCAGAATTCCAGCACTTCGGCGATCTGCCGTGCGGTCTGCGAACGGGGCATCGGCGGCTCCGGTGACAAGGGGCGCCCAGCATGCCGGCGGACCTGTTAGCGCGCCGCGCACACCCTGTCTTCCGGGGCTTGGCAACCCGGCGACGCTGCTCTAGCGTGAAGGCAAGCTTCCAGCTCTCCCGGGGACAACCTGATGCGCCACCTCCTGCTCACCGGCCTGGCCGGCGTGCTGCTGTGCGGCCCGGCCGCCGCCGCGCCGCGTTTCGTCGACGATCCGTATCCGAGCACCTACAAGCCGCTGGCCTCGGTGCCGGTACTGATCGAACACGCCACCGTGCTCACCGGCACCGGCGAGCGCCTGGACGATGCCGACGTGCTGCTGGCCGACGGCCGCGTGCAGGCGGTGGGCCGCGCGCTCGCCGCGCCCGCCAACGCACTGCGCGTGGACGGCCATGGCAAGTGGGTGACGCCCGGCATCATCGATATCCACTCGCACCTGGGCGTGTACCCGAGCCCGGGCGTGAAGGCGCATAGCGACGGCAACGAGATGACCGCGCCGGTGACGCCGAATGTCTGGGCCGAGCATTCGATCTGGCCGCAGGACCCGGGCTTCCTCACCGCGCTGGCCGGCGGCATCACCTCGCTGCAGGTGCTGCCCGGCTCGGCCAACCTGATCGGCGGCCGCGGCGTGACCTTGAAGAACGTACCGGCCACCACCTACCAGGCGATGAAGTTCCCCGGCGCGCCGTGGGGCCTGAAGATGGCCTGCGGCGAGAATCCCAAGCGCGTCTACGGCGAGAAGGGCGGCCCGGCCACCCGCATGGGCAACGTCGCCGGCTACCGTGCGGCCTTCATCGACGCGGCAGAGTACCTGCGCAAGAACGCGCCGAAGAAATCGACGACCGAGAAGAAGCACTGGTGGAGCAAGTCCGGCGGCGAGGACAGCGGCGGCGACAGCGGCGGCAAGCGCGACCTCAAGCTGGACACGCTGGCCGGCGCGATCAACGGCGACATCCGCGTGCACATCCACTGCTACCGCGCCGACGAGATGGCGACGATGCTCGACCTGTCCAAGGAGTTCGGTTTCCACATCGCCGCGTTCCACCACGCGGTGGAGGCCTACAAGATCGGCGACCGGCTGGCCGCCGAGAATGTCTGCGCCGGCATGTGGGCCGACTGGTGGGGCTTCAAGATGGAGGCCTTCGACGGCATCCAGGAGAACATCGCGCTGGTGGACCGGGTGCCGAAGAGCTGCGCCATCGTGCATTCGGATTCGGAGGAAGGCATCCAGCGCCTCAACCAGGAGGCGGCCAAGGCGATCGGTACCGCGCACCGTGCCGGCATCGAGATACCCCCTGAGCACGCCATCGTCTGGCTGACCGCCAATGCCGCCAAGGCGCTGGGCATCGAGCAACAGACCGGCACCCTGGAGGCCGGCAAGATGGGCGACGTGGTGGTGTGGAACGGTAGCCCCTTCAGTTCCTACGCGCTCGCCGAACAGGTCTACATCGATGGCGCCGAGGTCTACGACCGCCATCAGCAGCGCCTGCAGCCGATGTCCGACTTCATGCTCGGCCAGGAGGTGAGCCCGTGAACCGCCTGGCCACCGCCCTGCTCGCCACCCTCGCCCTGCTCGCCGGCCCCGCCGTCGCGCAGGACCTGCTGGTCCGCGACGCGACCGTGCATACCGCCACCGCGCAGGGCACGCTGCAGCACGCCGACGTGCTGGTCCGCGACGGCATCATCCGCGCCATCGGCCCGGCGCTCACCGCGCCGGCGGGTGCCGTGGTCGTCGAGGCCCACGGCCGTCCGCTGACGCCGGCATTCTTTGGCGGTATCACCGAAATCGGCATCGAAGAGGTGTCCGGCGAGGAGGAGACCGTCGACAGCGGCCTGAAGCTGCACGAGCAGCCGATGCGCCCGGAGTTCGACGTCACCCTCGCCTACAACCCCGACTCGGTGCTGGTGCCGGTCGCGCGCGTGGAAGGCATCGGCTTCACCGCGCTCGGCGCGACCACCGAGGGCGCCTTCATCGCCGGACAGGGTGGCGTGGTGCGGCTGGACGGCAGCCCCGACCCGCTCGGACCGCGCGCCTTGTTCATCCGTATTGGCGCCGCCGCCGCGGAACTGACCGGCAATTCGCGCGCCGCGCAGTGGATGCTGCTCGACCAGCTGGTGGACGAAGCACGCGGCCGCGTGCCGCTGGATTCGCCGCACGCGCTGCTCACGCCGGCCGGCCGCGCCACGCTGGCGCGCTACCTCGCCGGCAACGGCCGCATTGTGGTGCAGGTCGAACGCGCCGCCGACATCCGCCAGCTGGTTCGCTGGGCGCAGCGCGAGAAGGTGCGCATCGCCATCGCCGGTGGCAGCGAGGCGTGGAAGCTGGCGCCGTTGCTGGCGCAGGCGCAGGTGCCGGTATTGGTGGATGCGCTGGCGGACCTGCCGGCCAACTTCGACCAGGTCGGCGCGACGCTGGAGAATGCCGCGCGCCTGCACGCCGCCGGCGTGGCGGTGAGCTTCAGCCAGTCCAACGACGCCTCGCACAACGCGCGCAAGCTGCGCCAGCTGGCCGGCAATGCCGTGGCCCATGGCCTGCCGTGGGAGGCCGGGCTGGCCGGCATGACCCGCGTGCCGGCGGAGATCTTCGGCGTGTCGGCGCAGATCGGCAGCATCGCGGTGGGCAAGCGTGCCGACCTGGTGCTGTGGGATGGCGACCCGCTCGACGTGGCGCATTACGCCGAACAGGTCTGGCTGGGCGGCCGGGCGATGCCGATGCGCTCGCGCCAGACCGAGCTGCGCGACCGCTACATGGCCACGCCGACCGCGCTGCCGCGCGCCTATTCGCACTGAAGCTTCTGACCGGAACCCCTATGCGCCTGCCTGCTTCGATTGTGCTGACCTCCCTGCTGCTAGCCCTCGCCGGGCCTGCCTGCGCCGCCGACACCGCCCCCACCGCCACGGCCGGCGCGCCTGCCGGCGGTACCGAGGCAGATCG
>DJAN01000271.1 GCA_002429615.1 Lysobacteraceae bacterium UBA6001
CATCGCCGGCCACTTCGGCGCCGCGACGCTCGCGCAGGTAGTGCAGGTCCACGGTGTCGAACACCGTGCGCGCCTGCGGTGCGTAGCGGCGCAGCAGCGGCAGGCTGGCGTCGGCGACGTGGTGGCGCACCATCAGCACGGCGTGGAAGCGCGGGCCGTGCTGGCGCAGCCAACCGGCGAGGCGGTCGAACTGCGGCGCGTGCCATACCTCCACGCCCAGCGCCTGCAGCGCCGCGGTGTGGCGGCCGCCATGCGCGCGCGCCGTCGGCACGAACACCACGTGCGCGCCCGCGTCGACCAGCAGGCGAATCAGGTTGAACTGGCGCAGCGAGCCGGAATCCCGGTCCGGCTGCGGTACCGCCTCGTCGAGGATCAGCACTTGGCGCTGTTGCCGGTGCAGCAGCGCGGGCGAGGGCACGCTGCCGACCGCGGCGTGGGTGCCGAGCACCCCGGCCCATTTCTCCGCGAACACGCCGCGGTTGCGCACCTGGTAGGCCTTGATCCCACTGCCGGTATCGGTGCCGTGGCTGGTGCCCTCGTCATGCACGACCCGCGCCGCCGGCTGCACCAGCACCTGGTGGCCGCTGGCGCGCACCGCGAAGGCGAGGTCGGTGTCTTCGTAGTAGGCCGGCTTGTAGCGCGCGTCCAGGCCGCCGATGCGCGCGAGCAGTGCGCGCGGGATCGCCAGCGCCGCGCCGGAAACGTAGTCCATCTCGCGCACATACGCGTAGCGCGGATCGGACGGCGATTCGAAACGCCCATAGCTCCACGCGCTGCCATCGGCGAACACCACGCCGCCGGATTCCTGCAGGCGGCCATCCGGGTACAGCAGCTGCGCGCCGACCAGGCCGGCGCGTGGATGCGTGGCGAAGGTGCCGATCAGCGCATCCAGCCAGCCGGGCTGCGGCACCGTGTCGTTGTTCAGCAGCACCACGTATTCGCCGCGTGCCAGCGCGATGCCATCGGTGCAGGCGGCGATGAAACCGCCATTGCTCACGCGGCGGTGGTAGCGCAGGCCGTCGACCTGCGGCAGCACGCGCGGGGTGTCATCGCCGTCGCCGGCATCGTCGACGACGATGACCTCGCAGGCCAGCGTCGGTGGATATGCCGCCAGCGCACGCAGGCAGGCCAGCGTGTGGTCGAGATGGTTGTAGACCGGAATGACGATCGAGACCACCGGCGTATCGCTGCATGGCACCGCGAACGGCGCGAACGCGGCCTTGGGCGGAAACCACAGCGGCGCGCCGCTGTCGGCGGCGACGGGCTGCAGATGCACGCGGGCGCGTGACAAGGTGGCGCGCCAGCCGCGTGCGCGCAGGCTGGCCAGCCCGCGCCGGGCGAGGCCGCGCATGCGCTGCAGGAAGTAGCTCCAGTCCGAGATCGACATGCGCCGTGCCCCGCTCAGTAGGGCCGCCGCGCCGCGCGCGGGGAGGCCGGAAAGGCGATGCGGGCCGCCGGAACGGGCTTTGCGATCATTTCTGCTTCCATAACACCTTATGAGCGGGGATCGCGCCGGACGCAACCGCCGCGCCGGCTGCGCTAGACTCGCCGAAGCCCACATTCTCGCATTCCCGTGCCGCGACACCACGATTACGACGATCCCGAAGACATCGAAGACGACTTCGACGAGGAACAGACGGGCCCCCTGTGGCAGCGTCGCCTGATCGTGTGGGGCCTGGCGGCCCTGGCGCTGGCGCTGGGTTTCCTGATTCCCTACACGCTGTACCTGAACCAACAGGTCACCCAGCGCTTCGGTGAACTGCGCTGGCAGATTCCCACCCGTGTCTACGCCCGCCCGCTGGGGCTGGCGCCGGGCAAGGCGATGGATGCGGCGACACTGAAGACCGAGCTGGATGCCGCGTCCTATCGCGATGACGGCAGCGGCCAGCTGCCCGGCACCTACCAGCGCGATGGTGGGCGTTTCGTCATTTCCAGCCGTGGCTACGTCGATGTGGATGGGCGCGTGCCGGCGCGCCGCATCGAGGTCAGCGTCAGCGGTGGCCGGGTCGCCGCGCTGCGCGATGTCAGCAGCCGCAAGGCGCTGCGTGCCGCGCGCCTGGATCCGGCGCGCATCGCCACGCTGTACGGGCAGAAGCAGGAAGAGCGCCGCCTGGTGCGCCTGGAAGAAGTGCCCGAGCTGCTGGTCACCGGCCTGCAGGCGGTGGAAGACCGCGATTTCAATTCGCACCACGGCATCGACGTCAGCGGCATGATCCGCGCGGCGTGGGTGATGGTGCGTTCCGGCGGGCAGACCCGCCAGGGCGCCAGCACGTTGACCCAGCAGCTGGCGCGCAGCGGCCTGCTCGGCATCGGCAAGGAACAGACCTTCACCCGCAAGTTCAACGAGATTCTCTATGCGTTGATCATGGAGGCGCGCTACGACAAGCGCACCATCCTGGAGGCCTATCTCAACCAGGTCTATCTGGGCCAGCGCGGCAGCCAGGCGGTACACGGCGTGGCGTCGGGCGCGGAGTTCTGGTTTGGCCGCGACCTCAATTCGTTGACCACCGAACAGGTCGCGTTGCTGATCGGCCTGGTCAAGGGGCCGTCCTACTACGACCCGCGTCGCAGCCCGGAGCGCGCGCTGGACCGGCGCAATTTCGTGCTGGGCAAGCTGCATGAGAGCGGCCTGATCAACGACGCCGAGTTCAAGCGCGCGCTCGCCGCCCCGCTGGGCGTGCCCGAACAGCCCGGCCTGGTCGCCGCCAACCGCTTCCCGGCCTACGTGGACCTGGTGCGCCGCCAGCTCGCCCACGATTACCCGGAAAGCGTGCTGCAGGGCGCCGGCATGAGCGTGCTCACCGGCATGTCGCCGTCGGCGCAGGCCTACGCCGAAGGCGCGGTGACGCGCACGCTGAAGTCGCTGGAGACCAAGAAGCGCCCGCCGCTGCAAGCCGGCCTGGTGATGACCGACGTGCACAACGGCGATGTCATCGCGGTGATCGGCAGCGGGCAGGTCTCCGACCCCGGCTTCAACCGCGCGGTGGAAGCGCAGCGGCCGGTCGGCTCGCTGCTCAAGCCGTTCGTCTACCTGCTCGCGCTGGCTTCGCCGGACCGCTGGTCGCTGTCCAGCTGGGTGGACGATTCGCCGGTGACGGTACAACTGGCGCGCGGCCGCACCTGGTCGCCGGACAATGCCGACCACCGTAGCCACGGCACGGTGCGGCTGGTCGATGCGTTGGCGCATTCGTACAACCAGGCCACGGTGCGGGTGGGCATGCAGGTCGGCCCGGAGCGCATCGCCCAGCTGATCCACGTGCTCGCCGGCCTGCAGGCCGATCCCAACCCGGCGCTGATCCTCGGTTCGACCGACCAGAGCCCCTACGCGATGGCGCAGCTGTACCAGTTCCTGGCGTCGGGCGGCGAGATCCAGCCGCTGCACGCCGTGCGCGGCGTGCTCGACCCGCAGGGCAAGCTGCTCAAGCGCTACGACAAGACCCCGGCGCCGGCGCAGGAGGGCGACTCGATCGCCGCCAACCTGATCGGCGTGGGCATGCAGCAGGTGGTCAGCAGCGGCACCGCGCACCAGCTGATGGCCGATGGCCTGGGCCGGCTCACCCCGGCCGGCAAGACCGGCACCACCAACGATGGCCGCGACAGCTGGTTCGCCGGTTATACCGGCGACCACCTGGCGGTGATCTGGATCGGCAACGACCAGAACCAGCAGGCCGGTCTTTACGGCGCCACCGGTGCGATGCGGGTATGGTCGGGCATCTTCACCCGGCTGCCGAGCGCCGCGCTGAAGGTCAACGGCAAGGGCCTGGACTGGCAATGGGTGGAAGCCAGCGGTTCGGGCACCACCGATGTGGAGTGTCCGGGCGCGCGCCAGTTCCCGTTCGTGGTCGGCTATGCGCCGGCCTATGTGCCCTGCAGTGCCGGCGCCGCGCCGGTCGATGGCGAGACCGCGACCGAAGGCGAGAGCCGCGGCGGTGGCTGGCGCAGCTGGTTCGGCCTGGACAAGAAGGAAAAGCAGGCCGAACCGGCGCAGGCCTCGCCCCCGCCCGAACAGTGAGTTGATGATGAAGCCCGAATTCCCGATGACGTTGCGCGCGATCCCGGCCCTCCTGGTCCTGGCCCTGGCCGCCTGCTCCAGCGCGCCGCCGCCGCCGGTGGTCACCGACACCACCACGCCGGCGCAGCGCATGGCCGCGGTGGACAAGACCGCCGGCGTGGACGACACCGAGCTGTCGGTGCAGCCGCTGCGCGACACCCAGGTGGATGACCTGCGCGACAGCGCCAAGCGCAAGCGCGAGGCCGGCGATCTGCCGGGTGCCGCGGCGACGCTCGACCAGGCCCTGGCGCTGGTGGCCGAGGACCCGGGCGTGCTGCAGGAACGCGCCGAGGTGGCGCTGCTGCAGGCCGACTGGAAGGGCGCGGAGACCTACGCCAAGCGCGCCGTGGACCTGGGCTCGAAGACCGGCCCGGTGTGCCGCCGCCACTGGGCGACCATCGAGCAGGCGCGCCTGGCGCGTGGCGAGAAGGAAAACGCCGCCTCGGCGAAAGCGCAGATCGAAGGCTGCACGGTGCCGGGGATCAAGCGTTACTGATCCCGCGCCGGGCACGGGCATGCGTCGCAGCGTGGCGGGCGCCCGGCGCTCCCGCCACCCCTGACTCCGACTTCCCGCCGATCCCGCTCCCATGTCCCTGCTCGCCAACGCCAGCCGCGAAGCGCTCGACGCGCAGGGCGCGCTCGCCCAGCACATCGCCGGCTTCACGCCGCGGCCGTCGCAGCTGCACCTGACGACCGCCATCGCCGACGCGTTCGACCAGCGCGACGTGCTGCTGGCCGAGGCGGGTACCGGCACCGGCAAGACCTTCGCCTACCTGGTGCCGGTGCTGTTGTCCGGCATGAAGACCATCATCTCCACCGGCACCCGCGCGCTGCAGGACCAGCTCTACCATCGCGACCTGCCGCGCGTGCGCGCCGCGCTGGGCGTGGGCGTGGAATCGGCGCTGCTCAAGGGCCGCGCCAACTACCTGTGCCGCTATCGCCTGCAGCAGGCGCGCGGCGAGCCGCGCTTCGCCAGCCCCGAGCAGGTCGCGCAGTTCCAGCGCATCCTGGCCTGGAGCGGGCGCACCCGCTTCGGCGACATGGCCGAGCTGGAGGCGTTGCCGGACGACTCGCCGCTGCTGCCGATGGTGACTTCCACCGTCGACAACTGCCTCGGCACCGAGTGCCCGTTCTGGAGCGAATGCTTCGTGGTGCAGGCACGCCAGCGCGCACAGGCGGCGAACCTGGTGGTGGTGAACCATCACCTGCTGCTCGCCGACCTGGCGCTGAAGCAGGAGGGTTTCGGCGAGATCCTGCCCGGTGCGGAAGCCTTCGTCATCGACGAGGCGCACCAGCTGCCGGAACTGGCGAGCAATTTCTTCGGCGAAGGCTTCGGCATGCGCCCGTGGCAGGAGCTGGCGCGTGACTGCGTGGCCGAGTCGCGCCTGGTCGGTGGCGCGCAGGCGGTGTTGCAGGCGCCGGTGCAGCAGCTCGATGAAGCGCTGCGCCAGCTGCGCGCGGACATGGAAGGGCTGCCGCCGCGGGGCACGCAGTGGCGCGCCCTGGCGCGACCGCAGGTGCGCGAGGGTTTCGATGCGGTGGTGACGGCCCTGCAGCACCTGCAGGGCGCGCTGGACCCGCTGTGCGATGCCTCGCCCGGACTGGATGCCTGCGCCGCGCGGGCGCGCGAAGCCGCCGGGCGCCTGTCGCGCTGGCTGGGCGACGAGGCGCCGGTGCTCGATTTCGATGCGCTGCCCGAAGCGCCCGCGCCCGACAACGACGTGCGCTGGTACGAAATCACCCCGCGCGGCTTCCGTTGCCAGCGCACGCCGCTGGACGTCTCCGGCCCGTTGCGCGAACACCGTGAGCAGTCGCGCGCGGCCTGGGTGTTCACCTCCGCCACGCTGGCGGTGGACGGCGACTTCGAACACATCGCCACCCGCCTGGGCCTGCGCGACCCGATGACCCTGCTGCAGCCCAGCCCGTTCGACTGGAACCACCAGGCGCTGTGCTACCTGCCCGGGCCGCTGCCCGATCCGGCCTCGCGCGGCTATGGCACCGCGCTGGTCGCGGCGATCCGCCCGGTGCTGGAAGCCTCCGGCGGCCG